>JAJYDR010000037.1 GCA_021777285.1 Actinomycetes bacterium
CCCTGGCCACCCTGGTCGGCGCCTTCCGTCCGCTGTTGCAGGCGAGCACCGCCCACGGCGGCGCATCGGTGGTGTCACTCGATTTCGACGCCTCGCGCGCCTACCCCCTCTACGACTGGATGGGGGTTATGAAGGCCGGCCTCGAATCGCTCGGCCGCTACCTCGCTCGCGAAGTCGGCGCCGACCGCATTCGCGTGAACATGGTCGCCGCGGGACCGATCCGCACGGTCGCAGCGAAGTCAATACCCGGTTTCGCGCACTTCGAGGACACCTGGGGCGAGCGCGCCCCGCTCGGCTGGGACGTCCACGACTCCAGTGCGGTCGCCGACACCACCGTCGCGCTGCTCTCGCCGTTAATGCGTCTTACCACCGCATCGATTATTCACGTCGACGGCGGCGCCCACGCGATGGGCTAACCCGCCTGGTCCGCGAACTGCGTCTCGTAGAGCACCCGATAGAGGTGTCCGTGTTCGAGCAGTTCGTGGTGGGTCCCGCGCTCCACGATGGTTCCCGCATCTACGACCAGGATCTGGTCGGCGTTACGAACCGTGGAGAGACGGTGCGCGATGACGAGCGACGTACGTGACGCCATCGTCGAGTCCAGGGCCCGCTGCACCGCGGCCTCGCTCTCTGAGTCCAGGTGCGCCGTCGCCTCGTCGAGCACTACCAGCCGTGGCGACTTAAGCAGCAGTCGGGCTAACGCCACGCGCTGCTTCTCGCCGCCTGAGAGTCGATAGCCGCGCTCGCCCACCACCGTGTCGAGACCTTGGGGCAGGTTAGAGACAAGGTTCCAGATCTGGGCCGAGCGGAGCGCCAACTCAATCTCGTCCGCGCTCGCCTCGGGTCGAGCGAACAGCAGGTTCGCGTGCAAGGTGTCATGGAAAAGGTGCGGATCCTGTGTCACCACACCGACGGTCGCGTTCAGCGACGCCACCGTCGCGTCACGCAGGTCGAGTCCATTAATGCTGATGTGACCCTCGTCCACGTCGTACAGCCGGGACACCAACAGTGAGATCGTCGTCTTTCCGGCGCCGCTCGGTCCAACCAGCGCCGTCATAGTGCCCGGTGACACGTCGAAGCTGACGTCGTGCAGGACCGGGGTACGGGGCGTGGCGTCCAGCGTGGCGACGGCCTCCAGGGACGCGAGTGACACCTCGTCCGCACCGGGGTAGGAGAACGACACGTGCTCGAAGCGAAGGGTCACCGGTCCATCGGGAATCGCTACGGCGTCGGGACTCTCGAGAATCATCGGTTCGAGGTCGAGGACCTCGAAGAGCCGCTCGAAGCTCACCATCGCCGACACGTAGTCGATGTTGAGGTTCGACAGTTGGGTGAGTGGGCCGTAGAGACGCGTCACGTACATCGTGAGCGCCACCACCGTGCCAATCGCCAAGGTCCCGTGCAAGACCGCGACCCCACCGTACCCGTACGCGAAGGCGGTGGCGAGTGACGCCGTCAAGCCGAGCGCGACGAAGAAGAACCGTTGGTACGTCGCCTGGCGCACCCCCATGTCACGCACCTCGCCCGCGCGGTGCTGGAACGTCGTGATCTCGTCGTCGGGGCGCCCGAACAATTTGACCACCATCGCGCCGGCGACGTTGAAGCGCTCGGACATCACCATGTTCATCTCGGCGTTGAGCTCCATCCCGCGATGGAACAACGCACCCAATCGCCGCCCGACGAGCCGGGCCGGGATCAGGAACACCGGCAAGAGCACCAGCGCAACCAAGGTGATCTGCCAGCTCAGGAAAAACATCGTGATAAGGATCAAGGTGACGAGCACGACGTTGCCGACGACGTTTGAGAAGAGGTCTGTAAAAGCCTGCTGGGCGCCGATGACGTCGTTGTTCAACCGACTGATCAAGGCACCCGTCTGGGTGCGCGAGAAGAACGCGATCGGCATCCGTTGGATGTGACCGTAGACCCGCGCGCGCAGGTCATAGATCAGTCCCTCACCCACCATCGCCGAGATGCGCCGCTCGGCGAGCGAGAGGATGGCGTCCACGATCGCGAGCCCGGCGGCCAGGACCGCGAGTCCGATGATGACCCCTTCGCGCCGCTGAGCGATTCCGATGTCGAAGATGGCGCGCAACACCAAGGGCGAAACCGAACTGACAACGGCCTCGAGCACTACCGCAGTCAGGAAGACCGCCAGAATCCGGCGATACGGTCGAGCGAACACGATCACGCGGCGCAGGGTGCCCCGCGTGATCCGGTGGTCGAGCAGTGACCGATCTCGTTGCAAAGACCGCATTCCCGCGCGGCCCGCGTGTACCGTCATCGTCGCTCCATTGGAACGAGTGTAGGAACTAGCGCAGGTTCCCTTACCCTCGAACGGCGCTGACGAGGATCAGTGCGCCGAGCACAATCATCACGCAACCCCCGGTGACCCGCAGAGCGACGAGCCGCGACGGCGAGCCCGCCAACCATTCGCGCGCCGTCCCCGCGATGATGCCCCAGGTCGAGTCACTCGCGAAGGCCATGACACTGAAGATGAATCCGAAGATGAGCAGTTGGACCGTCACGCTGCCCTTCGCGGGCTCCACGAAGTGCGGGAACACAGCAGCGAAGAAGATCAGTGATTTCGGATTCAAGACACCGACCGTGAATCCCTGACGAACGATCTGTCGCGGGCGTGGCCGTTGCGCTTCGCGCTCGGTCATGGCTCGCGCGTGCTCGTGACGGTGACGAAGGGCGTCGAACCCGAGCCAACCGAGGTAGCACCCACCCGCCAACTGCAAGACCGTCGAGAACGTTCGCGAGTGAGCGAGCAACGGTCCGAGACCGAGCGCGACGACAACCGATAGCAACAAGGTTCCGATCGAGTTGCCCAACACCGACAGGACGGCCACCGCACGGCCCCACGCCACCCCCCGCGCGAGGGTGAACAGCACACTCGGTCCGGGCACGATGATGATCGCGAAGGACGCGACGAGGAACGTGACGAGCTGGTCCCCAGCGATCACGCTGACCTCGCGAGGATCCACTCGAGCCCGCGCAAACAGGCCCCGATCGAGAACCCGATGGATGCGGCGAAGACGGCCGTCCCGACGCCGACGGTGCCGCCCATGAACCACCCAATCGCAAGGACCGACACCTCCAGCGAGACCCGGATGTACACCACGCTGATCCCGAGTCGACGGTGCAGGCTCGTCATCAACCCGTCGCGCGGTCCCGGGCCGAGTCCCGTCGTGAGGTAAAGCGCGCTGCCCATGCCGATCACGAGCACCGCGGCGATGACGAAGAGCGAACGCACGTACACCGTGCTTGGCGGCGGGATCGTAGTCGCCGTCAGATCCAAGACGGCGGCGATCACCACGAGGTTCGCCAGGGTTCCAAAGCCCGGGCGTTCGTGCAAGGGCCACCACGCACCGAGCACGACGACACTGATGAGAGCCGTCGCCCACCCGAGCGAGATCCCGGCGTGCCGGGCAACGCCCTGGGCGAACACGGTCCACGGCGTCGCGCCGAGGTGCGAGAGCACGAGTAAGCCCTCGCCGAGACCGAACAACACGAGGCCGACGAACAGCGGCGCGATCATCCGAGGTCGCACGCCCCACGTCGACGAAGCCCGCCACGGTGTCGCCGGTATTCGATGACTGAGGCCCATGAGTCGACGAAGTTTACCGAATTACTCGAGGACGTCCACGTCCCGGCGCGCGAGCCTCACCTTGACGCCGGTCCCAGCGAGGAGCGCGGTGATCGCCGACAGGACCATCAAGGCGCTCGCCACCAACAATGCAATGTGCAGGCCGTTGGTAAAGGCGCCGTAGGCGGCGTCCACCACCTTGTTAATGATCGCCTGGATCGCCGCGCCACCACCGCGGTAGTGCTTGGCCTTCGCGCCAATCGTCCCCGTCGTGAGCGCGGCAATGATCTCGGCCCGGTACGAGGCAGGTACTCCGATCTGGATGAGCCGCTGTGTGAGGTGAACGGTCAACTGACCGTTCACGATCGAGCCCAGGATGGCCACTCCCGCGACGGCGCCAAGCTCACGGGCCGTGTTGACCGTCGACGCGGCCATTCCCGAATGCGCGGCGGGCAGCGCCTGGAGGGCGTCAGACGTCACCGGTACCACGACGATCCCAAAGCCAATCCCCGCGAGCCCCATGGTCCACCCCAGGGAACCCAGTCCCACGTGCGTACCGATGACCAGGTTGGTGAGAAAGACGCCCGCCGCGGCGAGGATGCTGCCCGCCATCATCGGCGTACGCGAACCCGCACGGGCCACCCATCGGCCGCTGAAGAGGGAGGCGGCCACCATCCCCGCCAACAGCGGCAGGAAGTCGAGTGCCAGCCGGTACGCCCCGACCCCGACGACGACCTCAAGGTACAACGCGACGAAGAAGAATATGGAGAAGATGGCGAAGTACGTCGTGAAGGCGACGAAGTTGGCGCCGAGGAACGTCCGGCGCGCGAAGTACCGCAGGTTCAACATGGGACTCTTCACCCGAGACTCGACGACGACGAAGGCGATGATCGATACGAAGCTGATGACGTACAGCGTGATGATCGACGAAGCCCCGTACCCGATCGACTCCGCCCAGATCGTGGCGAACGTTGCAGTCGCGAGGGCGACCGTGCTGAGCACGAAGCCGACCACATCGAGCGGTGCCTGAAGTTCGGGTGCGTTGTTGGGCAACGCCACCAGGGCGATGATCAGTGCCGCGCCGCCGAAGAGGACGTTGAACCAGAAAATGGCGCGCCACGACCAGAGCCCGACGAGCACCCCGCCGATAACCGGACCCGCGGCCAGCGCCAATCCGGACACCGCCGCCCACGCCCCAAGCGCGCGCGCACGTCGTTGTCGCTCGGGGTAGACGTGACGGATCATCGACAGCGTCCCCGGTTCGGAGCCGGCGGCCCCCACGCCCATGACTACTCGACCGATGATCAGGACCGTCGGGTCTTTGGCGAGTGCACTGACGATTGAGCCCGCGATGAAGACACCGACACCGACCAGCATGACAGTCTTTCGTCCAAGCAGATCGCCCAATGAGCCGCTCACCAGCATCAAGCTCGCGAACGCCAGCGCGTAGGCCCCCACCACCCATTGCAGTTGGGGAACCCCGGCGTGGAGCTCCGACTGGACATTGGTGAGAACCGGGCTGACCACGGTGTTGTCGAGAAAGGTCAGGAACAGCACCGACATCAACGCGACGAAGCTCAGATGCGAGAGCGCCGAGGTCAGCGGCGGCCGCAGCGCGACGACGGCTGACCCATCGGTCGCCACGACTGGATCGTCGCTACGCCACGCCATCACGCACCCCCGCTCTCACTCCAACTTCACAACTCCCCCAACGGCGCCTGGAGTGCTCGGATCCGTCGCTGCGGAACTGACGCACTAGCGAGTCGGTTTACGGAACGTGATCCGTGCCGACGTCGAATCCTTACCTTTCATATTGCCAACGCTCACTGCGCAGGCACGGAGGTTCTTCACCGTCGTTCCGCACGTACCGGAGCCGACCTTGCCGGTCCTCACCTTGAACTTGGTCAGTGGCAGGAGACCCTTGGCGTTGATCGTGACCGCCACCACCGTTGAGATGTTGCACTGGGCCTGACCCTTCGCGGTCGCAAGGCATTCGACGATGAAGACCGAATCCTTCGGCTTGAATCCAGCACCTCGAACTTTGACAATCTCACCACTGCGCAGGCCGACCGCGGGAGTCACCACGATGTGCGGCTGTGCTGTGCTCGCGCCCGCCGAGGCGCCGGCGATAACCGCCGCCATCAGCAAGACCAATCCAACCGCGCCGCGGACGAAGTCTGCGCTACGCACCGTGCCTCCTCTCGAGGCGGGCGACGTGTCGCCCTCGCACAAACCTCGACGTCGGTGCGAACGCGCTTCCCCGTCTCTGGCCCCATGGTAGCGAGGAAACGACGCGCACTCACCACCAGTAATCAGGTATGAGGGGACTCGATCACTAAATCGGCTTCGCGGCGAATGCAATCGGTCACGGCAATTGGGCTGAATTTTCCTCAAACCGCGTGCGGCACCATAGAATGGATTGAGGCCAGATTGAGACGTTCGTCTCGCGGCAAGGACGGGTCACATGAACGAGACCGCCCTCCCCACGACGAAGCGCTTGCCGTGGTTGATCCAAGGCGGGATGGGGATCGCCGTATCGGACTGGCGCTTGGCCCGAAGTGTGTCGGTCGCTGGTCAGCTCGGGGTCGTCTCGGGAACCGCGATTGACGCGGTTTTCGCTCGCCGACTCCAGAAATTCGGCGTCGACGACGCGCTGCGCTCCGTGCTCGATCGTTTTCCCGTCCGCTCGATCGTTGACGACGTGGTCCGCCAGTTCACGGCGGTGCGTCGACGCGCCAACGGCCCGTACCAGAACCTGCTCATGTTGACCCATCGTTCGAAACGGCGCTCAACCGACCTTCTCGTATTGGCCGCCTTCGCCGAGGTCGCAATGGCCAAGGCCGGGCACAGTGGAATCGTTGGGATCAATCTCCTGACGAAAGTCCAAATCCCGACAGTGGCGTTGCTTTGCGGCGCGATGATCGCCGGCGTTGACTACGTCATGATGGGCGCCGGAGTGCCCACGCACATCCCCGGCGTCTTGGAACGGCTCCGACACGGACTGAGCGTTGACACCAAGTTGGCGTTGGCCAATGCGTCAACTGAGGACTCGCCAACCCTCCACTTCGACCCGGCACCGTACCTCGACGGCGCGACCGAGTTGAACCGACCCAAGTTCATCGGGATCATCTCGTCAAACGTCCTAGCGACTGCACTCATCAAGCGCAGCGAGGGGCCAGTAGACGGTTTTGTGGTCGAACGACCAATCGCCGGTGGCCACAACGCACCGCCACGGGGTCCGCTGACCCTGGATGCCAATGACGCGCCAATCTATGGTCCCCGAGACGAAGTTGACTTCGCAGCGCTCAGCAACCTCGGTCGACCGTTCTGGATCGGGGGCGGCGTCACCACGCCCGAGCACGTACGCGACGCCCGCAACTTGGGAGCTACCGGTGTCCAGGTCGGAACGCTCTTCGCCTACTGCGACGAGTCCGGTATGGACGAGTCACTCCGAGCCCAGGTGATCGCCAGCGTCGAAGTCGGCACCGTCGACGTGCGCACTTCAATTCGCGCCTCCTCGACGGGCTACCCCTTCAAAGTAGTCGACGTCGAGGGTTCGATCTCAGAGCGAGAGGTGTACGAGAATCGCGTGCGCCGATGCGATCTCGGGTATCTTCGCGAGGCGTATCTCACCGAGGATGGCTCCATCGGGTACCGCTGCGCGGCCGAACCGGTGAAGGCCTACCTACGAAAAGGGGGCGAACTCGAGCCCACCATCGATTCGGCGTGCCTCTGCAACGGGCTCATGGCCACGTGCGGGCTCGGTCAAGTCCGCGCTTCCGGGGAGATCGAACCCCCCATCGTGACCAGTGGTGACTGCCTCAACGAGATCCGAACGCTGCTCAAGGGCCGTACGACCTATTTCGCGGCTGACGTGATCGAACACCTCCGCAGTGGGATTGACGAGACGGGCTCGGACCTCGGCGTGAACTCGATGACGTTCGTTCCTGGGCCACATTTGAGCCACTGAGGTCTTCGATCAACTTCGACTACGTCATTGGGCAGTGTGTTCTTTTGCTCAACTGGCGCCACCTGCACTACTGAGCCACTTCTTCGTGGGCATCGCTGCGCGCTCCATGCCAGACGACAACTGAACTTCCCGCAATGCGGCGCCGGACCGGGACGGCGCGGCGACTATTCGTCGCCCCGCGCCGCCCTGCCACCGGTCATTCAGTCAACGCACCATCAGGTAGATGATGACCACCAACAAGAGAACGATTACGGTACTCGAACGGATTTTCACAATCAATAGCTCCCACGAGGCGCGTAGGTCGTCACGTCTTCGTCACCCACCCAGCGAGTGAGTTTTTCGAGCCTTCCGCGCCTTAGGAACTTGCCGACCTTCGTCGACCGTTCATCGCGTACGTCATTTCGTTTCTTCATGGACCGAACTCGTGTTCCCACTCGAATCCGTGACCTGGCGATCCAGCGAGTGGCGATTCGTACCAATCGAACCCCGCGAGACACCGAACACCACAGCCGACACCACAAAACCAAACGCCCCGACAATCATGAGTATCACTCCGATTGTTGAAAAGCGAAAACCTTGACCCTGATAGGTGATGGCCCAATACATAATGGCCCCTGCGGCGACCGCAATAGAGCTAAAAACCATTCCGGGAAGTCCCATCTCAACTACTTTCCATTTCCCCTCAGCAAAGTGCTGAGTTCGCTAGAAGCGAGGTCCGGACTCCCTGCGCCCGATTATACCATCATTTCCAATCTATATCACGAAATTCGGTAAAGGTTATTTACCGCATATTTCCTATCTTGAACGTCAAGTACTACGCTTAAGGTTCATCGCGGCACATTGCATGAATACCGCCCGCTCCATCGTTAAGTCAACAACTTCGTCGCGACGCAGATTCACGACAATAGCTGGGTCAACTTTCGCGTCTCGACTCCCCAGTTGAGATTGAATCCTGCTCTGTTCTACTCATCTCGGTGATCATGGTATGCAGCTCATGCTTCTTGGCCACTCGGTAGACAATCAACTCCCCTATAACCGCCAGAAGACCAACTATTCCAATAATGATCAGGACTAATGAAAGCGGCGAATAGTGCGAACTGCCACTTATCGCTACCGATGCCCAATTCACTACCGTAGCAAGCGTTCCAGTAACTATTGCAAATGATGTCGTAATGTTGCTCATGAGCATTTCCTCCCGTACACGGCGTCACCAAGTGCACTATTCGACGACAATGACGCCGTATAATTATGGAGCCATTTTACCAGTAATCGCATCGCAATTGCCCGGCAGGCGATGTGAACGCTTACATCGCTCACGAAATACCAGTTCAACGTTCGAATCGGCAAAAATCAGTTAGCGCTGTTCTGAACCATCTAGCCGAGAAACTACGGGTTCAAGCAGTCCGGGCAACGACACCGGGCTTGTCGCAATCCCGTCCCGATGCCCAGTGGGTGACCTTCCTCCACATCGTGGTGCAACGCATCACGATGTCGCTTTGGTGGCAGGTTGATCGAGAGTCGCTATTGGGATCGAACCGTTCACGACCATGGTGGCGAGGTCCGTGAGCCGATAATTATGGCCTCGCGCGTGGGACCGCAATTGATCGAACGCCGCATCCATGTCGCACCGCGACGCTTGAGCAATCTTCCCTTTCGCCTGTTCGATAATGATCCGACTGTTGAGGGCGTAGTTCAGCTGATCGTTGACTCGTTGTGCGTTTAACGAGATCTGGTGCTGCAAAATAGCAATCGTCGCTATGTCTGCAAGCCCTTGTGCGACAATTATGTCCTCGTTCGAAACTGCGCCAGCATGCACTCGGAAGAGATTCAGCGCTCCGAGCGTCCTTCCGCGGAGTCGCATTGGCAGGCAGTGGACTGCGTGGAAGCCCAACTCGATCGCTCGTGGCGTAAACGCTGGCCACCGTGCATCCGGCACGCTGAGCGAATCACTGATAACCGCCTCACCGCTCGTGAAGCAATCGACACACGGCCCCTCGTTCGATTGGATTTGGAAGAGTTCGAGGACACGCATCGATTCACTCGAAGACGCCACGAACTGGAGTTCACCTCCGGGCAACGCCAGCATCACTCCCGCGGCGTCCACGTCGATGGCCTCCACGCTGCGATAACTCAACACCGTCAGGATGTCAATCACGTCGAAGTTGTCGACCAGATTATCCGCCAATTCAACCAACGTCGCCACTACTAGCGATTCTCTAGCCATGATGCAACCCCTTTCGCCACGCACCCGCCAATCGCCTCAATCCATCATTACTACGAGCCAGCACTTCCATCACCATCCCTTTTCTCACGAACTCCACGTGCGGTCGCTTACCTCGTAGTGGATCTGGCGCGCGACTACCAGCGCCGCTAGTTCCTCGAGGCTCATGTCACTTGTGTAGGCGTGCATTCGTAACGTGACCAGCGCATCCTTGATAGACATAGCACCTTGAACTGCCACCATTCCCGTCGCTTGGTGCACGGAGAACTCAAACGTCGTGGAATTTCGAAGCTCCGCTGAAAGATTCCCCCGATCGGCACCGGACTGCATCGCAAGGACGGATCGTCCGATCACTGACGCCATGAGGTAACCGTCGGACCGCTGCGACTCACTCAACTCCCCTGGTTGGTCGCGGTACAGGCCAAGAGCCCCAAATTGGATAGCGCCAATTCGAACTGGGAACCCGAACACCGCTCTCGCGCCGATAGCCAAGGCAAGCGGGGCATAAAGCAACAGATCATCGCCGATTGGTGCTGATAGATCAGGCTCATCGACAGCGGCCTCCGAGCGAAGTGACGTAATGCACGGACCCTCACCCAACGTCACTTCAAGATTCAGTAACAATCGCGCAACCTCATCCGATGCGCAAAAAGGCGTAATCGGCGCGTCACCTGCGTCGAGGGAAATTCCAGCGCCGCTCAACTGAACGATGTTCTTCGCAACTATGCACAGCGACTCGCCGCCACCCTCTCGATCGAGGCGCGCCATGTGGTCATAGATCGCGATAAGTCGCTCCGTTGATTTCACGACGGGAGCGTTTTCACTATCAAGTCCCAGCAACGACTTCGTAGTTAGCCTGCGAGCCACTGGCTTGGCTAACCCGGCGGAGAGCTTGCCCCACGATTGGACTCAGTGCCATCA
The DNA here is from genome assembly GCA_021777285.1 of Actinomycetes bacterium. The sequence continues at coordinate 10,702 of JAJYDR010000037.1, forward strand.
TTCGCTCCACGCGTTGACGGGTTCAAATGCAGCCAACAACTCAGCGATGTTGTACGTGGCGAAACCAATGGACTGATCGGCGATACCGTACGGCATGTAGAGGGTCCCGCGGTGAACGATCGAGCCGCACGAATAGACCACGTTGGGTACGTAACCGTCCTGTTCGTCGTCCGCCGGTATCAACAATGGTCGCGGCAGCTGGGCGATGACCTTGCTCGGATCATCGCGGTCTAGTAACAGCGCACCGATTCCGTAGGTGCGCATCGGACCGACCCCGTGGTAGATGACGAGCCAGCCTTCGTCCAATTCGATCGGCGAACCGCAATTGCCCAGCTGCAGGATCTCCCACGGGAGTCGTGGCCGGTGTGCTGTCACCGTTGATTCCCACTCGTGCACGTCGGTCGAGAACGTGACCGCGTTGGACTCTCGGTCGTGACGTGAGAGCGCAACGTACTCACCGTTTACCTTGCGCGGAAAGAGGGCGAGCCCTTTGTTCTGCGCCGCGCGACCCGCAAGCGGCGACGAGACAAAGGTTATGAAGTCAGTGGTCTCAAGCAGCTGCTGAGAAACAGACAGGCCGTCAAACGCCGTGTAGGTCGCGTAGTAGACCACCTCGTCACCGTCTTCGAAGCGGACGAATCGGGCGTCTTCCATCCCACTGGACTCGTTTGGCGCAGTCGGCCAGAGAACTCGCCTAGAGAGGTCGATCGAGTCCTCGAACACAGCGCGATAGAAACTCGCCGCAATGAGGTGAAGAAGGCGAGCTACTTCAGAAACATTGAGCCGAGTGTCGCTCTGTGTCTCGAGCTTGGCAATCGCAGCCTTGAGGTCAGTGAAGTCAAACGTCTCTTCGAGGGCATCGAGGACCGTTGCGGCCGTCTCTCCATCGTTGCCGACGTCGCGAAGCAACGCGTGAAACGACGTGCGTCGTAGAGTTGATGATGATGTGGTGGCCACCACGGGGAAGGGATGGGCCTCATTGATCGTGAGTTGACCCGTCGAGTCGATCACGCCAGTTCGAAAGACGATTGACGAACGATGACCCTCTCCAATTGCTCGATAGCTCAACACGACTCGAAGTTGATCTTCCGCCATGCCCGACTGATTCGGGTGCTCGACGAGACTCGGATTACAGATGGCGGCGCCTTCGATCGCGTATTCGTGTGTGAATGCAGCACCGAGCAGCCGGCGTCGATTCAATGAGACCACGTCGGCGACGTAGTCGATCACCCGATCCGCGTGCGTGTCGAAAACCTCCGTCAAGTTCTGGTGGCGATGTTCGAAGCGCGTCAAGAGCTCGGCGAGCTCACCTTCAACCTCGGTCTCGCTGAGCGCGAGCACCCGTTCGACCGTGCTCGATGCACGTGACTCACTGCCGCCGACCAGCTCCTGACCTGGGACAAACAGTCGTGACACGACGCGCGACGGATTCAGACGCAGCCGGACCGGCTGTCTTGTCGCAAGTCCCATGTCCCTCATGTGAAACTCAGTGCGAATCGACGAGCGTGCTGCAACGTGCTGAGCAGCGCCACCGTGGACTCCGTTCCTTGGTTGAGATTGGGACCGTGCGGAGTCAATCCGTCGTACCCGCCGCCGCTAGTCATATCGAACATCACCGCATCGGCATCGTTGTCACCCATGAACCACGCGACCGCTCGGTCTAACCCGGTTAGCCATTGTCGGTCACCAGCGACGTCGTACGCCCGAACGCACGCCTCGGCGATGGCCGCCACCTCAATGGGCTGTTGGTCGAACAGGCGCAAAGGATCACGAGGACCTCTCCCACCAACGGGAGTCACAGAAAGATGTCCAGATCGGGTTTCCATAGCGAGCAACCAATGTAATTGACGCAAGCCCATCCGAAGGAGTCGCCCGTCCCCGAGCCAGGAACCGGCGGCGATCACCGCTTCGGCCAATGCCGCGTTGGCGTAGGTGAGCCGGCCCTCCGGCCACTGCCAGTCTCGCGACACCTCACCTCGATCGAGTACGTTGAGCCCCGCCATGAGCAAGTCGTGCGCACCACGATTTCCCGGTTCGACGTGAAGCACTTCGACCGCGCCGATCACGGCCCACGCCATAGAACGGGGCCACGATGACCGAGTCTTCGCGCCACGTTCGAACAGTTGGTGGGCTTCGCTCACGAGGCCAGGGCTCGGCGCCAAAGCGATCGTCGTTCCCAACGCCCACATCGCGCGGCCCCAACAGTCCTCCGTTGACGGCTCACCCCACCAGGCGCCACTAACCAATCGCCGATTCGTGAATTCGCCGCTCGGTGCCTGAGCGAGCCGGAGAAACTCCATCGAGGACTCGGCAAGTCGAAGTAGCGCTCCCGTGACGAGTGGCTCGCGCACCACCACCAGCAGCACGCGGGCGACGTCGTCTGTGCAGTACCCATGCTCAACGCGAGCGACGTCGTGGTCCGCGTGCTCGAACGTACCAAACGGACCCGTCATCGCGAGCAAATGAGAGAAGTTCGGTGACGGGACTGCGATCATGCGTCTGCGTTCGCTCGTTGGAGGAACGGGCGAGCGGCGCGAACGTACTGTTCTGCGACCGCGTCCCAACTCAACCCCGGTGCCAGACTGCGGGCTTCGCGGGCCATAGACGTAGCCAACGCCGGCTCGGTCACGACTCGCCGGATGGCGTCACCAATTGACGCGGGATCACGATGGTTGACGATGATCCCCGCTCCCGTGCCGAGCAGTTCACGCGAGTGAGGGAACGACGTGGCGATCACCGGTCGACCGGCCGCAATGGCGTCGACCAAGACGCCTGACGTCGCTTGGTCGAACGAGTCGTACGGCAGGATCACCGCGTCGGCGCTGGTGATCACCGCGGTCAGGTAGTCGAGGTCGTAGTAGGCATTGTCGAATCGGACAAGGTCACCGACACCGTTAGCCCTGACACGTTGCTCCAACATGTGTCGATAGACGTCACCCTCGTGCGCGAGGACCTTCGGGTGGGTGCGACCCATCACGAGATACTGCGGTGTCGGAGTGAGATCCCGGAGACCAGCCATCGCGTCAATCACCCACTCGATGCCCTTACCGGGTCCGATCAAGCCCCACGTCAGCAGCAGGGGCGGCGCGTCGATCTGTCGATTGGCGACCCCCGAGGTCACAGCGGCGCCGTGTGGAATGACTTCGACCGGCGTGGGGCCGATGTCATTGACCGACTCCAAGACCGAAGCGGCGGCGCGGGTCATTACCACGATCTGATCGGCCTGGGCGATGACGGCGTTCAAGATGTCCCGTTGGTGCGGTGTTGGATTCGGCAATGCCGTGTGCAACACCACGAGCTTAGGGACGTGCACACCGTCGAGGACACGAAGGATGTCCGATCCGTCGGTCCCCCCATACAGGCCGTACTCGTGCTGCACGATGGCCGCGTCACAGCGATTCAGGGCCTCGATCGCGCCCGTGGCAGTCGACGGATCTGTTGCGATCAGCTCGGCCAACACGGGAAACACTGAAGTCGAGTGCGCCTCGGGCCGATCGAGCACGCGCACCATGTTCACCGTCGCCCCACGTCGGCGAAGCGCCGTACCGAGTGCCACGGAAAACGTCGCGATTCCGCACGGCGTCGGTGGCGTGCTACTCAATATTCCATAAGTCGCTTGACTCAATCTCACGGTTATACCGCCCTCTTCGCTAGGCACCGCTGCGTAATAGTCCGATCTGTTGGTGCAGCCAGTGAGTGACGACGCTGCTCTTGCTTGACCGGTTGTGTCCCCGTCGTTATGAACGGGCCAGGGGCCGCGATTGCTCGGCACCCACCACGGCCTCGCCCACCCCAGGTTCGCTGACGATGATCGCCAGACGGAACCATTATCGAGGCCTCGAATCCGCCACGACTCGCCCAAGTAGCTTGAGCGCAATCATGAGGGAGGCGAGCGCCAGGATTGTGGTCACGCTCTGAAGCGCGCCGTAGATCGGCGGCGCCACGCGCACGGGCTCTGGTCGCTCGACCGTAGGTGCCGTCGCGGCCTTGATGCCTGTAAACAAACGGTGCAGCAGCATTGCTCTTCTCCATCTTGCATGGAGTCGTCTTGCCCGAACGAGTGACAATCAAACGGATTGTCCGACCCGAACCCGGCGTCTCGATAGATGAGGAAATCCTTCCCTCGTTGTCACTCTAATGGCGGTGCCCCATTACCGCACCGGTGAATTCGTGGTGGGTAGCGTCAGCGACGAGTCATCGTCATCCAGCAACGCGACGAAATCGCCAATCGCGCGGACGCGATCCACGAAATCGGGAATCGGGAGCTGACTGCGAACCTCGTAACGGTTTCGTCGGCCACTCTTTGCTCGAATCACGTAGCCCGAACTAATGAGATCGGTGAGAATCCCCTGGACGCGACGCTCCGTGAGGTCGACTGAACGCGCAATGTCACAAAGTCGGACTTCAGGGTTCTTTGCCACATCGAGCAGGACTCGTGCGTGCTTGGTCAAGAAACTCCACGGCGCATCCGAAATTGGCGTCGGGACCACACTTACCTGAAGTTTATTTCGTGTCATCTAGTTCTAGTGTACAGTGGTGTCGCGGTCCTTGTGGAGTTGACTGCTCATTATTCGTACATCACAAACTCCACGAGGAGCATCATGCGAAAACGACGGAAATCCCTACTAGATGGCATTGACACGCGATGGGCGCCAGTTGACACCGACGTCCCCACTGGGCGGCGTCATACCGATGACCCGTGCTGTGCGCATTTCGTTGGCGACTCCTCGCCTGTAGCGCTCATCGCGCACTGATTCGACCACCTAGACGTCATTCCTGTCCTAGCACCGCCTTGCTCATCGCAGGCAAGTCTGATTCCGCTTCCGGGCGCCACGCCCAGGTGGTCGTATGAGCGGAGTCGGGCGACAGTCATCATCCGCCCCCAACGATCGTCAGGGACTATGAACACAATCGAAAGCAACGTCGCCATGCGACGCGTCAGCAGGATCTTGCAGTGGGTCGGCGGCTTCACGTCTCGATCCAGTGTCGCGGCCACCATGGCGATCGTGATGTTGGCATTCCTCGTATCAATGTCGATCGCCGGTTTCCCCACTCGTTGGCAGACCGACATGTCCACGACAGCCGAATCGATCACGTTGGTCATGCTGTTCGTGATCCAGCACACGCAGAGTCGCCAACAAATCGCCCTGCAACTGAAATTGGATGAGCTCATTCGGTCGTCGCCGCATGCCGACGACCACCTCGTGCACATCGAATTAGCGGCGGACGCGGAGTTGATCGAACGTGAACAGGGTCAAGTCGCACACCACGAGTCGCTGCGAGAAGCGCTCGCGAGCGACGAGTGACGAGACCTTCCAGCACCTTGGGACCACCTTGACACCGCGGAGCGATGAATCGAAACGTCCCAGGAATTCGTTTCCTGCGCCAAGAATTCATCGGCAGAAATGCGCACCGTTGACACTTCTGACCGACGAAACTACCTCGTGGCCCGTGACACAAGCGACACTCACCAAAGACTGTGGGTGTTGATTTGGTGGACCTTGAAGGACACAATAGGGACCGAAAACACCCGGCATTGAGGACTTTCACTGGCTGATGAGCGATTCGCCCACCTCAACCACTGGCGAAGGCAGTCGCGCTCTGACCTGGTGATCCAGGCCGTAGCAACTTGTCGCTAACTGTGCTACGATTTTCTCGTGACCAAGACCATCGCGCAGCGTGAACTGCGCAATGACAACGCCAAGGTGATCGATGAAGTAGTTGCTGGCGAAAGTTTCGTCGTAACCCGCAATGGAGTCCCCGTCGCCGAATTGCTCCCTCTTCGTTCGCTACGACGCACGGTGGTGCCCAAATCCAGCATCGCAATGTTCATTGATACTGGGCGCCGCATCGATGCGAAACTTTTTCGGGCCGACCTCGACAACCTCATCAACCAGGATCTCTAGATGACTACGGGGCTACTTGACACCTCAGTGGTCATCGACTGGCAAGATCCTTCGGTCCAAAGAGCCCTACCTGAAGAGATTGCCGTCAGCGCGATAACGCTTGCAGAATTAGCCGCCGGCCCGATTCTGGCATCCACCGTCAACGAGCAATCAATTCGTCAGGCGCGTCTGCAGCAAACCGAAGCAACCTTCGAACCAATCCCCTTTGATGCAGCAGCCGCGCGAAGTTTTGGCCAGATTGTTGCGGCCGTTGCGAGTACTGGTCGCTCCCACCGATCGCGCATGACGAATCTACTTATCGCCGCAATCGCTCACGCCAATGGCTTCGAACTCTATACCCGTAACCCAGGCGACTTCGTCGGCCTAGAAGAACTGATTCACGTCATTACTGTTTGAACGGCGTGCGATTCGACCAGGTTGACTTCGTAGACAGTGAACCTTACAAAAAACTCGAAACCGTTAACTGTGTGATCAGAACTGGTTCTCATTTTGCCTAGGAGTGGACCTTGGGTCACACAATAAGAATCAGGTTCCAGCGGTCAGTGAGTTATCAACCAGCCCACATCATCAGGGACAGCCCAAGATCAGACGCACCATCGACAGTTCGAATCTGACCACCCATTAAGTAAGTGGTCGTGACGCGTGTTCGGCATTTCAACCTGTCCTCACGCAATGAGGAAGCGATCGTCCCCGATAGTCACCTCGACGCGTAATTCACCACCGAGTGCCTCGACATACTTGCGAAGAGTGTCGAGCTGAGCACGCTCGATATCGCCATGCTCAATCCGTGAGACTCGGTTCTGACTGACCTTTAACCGCTCCGCCAGTTCCACTTGAGACATATCAGATGCCTTGCGCAGTTCCCGAAGACGGAACGCATGAACTTCTTCCAACATGCGCTTCTTGTGCGCATCAACGCTCTTTCGATTAACCGGACGTTTTGTCAGCATTCCTTCAAGATTCTTTGTCATCATTATTCCCCTTTCAGCCTTCTCACGTGTTCATCGAATTTGTCATCAGCCACGGGAACATTGACCTCGTACCACTTCTTCCAGTCACCTGATTTATCTCCTGCGACCAGCAGCACTCCGTTACGCTCGACATCAAAGGCGAAAAGGATCCGTAACTCCGATCGTCCCTTGGAACCCGGTCGTAACTCCTTCATATTCTTGTGCCGCGACGTCTTCACAGCGTCGACCAGGGGACGACCCAGTTGTGAACCGCGTTCTGCCAATAACTCAAGTGCGGCAACTACTTGTTCGTAAGTGTCCTGGTCGAGTTCGTCGAGCCACAACTCCACGTATTCGATGTTCACTTCCCACACGAGATTCATTATACAACACCT
>JAJYDR010000166.1 GCA_021777285.1 Actinomycetes bacterium
CACGAGATCTATACGACCGACCGGCCAACCGATTCGTCGCGGGATTCATCGGGTCACCGTCAATGAACTTCGTGCCACTGCTGGTCGAGACCGTCGACGGTGCAATCCGAGTGGTGAGCGCACAGCACCAGATGGACGTCATCTTGAGCGACGCGGAGGCTGACGCGATCCGTCGTGCGGGGGTCAACAACGTCATCTTGGGCGTGCGCCCCGAACACATTGAGAATCGGCCGAGGCGCGATCTGGGCTTGGAGATTCGAGCCTCCGTCGAGGTGATCGAATTCCTCGGCAACGAGGTGCACGTGCACGTCACGTCCGGCGATGACGAACTCGTCGTCATCGTCGATGCGCGTACGCCGTTATCCATCGGCGACGTGCTGACCCTGAGCGCCTCGAGTGACGGCTTACACTTCTTCCATCCAGAGACTGGGGTCGTCTTACGGTGATTGCATGACGCCGCGCGGTACCGAGAACGGCGCCCGCGTACGGCAGGCCGCTGACTCAAAGTGCCTCGGTCGACGAGTCGAAGTACCGCGTCGCGCAAGGTCGGAAATCCACTATCAATCGTGCCAGCGACGCCGGCGAAACCGCCGCCGTCGACATCGTGAATCAAGACATTGCGCATGTCAGAAGTCTGACTCTCAGATCCGCCGCGTTAGAGCGTTGCTCTACGCGGGCAAGGCGAACGAGACCTACTCGCGATTTTCACGTTCGTTGATCTCCAATGTCCGGCTAATCGCCCGTTTGGCTCGCGCCAGTCCAGACCTGCGTCTCTACGGAGAAACTTGGTTGAAGACACCAAGCGATTTCGAAACGTTTCTACTTCAACGTTTGTTGTGATCACTCAGGGAGTTCGCTCGTCAACCTTCAACGGTCCGTAGCGGCGACGGAAGAGTATCCAGCAGACGCCACCCGCGATGGTTGGCAGCCAATACGAACCGACTCGAAAAGCGAGGGTTGCCACGACCGCGCTGGCGCCGGGGACGTTGGCGAGGACAAGGAGTCCGCTCAGGCTCGCCTCGACGATGCCGAGTCCGCCCGGGGTGAGCGGAAGCAGGGCGATCACCGCAGTCGCGGCGTAGGCAAGCAGGACGAGTGGTGGGTTGGGTCGCGCTCCTGTCGCGCGCAGCGCCGCCAAAAGGCTGAAGTAGTCCAACCCGATTCGGCCGGCGACCAACAGCACTGCCTTCCACCAGTTCTGGCCGAGGTCGTTGCGCACGAGGTCGCGTTCGGTGACGAGCCGGTCGGGCAGGTTGGTAGTGGGCTGACGCCGCGGGATCTTGTTCAAGAGCCATTGGGCCGCGCGGCCGGTAAGGATCAAAGTGCGATTGGTGGTTAGCAGCACTACGCCGAGCACCATGATGAGGATGAAACCGATGACGCCGAGCTCGCCGGCACGGACCAGTCCGGGACTAGTCGAGACACCCCCGAAAACGACCGGCAATGCGAAGATTGGTAGCGATAGGAGACCGGCGATACCGATGATCGAAGTGATCGCGAGACTACTTGCCGCTTGGACTGAATCGATGCCCGCTGTGGCGAGCATGCGGAACTGAACACTGGCGCCAACCGCGTCCCCGCCCGGCAACGTGTTGGTTACGGCGTTGCCAGCGAGTGTCGACGTGATCACGGGGAACCAGCTCTTGGTTCGAAGAATGAGGCGAAGCAGCGCCATCGAACAAAGAAAGCTCGCCGCTTCGGCAATCAGCGCGAGAAGCAACCACCAAGGTTCAAGAGTAAAGAGGCGGGGCCACGATGAGACAACGCGTACCATCGCGGGTAACACGATGTACAACGCGATCCCCATGACGATGACGGCCACGACGCGTCCGACTTGCGATCGATTTGATCGAGCCGGGGGATCGTTCGTCATCAGTCCAAATTACGCGCCCCGGCTGGTTTGTCCTACGAAAGTTGAATTGGCCTTCCACCTCTGCGAATTACTGCAGCTGAACAAAGATAGGAGAACTTCATTTGCCTTACGCCTTCACCAACGGAGTTGGTGAAGGGGACGAAACCACATCAGGGGATCTCAGGCGTTGACGGAACGCCCACGATTTAGCGAGGAGTCCGTTTCTTGCGCGGCTTTGCGATCTCCCGCTCTAGGTGAATCCTCCGCAACCCGCTTGATCGGGACGGGACCTGCAACGGCATTTGAACTCTGGCGACGACCACGTCGGCACGCTTGTGGAGTGCTGCGCTGAGCACCAAGTCAAGCTGATTATGAAGGAGACGGTAACGCCAGAGGATTGGGATGACGATTGGAATTAGCACGACAATTTGTCGGTCTCCATTCGCTCGTTCCTTATCGATGAACGCCACGATCGGATCAACCAGCGACGAGAACTCTGTACGCAGAACCACAAGCGGTGGCCCGGGATTCCACTGCGACCACTCTCGCTGGAGTTCGTCAATGTACCCAGGTTCACCGTTGACTTGTTCAGTCGCCACGGAGACAGCGATGACGTCGGCGCTGAGCGAGAGCGCCTCGGAGATTGCGAACCTAGTCAGTTGGGAGATATTGCTCACGGGGACAATCACGAGCGATTGTCTGCCAATGGGCTTGTCCGGCAGGCTCCCTACACCTAACTCCATCGCCGCACGTTGGTAGTAGGCGCGGATCCGTACGAAGAGAAGGACGAAGGCGGGGACCATGATCATCACGATCCACGCGCCCTGTTGGAACTTCGAGACGAGGAACACCACCGTGGTGAGCGCCGTCACCACTGCGCCGACTCCGTTCACGACGGCCAGATATCGCCAGCGATCTGGTCGCGTGCGCCACCAGTGGACGACCAGTCCGGATTGGGAGAGCGTGAAACCGGTGAAAACACCAATCGCGAAGAGAGGGATCATCTCATTGGTGTTTCCGCCGACTGCGACCAACAAGCCGCCAGACAAGACGGCGAGCACCCAGATGCCATTATTGAAGACCTGCCGGTCACCGCGTAGACCAAACAGGTGGGGCAAGTAATCATCCTGGGCGAGCAAACTGGCGAGGATGGGCAGCCCGCCGAATGACGTGTTCGCCGCGAGGGCGAGCACGACCGTAGTAGTCAGCGAGACCGCGTAATACGCCCAGTGTCGTCCGTCGGCCATTGCCGTGATCTGGCTGAGTATGGTCTGGTTCGACCGAGGACCGACGTGCCACCTGCGGGCCAGGATCGCGATTCCCAGCAACATCGCGCCGAGTATTAGGCCCAACATCATCTCGGTACGTTTGGCACGTTTGGCGCGGGGCTGACGGAAGAGCGGGACGCCGTTGGCAATCGCCTCGACACCCGTAAGGGCGCTGCAGCCGGCCGAGAATGCCTTCAGGATGAGCAATACCGAGACGACCTGCAAACCGTGGGTCGTCGTGAGTAGCGAGCGGCCCGGCTGAGTCTCGTGCAGCCCCAGCGGATGGAAGAGACCAACGACGATGGTGGCCAGTAATCCCACGATGAAGAGCAGCGTCGGGAGAAGGAACGCGCGTGCGCTCGCCCCCAGTCCGCGAAGGTTGAGCAGTGTGATGATCGCGAGGATGACGAGACAGATTGGGACGGTGCCAGGGCTCAGGTTGGGAAAGGCCGAGGTGAGCGCCCCCACGCCCGCCGCTATCGAGACCGAGACCGTCAGGGTGTAGTCCACAATCAGGGCGGCACCAGC
>JAJYDR010000167.1:0-528 GCA_021777285.1 Actinomycetes bacterium
ACAAGGCCGTGGACAGCGTGCGCAAACAGGAGAACCGGACCCTCGTCGCCCAGGGTGACAAAACCCTGTCGGGATCGAAGTATCTCTGGCTCTACGGCGCCGAGAACCTGCCGTCCAAACACGAGAGTCGCTTCGCCACGTTGCGCGATAGCGACCTGAAGACGGGTAGGGCCTGGGCGATCAAGGAGAGTCTGCGCCACTTCTGGGAGTACGTGCAGCGTGGCTGGGCACTGCGGCACTGGAACAAGTGGTACTTCTGGGCCACGCACTCACGACTTGCTCCGATCATCGACGCGGCTCGAACACTCAAGCGACACGAGTCCGGCCTGCTCAGTTACTTCGCCCACCCGATCACCAACGCCGGAGCGGAGGGACTCAATTCACGGGTGCAAGCGATCCGAGTGTCCGCTCGTGGATACCGCAACCGAGAGCACTTCAAAACCGCCATCTACTTCCACCTTGGCGGATTGGCCCTTTATCCCCAAACCCACTGAATTCCCGGAAGCGCCGAAATTTACTTGGCGGCCA
>JAJYDR010000167.1:538-3643 GCA_021777285.1 Actinomycetes bacterium
GACGTCTCAACGTTCAGCCAGATGAGTGCGTATTCGTTGGAGATGGTGGAAGTAACGAGTTATATGGGGCGCACGAACTGGGGATGGCTGCCACGATGCGGAACCCGTCAGGTCGAATGAGACACTCGGTCGTTCTAGATGTTAGCGAGCACCTCCTTGATCGGCGGATTGATCCACACGGCTTCGGGAATGGTTGGTGCCTGCGGTGCGATGCGTCGGAAGCGAATCGGATTCAGCTCGAACGCGGCGTTCAACGTGGTTTGACGTTGCTCGCGGATCTCGGTGTGGGTGCCGTAGTGCACTGAGGCTGGGGTGTGCAGGCCAATGCCCGAGTGACGATGAACGTGGTTGTAGTGGTCGAAGAACACGTCGCTGAACGCGCGAGCATCCTCGATGCACCCGAAGCGCTCGGGGAACGTCGGACAGTACTTGAAGGTCTTGAACGCTGCTTCACTGAAGGGATTGTCGTTCGACACGTGGGGACGACTGTGGCTCCTCGTGACGCCCAGGTCCATCATCAACTGACTCACCGGCTTTGATCGCATGGACCCACCGCGATCGGCGTGGATCGTCAGCTGGTCGCGCGCCACACCCTGGGTGAGGATCGCGTCCTCCAAGAACTCCTTGGCGAGTTCGGCGTCCTCGTGCGCCGCCACGAGCCAGCCCGGCACGTAGCGGCTGAAGATGTCGATCACCACGTAGAGGTCGTAGAAGAGACCGCGGGTGGGACCGTGCAGCTTGGTTATGTCCCAACTCCAAATCTCCAGGGGCTTGGTGGCGAGCAGCTCGGGGCGTTTCTTGGCCGGGTGGGTCCGTTGACGCCGGCGATCCTTCGTGGCCCTGTTGGCCCGCAGGATGCGCAGCATCGTGGACTGACTGCACAGGTAGGTTCCCTCGTCCAGGGTCTCGGCGTAGACCTGGGCGACCGAGGAGTCCACGTGCTGGTCCTCGCACAGCAGCGACAGCACGCGAGCGCGTTCGTCCTCGCTCAGCGCGTTGGGCGGCGTGGGTCGAGGGGTTGGTTCCTTGTCCACCACGGGTTTTCGTCGGCGGTAGTAGCTCGAGCGCACCCGACCGAGCAGGGCACACGCCCTCTTCACGCCCACCAGTGGCGCCAGCTCCTCGTGAAAGGCGTCCATGAGCTCGTCCACCACTACTCGTTGTCCGCGCTCTCGGAGAGCTTCTCCAAGAGCGCGTGCGCTTTTCCCACGATGTCGAGCGCCAGTCTGGTGCGCTCGAGTTCGGCCTCTAGCCGCTTGTTCTTCTGTTCGAGTTTGTCGAACTCGCGCCGATCGCGGCGCGACGAGTTCGAGTCGCGCGCCGCGAGCGTGCCGGCGTCTCGAGCGCGGCGCCACTCGGTCAGCTGACTCGAGTAGATCCCCTCACGACGGGCGAACTCGCCCTTCTTGCCGGGGTCGCACGCCTCGTAGGCGGCGAGGAGGGCGAGTTTCTCCTCGGTGCTGAATGTTCGTCTCGTTGGTCGAGCCGCGGGGTCGGTGTTGTCTTGCACGTCACCATCTTGGTCACGCGAAACCGCCTCGGCGGCGTTGGTTGGTGTCATTGGTCTTTGGTGCCACTTGTCTCGCCCTTATGAAATGGAAATTCTCAGCGGGTGTCTCACGCGGGGCTGACGGTTAGGGGTTGAGGTAGGCCCGGATCGTCTTGCGATCATGACCCAGGTGGTTGGCGATGGCGGTTATCGACCATCCTCGTTCTTCAGTGCGTGTACTTCCACGTCTTCTCCTGTGAGTATGGAGATGGGTCCCTTCAGTTAGTTGGCTTAGCACCACCAATCTTGAAAGGGCCCACCTCATTTCTGATGGACCGAGTGGCCCGCCTCCGCTCTCAGGGGTTGGGGAATTTCGGTGATCGACTCTGGGGAGGTTCCATGATTCTCGTGACGTGCGTCTCGTCATCAATCGGGCTTGCGGCTTTCACTCCGTTAACGCCGTGCGCGCGCTCATCACGATGACACTCGGACCGATCAAACCGGTCCTCCCGCACGGGCGCTTCCTGGTTTCAGACGCCTGAATTAACCCACATCTATGCCGGGAGGCCCCGAAAGAGGAACTGGTAGTGTTCCCTTCATCCAAGCGGGGGCCCATTACGGGGGCTGAGATTGGGCCGACGCGGCCTGGGACCGTCGAACCTGTCCGGGTAATGCCGGCGAAGGAAGTAGGAGTCCGGACATGGAATCTGTCAGTTCATCGCACACACTGGGGTATGTGGAGGATATCGAGCACGGCATACGTGTCCCGGTAACCCAGATCGCTCTTGAGACGTCACCGAACGGTGAGGCGAACGAACCGCTCACGGTGTATCGCACGGAAGGGCCGGGAAGCGACCCGGTGCGGGGTTTGCTGCCGTTTCGCTCGACGTGGATTGAGGCGCGTGGTGATACGGAGGCGTACTCCCCTCGAGAGCGTGATCTGCATGACGACGGACGTGCGGCGCTCCGTAGGGGTGCCGCCTCTGCGGAGTGGCAAGGCAACAAGCCCATCATTCGCCGGTCGCTGCCGGGTAGGACGGTCACGCAGATGCACTACGCGAAGCAGGGTGAGATTACCCCGGAAATGCGTTTCGTTGCTCTTCGCGAGAACTGTGACGTGGAGCTCGTGCGGTCCGAAGTCGCAGCAGGTCGGGCGATCATCCCCAACAGCATCAACCATCCGGAATCGGAGCCGATGATTATCGGTAAAGCATTTCTGGTGAAGATCAACGCCAATATCGGCAACTCCGCAGTGACCAGTTCAATCGTAGAAGAGGTAGACAAACTGCAGTGGGCGGCCCAGTGGGGTGCGGACACGGTCATGGATCTTTCCACCGGCGCCGACATCCACACGACCAGGGAATGGATCATCCGCAACTCCCCGATCCCTGTCGGGACAGTGCCGATCTACCAAGCCCTCGAAAAGGTCAATGGTGAAGCAAGTGCGCTCACGTGGGAGATCTACCGAGACACGATTATCGAACAGTGCGAACAGGGCGTGGACTACATGACTGTCCATGCTGGAGTCTTGCTCCGGTATGTGCCGTTGACCGCGGAGCGGGTGACGGGGATTGTCTCTCGTGGTGGGTCGATCATGGCCGGGTGGTGCCTGGCCC
>JAJYDR010000168.1 GCA_021777285.1 Actinomycetes bacterium
CTCGGAGTCTTCTGCCTGGGCTCGACACTCTGTGGCGTGGCTCCGTCGGTGGGACTGTTGATCGGGGGGCGTGTTGTTCAAGGCATCGGCGCAGCTGCCGTGCTTCCCGCTTCGCTCGGACTCCTGTTGGGGGCGTACTCGACGCAACGACGCGCACAGGTGGTGGCGATCTGGGGCGGCATCGGCGCTCTCGCCGTCGCCACCGGACCGTCGTTCGGCGCGGCCTTGATCACGTGGTTGGGGTGGCGCTCGGCGTTCTTCGTGAACCTGCCCATTGGCCTCGTTGCCTGGCTGGTCGGACGTCGAGTACTCGAACGGGCCACGGGGAGTCCGTCGCGCTCGACGCCGGACTACTGGGGAGTCGTACTACTCAGCTCGTCGCTGGCGGCCCTTGTACTGGCGATATCACAAGGTCGCAACTGGGGCTGGTCGAGCTCCAAGGTGGTGGCCGGCTTTGCGTGCTCGATTGCGTTAGGTGCTGTCTTCTTGTACCGATCGAACCGCCACGCCGAGCCCGTGCTCGACCTGCAGCTCTTCAGGTCTCGATCCTTCAGCGCGGCCAACGCCGCGACGTTTCTCTACGCCATGGGATTCTTTGCGATGCTGCTCGGCAACATCCTTTTTCTCACCAGCGTCTGGCACTTCTCCATTCTTCTGGCGGGTCTGGCCGTGACTCCCGGTCCTCTGGTGGTCGCACTCGTATCGAGTTCGGCGGGTCGCTTGGCGGGGCGGTGGGGTTTTCGCCCGGTCCTGCTCGTGGGCGGTGGCGTATTCGCCCTCGCGCTCAGTTGGTTCGCGTTACGCGTTGGCCTGGATCGCGACTATCTCGGCGTGTGGCTGCCTGGAACGCTCGTCACTGGCCTGGGCATCGGTCTGACGTTTCCGGTGCTCGGCGCTGCGGCCGTTTCGTCGTTGCGGTCCGAGCGATTTGCCGTTGGCAGTGCGGTGAATCAGACGGCTCGACAGGTCGGTGGCTCGATAGGAGTGGCCATCTTGGTGGTGGTGCTCGGAACTCCCACCAGTGCCCAATCGGCGCTGGAGGGTTTCCGCCACCTCTGGTGGTACGTGGCGGCCACCGCCGTCGCGTCAGCGCTGGCGTCTTCGACGCTGCGGCGCGACACCGCGGTCGAGGTCGGATCTGGTGAGCCAACCCTCGATGTCGCCGAGGCTCGGGCCATGGAGGCGATGTTGGACGGCGAACTCGTGCTCCCCGATAACGACGTGCCGCAAGAGCGCCTCGCCGTGTCAGAGGACGAGTGACGAAAGGAACTGGCCCGGAACGGTCAGTTACTGCATCGGCGATCGGGTTGGACAGCGATAGGGCGGGTCCGATGCCTGGCACGACACTTGAGGCGCTCAACCATTGTCGTGTTACGGTAATTTCTTTGTGAACTCAACAAATAATCTGGTGTCATACGATTGGGGTTATCGCTGAGTCCACGACAAGGGGAGCGTTGGGACTGGAATGAACGATGAAGAGCTCCAGATTGTTGACGAACTTCGCAACAAAATCGCGGATTTGCAGCGAGAGATTGACCGGTTGGCTGCAATCCTTGGAATGCAAACCTCCGCAACCGCTAAGCGTCTGGAGACCAGCCAAAGCGGTGATACACAGTTCGACTCCCCGCTCCTTCCGGTCGATCGCACAGCGTTGCCTGAGGCGAAAGTTGAATTCTTCCGAGCACTTTTCGTGGGTCGTGACGACGTCTATGCGGTGAGATGGGAAAGTGAACGGACGGGTAAGCACGGTTGGTCGCCCGCCGTGCACGGTGGTTTCACCAATGCCCGGCCTCCGAGTAAAGAGTATCTACCGCTGACGCAGAGCGTGATCGCCGATCACCTCGCGGGGAGGATCCACGTCGGGCTCTATCCGCTGTTTCGTGATGACAGTTGTCGGTTGATTGCGTGCGACTTCGACGGGCCGGGCTGGGCGCCCGACGCACTCGCCTATTTCAATGCCGCACAATCGATGGGAATCATGTCAGCACTCGAACTGTCGAGGTCGGGTGACGGCGCACACGTTTGGATCTTCTTTGGAGACGCTGTGCCGGCAACACTCGCTCGACGTCTCGGCACGCTACTTCTTCGTGAAGCAATGAATCTTCGAGGGGAGCTGGACCTCGCGAGCTACGACCGTCTCTTCCCGGCGCAGGATTTCATGCCGAAGGGCTCTTTCGGCAACTTGATTGCACTTCCTTTGCAAAAGGAATGTCGAGACCGAGGAACCACCACGTTTCTTGACGTTCGCACGATGAAGCCGATCGAGGACCAATGGGCTTATCTCTCAACTATCAAGCGGGTCTCGCGAGCCGAAGTTGAATTAGTTCTCGAGACGGCCCCGGTGGTGGGCGCGGGACCTGAGGAGCATACGTATCGACATCCCCAAGAAGCAGTTCCTATCGCGATGCCCGAAACGGTGGTCGGAGTCGCGGCTGCGATGTTAGAGATCGAACGATCTGGTCTTCCGCCGGCATTGCTCGCGGGACTCAAGCATCTCGCGTCGCTGCATAACCCTGTGTTCTACGAGAAGGAACGACTCCGATTCTCGACGTGGGATACGCCGAGGATGATCCGGTGCTACGGAGAAACCCTTGAATCACTGCTGCTTCCTCGGGGACTCGCCGATAAGGCAGCCAAGGTGGTGGCTGAGGCGGGCAGTCGATTGGTGGTTCACGAGAGTCGACCGGATCCCGATCAGATTGAATTCGCACCGACCTTCGAACTCCGCGATGAGCAAGTGACTGCACTTCAAGCACTGAGCGCCCACGAACTGGGCGTTCTCGTGGCAGCGCCCGGTGCCGGGAAGACCGTGGTCGCGTGCGCACTCATTGCGCATCATCGACGACCCACCCTGATCATCGTTGATCGAAAACCGTTGGTTGAGCAGTGGACGGAACGATTGGCAACTCACCTGGGTTTGTCTGCGAAGGAGATCGGTCAGATTGGTGGGGGTCAGAATAAGATCACCGGCATCGTCGACATCGCGATGGCGCAGAGTCTTGTTCGACGAGTGGATCTCGATGAGATTTCGAGCCACTATGGCCTCGTCGTCGTTGACGAATGTCATCACGTTCCGGCCGTGACCTTTGAGCGATGCGTCAAGCAGATCCGTGCGCGTCGGTGGCTCGGTCTTACCGCAACGCCCTACCGGCGCGACGGACTCCAGGGACTCATTACCATGTACTGCGGACCGATTCGCCACCGGATGAACGACAAGGTCGACGCCGAGAACGATTTCAGTCGAAACCTCATCGTGCACCAGACGAGTCTTGAAGTTAGTGATGACGCCACGCACATCCAGGACCTGTTTCGCGCGTTGGTGGATGACGAGGCACGAACGATGGCAATCTGCGACGACGTCATCGCTGCGGCTGCCAAAGGCAGGAACTGTCTCGTTCTGACGCAGTGGACCGAACACCTCTCGTCGGTCGTCGCAGCGCTCTCAACGAGAGGAGTCACCCCTCTCGTCTTGCGGGGTGGGATGGGGAAGAAGGCACGCGCCAAGGTCATGGCGGACTTGGATGTTGCTTCCAAACGAGGCGGACTGGTGCTTGTCGCGACTGGCAGTTTCCTCGGCGAAGGGTTCGATTGTCCG
>JAJYDR010000169.1 GCA_021777285.1 Actinomycetes bacterium
GGCCACCTCGCACTAACGACGCGACCGACGCCGACGCGCCTCACGGCCGTGCACCGTCTCGGGGTCACGTCACGTCTCGGAGGCGGCGTCCGGATTCGAACCGGAGTACGGGGCTTTGCAGGCCCCAGAAGACTGTGCCGGGGTGTGCCGGAGTGTGCCAAAATCCAGCGCGCACTTGGGCATCCAGCGAAACTCCAAGCGCGCGTTGGGTCCCGAATTTCGCATTCGTGAGGCAAAGACAGAGACACCCGCAGAGACAAGTGCCGCGACCGTGCGTAATACGCCAGAGTCCGCACGGTAAAGAGAGCCCGAGAACGTCGAAAGTCGGGCCAGGGAGGACGACCATGAGCAGCAAGACAAAGATTCACTGGCCGACCACGTTCACCTTCTACTTCCTCGCCGCCTCCGCCCTAGCCGTGATCACTATTGCCGTTCGTAGCGGCTCTCCGGTCTCCGCCGTCAAGTTGATGTTGACCGGCGCGTTCAGCCTCACCTTGCTCATCGTCTTTCTGTTCTCGGCCACTTTCATAGTGCGGCATTTCTATCGCGGTGTCGGCAACAAGCTCTTCTCAATCATGACGTGGCTCGTCACGAAATTCTGGCACGCGGTCTTGGCGTGGCTGGGTATGGGCCTGACGATCTTCGGCGTCGCCGAGCTCGTTGAGGGTGTCAAGCCTTCGACATCGTTTGGGGCCGCGCTTAGTGGGCCGTTCGCAATCATGCTCTACCCCCGAAGGCTGTTCATCGTCGTGCTCGCTTTCGTGTGGTCGGCGGCGTTGGCGGAGTTCCTCCACCGAACGAAGCTCGCCAATCACCACGGCGGGCGGGGTGCGTTCGTCGAGGCCGCCCGCAATGTGCGCCGGACGTTCGGTACTGACTACGAGGTCGCCCCGGCCGAGGCACCGACAGACGCACACTTCGCGGAGATCACGCCCGAGGTGTCGCGCTACGTCATTGTCGACCAGGATCGAGCCAAGCGCGTTCCCTTTGGGGTTGCACAACTCGCACCCGACTGGGGTGGTAAGAAATCACCGGTCGAGCTGGGTTTGCCGACCGAAGGATCAGCTGTCTGGGTGGGTATCCCAGGCTCCGGCAAGGGCCTCGCCCTCCAGCGGATGCTGCTGTCAGTCGAGAAGGAGGACAAGCAGGCGGGGGTGTTGCCCACGAAGATCATCACACTCTCCGTGAAGGCTCGTGATCTGGCCGCCCCGACGGTGCCGTGGTTGCGCAGCCAGGGCCTTGACGTGGGGATCTGGGATCTGACGGGCAAGACATCGGCAACGACCGAGTACGGCGACCCGATTCGGTGGAGTCCGATCATGGCGAGCTACGACTACGACTCGGCCAAGCGCACGGCGTTGCGGTTGGTGCAGAGCGGCCGCGAGCCGGAGTCGCGCGCCCGCGACGAGTTCTGGCTGACCCAGGCGACCCTGCTGCTCGGCCCTACTCTCTACGCCGCCTTCCTGACGAATAAGGATTACGAGACGGCATTGTCGTGGGTGCAGAGCTGGACCGACCCACGATCCAATGAAGTGGACCTATGTCTCAGCGGTAAGGGTCCCGACGCAACCGACGCACTCCGTGCGTGGCAGGACACCCGCAAGCTGCTCCTCGACAAAGAGGGGGACACCGACTGGAAAGAGAAGCACGGGTTGGGCGCCGGCGCGGGTACTGGCCTGAGCATTCAGGCGACCATGAGCGGCCTGATGATCGGTCTGGCGACGAAGGCCGCCTACGAGGCCACCAGGAGCCCGAACTTCGATCCCAAAGCGTGGGTGCGCGCCCCCGGTAGTAGTGCGGTGTTCCTGATCGGCAACACCCAGGAGAAGAGTGTCACGCGCTCTCTGCTGGCGACCGTCATCCACGAACTGCTGACCGAGGCGACGGACTTCGCACGGGACCACGATGATGAGCGCCTACCGTACCGCTTGGTCGTGCTCGGCGATGAGCTGGCGAACCTTGCGCCGATTCCCGACCTCCAAGAGTTCTTCTCCACCGCCCGCTCGACTCGCACGCAGATCATCGCGGTGTTCCAGAGCTACGGCCAGATCGAGGACGTGTACAGCGCGGAAGTCGCCCGCGTCCTCTTCGACGCCGCCACCGCCGCCGTTGTGCTCTCGGGTATCAAGGACCAGAGACTCATTGGCGCCCTCTCCGCCATCGGTGGTGCGCAGCAGGTGGAGCTGAACGAGGGAGCGGTCACCGCACGACCCCTCATCGAGGGACACGACGTGACCTCGCTCCGTGCGCCCGATTGGGATGCCGGCACCCCTGGACAGGGCCTGATGATTATGAGCGGGGCCATCGCGCGAATCGAGGTTCCGTTCTGGAGCCTGGAGAAGAAGTACCGCGACCGAGGCGTGGTCCCGGCCCAGTTCGCGGAATCGACCGAAGCCCTGCGCCACAAGAATCGGACGCGCCGCGAGAAGCTGGCCGACAACTGGACAGTGATCCGTTCCCACCGCACCGCCCACCGAGTACAGACGCCAACGCCCGTGTCGCAATCGGACCCCCGGCGAGCGAAACCACTGACACCGCGAGCGCGCCCCTTGACACCACAGGGCGTCAGCCCCGGCACACCGGACAATGAAGGAAGATCATGACACGTAGAACCTTCTTAACGTTCACAGCCATCATTCTGGTCGCCGTCACGCTCACGGTCGTGGTGCTCGCGGGAAGGGTGCGTCCTGTTTCACCCTCACCGACGACGGTTGTGGTGACAACCACGATGCGATACATTGCTCCGCCGCGGATGTCGCTACCAAGTCCAAGCCCTACGGTGAGGCCCGGCACTCATTGAGGCCCGGGGCGATGAGTTCGTCGGATGTACTCACGTGGATCGATGTTGGTCTCGAGCCGGGTCACGTCAAGGTTGGTGTCAAGTGCTGCCACCACGAGACCCGAGGCGTCGCCGACATGAGCTCGCCCGTGCGCGAATGGACGGTCGCCGAACGAGCGGACTTCGAGATCGAGAGGCTCCTGGGAGAACGAGATCTCGCCGCCGACCTCGACGGCGAGGATGCGATGGTCTTCTTGGAGTTCGTGGTTGCGAAGACTGAACCCCGAGGCCGAAGTGTCCGCGCCCAGAACGAAAGCGCGCAGGTTGTCGCGTTCGGGGTGGTCGTGCACGGTGCGCATGACCTGTTCGATGGCCTCGGGCTTGTTCAGCATCGCGTCGAACACCTCCTGGGCCGTAGTGATCTCGGCACCATTGGCGTCATAGACGATGTAGTCGGGTTCGATGAGAACTCGAAGCACCTCGCCCGAGGGACGCTCAACCACGAGGACGCGCTTCTTTGGGGTCAAGCTCACTACGTCCAGGTAGAGGCGAAGTTGCGCCGGGCCATCGGCGTCCATGACAACCTCCGGGGTGACCAGCACGAGACGCGGGTCAGTCTGAGCGAGTGCGCGTGCGCCCTGAGTGAAGCCGTACCACGAGACGATGAACAGGCGATCAGTGGCAAGGTTCTCGTGCTTTCGTAGCAACTGCTCTACGCGCTCAACGTCTACTCGATTCCGTCGAGCCGTGACCTCGAACGACTGGACGAAGGTGTCGCCGTCCAGGGAGTGCTCCGCCAC
>JAJYDR010000170.1 GCA_021777285.1 Actinomycetes bacterium
TGCTCAGCGCTCGCCAGAGCTCGATGAGCCACGTCGACTTCCTCGAGATGGTGCTCGCCGACGAGGTCGCGCGACGCGAGGTCGCCTCGGCGAGTCTGCGCGCTCGGGCCGCACACCTCGATCCGACCATGGTCGCTGAAGGCTGGGACGACTCGGCCGCGGTCACCTTCGACCACGCGCTCTGGGGTGAACTCATGACGCTGCGCTTCGTCGACAACAACCACAACGTCCTGATCCTCGGACCCGTCGGGGTGGGCAAGACCTTCCTCGCGACCGCACTCGGCCACATCGCCTGTCGGCGTCGTTACCGCGTGCACTTCGAGCGCGCCGAGAGACTGTTCAAGCGCATGAAGGCGGCGCGTCTCGACAACAGCGTCGACGCCGAGATGCGCAAGTTGGTCGCGGTGGATCTGCTCGTGATCGACGATTTTGCCCTACACCCACTGGACGTCACCGACACGAATCTGTTCTACGAGTTGACCGTCGAGCGACACCAGCACGGCGCCACGGTGATCACCTCCAACCGCGACCCGAGTGAGTTCCTCGCCCAGTTCGCCGATCCGCTTCTCGCCCAGTCCGCGGTTGATCGCATCCAGAGCGCGGCCTACGAACTCGTCATCGAAGGCGAGTCCTATCGTCGGCGCCAGCGACCCCAGATGGCGACGTCGACGACCGATCACGGGCCATCTCGGACGGGTCGGTGAGGCTCGATTGACACCAGGTCACCGGTCTGCCAACATCAGAGACGACCGGCACGGAACAAGGGACGAGGTGGTCCCTTACTCGTGGCGGAGGGGTGGTCCCTTAGTCCTGGCGGGTGACAACTGACCTCCAAGAATCCCGGGGCGGTTCAATACGCAATCACACGGAAGCTGGTGAAACCCAAGGCTGGAGATCCATCGCAGATCCCAGCACAACCTCAGCACAACATTGGTGACGAATTACCGTGATTTGTGGGGTACAACCGAGAATCTCACAGCCCTTAGAAATAGGCACTTTCCCAGTACTCCCTTGCCTTTTATGGGTTTCTGGGAGGGATGTTCAGATACACGTATTCGGTTTAGGAAACCGATGCTCTATCCCCTGAGCTACGGGAGCGGGACATCCGCGCGAAGTTCCGCGTCAAGTTCCGCGCGTAAATCGTCCTCCAGCCTACGCCGTGCGCAATGAGGATTGGTCCACGACACCGACTCCGCTAGCACAGTGACAAAGTAGTGCTTTGTCTTTTATTTGTCCTAGGGGGAACGTGAACCTATCGGCGACGATCTCACAGTTGGAGTTGTTACGGACAAGGAAGGAACTCGAGGTGGCCAAGGCCGTCGCCGAGTTGCGAGGGATCGATGCCCAACTTGCTTCGCTGAAGAGCGGTGCCGCGCGCAGAGGTGACCTCGCGACGCTTCCGAGGACTGAGGCGATCGTCCAGGTGCTGCACTCGTCGGGCACCATGCTCACGCCGACCGAGATTGTTCTGCGCCTAAACGCCGGGGGCCGCCAGGAGGATCGACGATCGGTGACCGCGACCTTGGACTATCTGCTCAAGCGGGGACTCGTTCTGCGGCCATCCAAGGGTCTTTACCTGGCGGTGTGAGGATTCGGCCCGGGTGACTCCGGTTTCACCCCACCTATCTGTAACCAATCTGATGCGCCTACCCGGCGCCCACTTCAAGATTCCTAGATCGCTCGCGCTGTCAAGATGTCGACGCTGTTCAATGTGCTAAGTGAATGAACGGGCGTCGAACAACCGGGGTAGCGAGGTGTCAAGCCGTCGGCCTGCCTAGCCTTCAAGGGTGCGTGTGTATGAGCGTCGCGCAGCGACTGCCCCAAGCACACTCACGATCATCAACATCAAGAAGCCAGCAAGGAGTGGCCCTTCCCACAAGCCGAGTGACGAACGGTATATCCAGTAACTCGCTCCCGGCAGCGGCGTCGGCTGGAACAAAAGAGCCACACGGCCACTCACGGCCAGGAGCACCAAGACGCCACTGAGCGCCGAGAGGGGCACCGACAACCGAACCCCGCTGCGAAGGAACGCAGTGGGAAGCACACCGTCGCGCAGCATCTCGGAGATCACGGCGGCCAACGAGAACCACGAGACCGTAAAGAGGCCAAGACCTACGTAGGCGAACGCCTCGGCGAGCGACGACGTGGTGTTGTGTTGCCCCAAGAACAGTGCCGCTACCACGAGCGTGACACTCACCATCGCCGCACCGTTGGTAAGGCGCAACCATCGCAGCTGAAGATGTTGTCCGACTAGTCCGTTACGCAGATGCCGCCACCCCACCAGAGCCACGACTACGTACGCGAGGACAATGAACAGCGTGCCCTGCTGGAGGGCGCGAGTCACCACACCGGCACGGCTGAGGTGGATCACCGTTGAACCGTGGAATGCACCGTACTGACCAACCGAGAGGTAGCAAGTCATGGCGAGGGGGACGATCGCAAACCATGGCAACGCGACCGCGAGCAAGGACCGCTGCGTGCGACGTACCCAGAACTCGCGCGATGCGGGTGCGCCCGTACCGACGAGCCGAGTTCGCAACGACGACGCCATGAGATTCGTGGCAACGCGCAGCGGCGAGCGCCCGCCTTCGAGGAGGCTCTGGATCACTACGGCCATCTCATCGTGGTAGCGCTCACGCCACCACGATGGATAGGTACGCAACGCGAAGGAGGTTAGCCTGGATTCCTTCGTCATGCCGGCGCGATTCCAAGGCGTCGTAGTCCTACCGAAGCCACGGCTGAGGTCGCTAGAAGACGCTCGCGAAGTGCCGCGGCGCCAGCGCCCGTGATCCGGTACGGCCGGCGCCGCTCCTCAGTGGGCAAGGCTTCCACCAGACCGTCCTCCTCGAGACGAGCGAGGACCCCGTACAAGGTTCCTGGTCCGAGCACGACGCCGGCAATCTCTTCGATGTCACTGATCAGCGCGTACCCGTGCATCGGACCGGCCGCCAGCGAGGTCAGCACGAGTAGCGCTGGGTCCTGTGCTCGATGCCAACCCTTGACCGCCACGTCGACCTCCTGGTACGTACGACTATTCGTGGTTGTGGACCTTTTGCTGAGGTTGCTCCATCCCTAAGACTCACAGCTCGAGTCGGACCGTCTCACCCACTCGGCCCACGCACACCTTAGCTACTGAACTCCGAAACTGCTGCCGACTAAGTGTCTCCCAGCACGGAAAATTCCACCAGGAAAGTCACGAACGAACTACATAGCTCTTACTCGAAGAGGGGGTTGACGAACACGACCAGTTGCTCCAGTAGCGTTCGGCGTTTGGTGCAAATTCTGGTTGCTCTAGGTTGACAACGACTCCAATCGCGCGATCTACCGGTTGTCCGCGTGGCGTATTCGCGAGTTAGATCACCGACGAAACTTGAGACGATAGGAAGACAGAGCCTCCGCCCGACCCCGGCTGAGAGCAACGATCTGAGTTACTTTCAGAGGTTGGTCACTGAGAGCATTCGCGTGATGAGTGCCACCATGAGGTCCTTCTCGCTCGGGTCGCTCATGGCCACCATGAGCGTGATGGCCGCCAAGGCGTTGTTGGAAATCTTTGGCTTACCCTCGGCGTCGCGAA
>JAJYDR010000038.1 GCA_021777285.1 Actinomycetes bacterium
ACGGTCAGCGTTGGCTTCCGCGACCGCGAGCGGTGAGAAGGCGATGTAGTACCGCACCCCGAGCATCTGCAGGTGCGTGACGCCTTCGGCGACGTTGAGCTGCCCGTAGGGCAGACCGACCTGGGGGTTGCTCGGCTGGCTGCTGAGCTCGGCCTGGTCGAGAAAGTGGTACGGCGTGGTCGCGGAGGACTCGAAGAAGAGCCCCTCCATCGAGTCGATGCAGTTGTTCGTCCAGTACGGCAGCAGCATGAGCGCCATCGTGGTGCCGAAGCGGTTCTCGCTCGGTGCGTACTCCCACATGGCCCGTCCACAGCCGTAGCGAGCACCGACGCGGGCCATCGTCGTCATGAGGTCGTGGTACTCGGGCCACGCGGGCTTGCCCTGGTAACCCGAGTAGTTCCACGCCGCCCAACTCGAGACCTGGTTGCCACTCGTGGAGAGACCGAGAACGGTCGCCGACGCGGGGATGAGTCCCGGCACGGTCGAGGCGAGCCCGAGCACACCCACGATGGCCGTGGCGAGCAGTGACCGGCGATAGCGGTGCGATCGGATCTCGGCGCCATCTCGCGCCACGACCAGCGTGCTCGTCTCGGGCGCCGCCGCACCATCGACGGGCGCCGTGTCG
The DNA here is from genome assembly GCA_021777285.1 of Actinomycetes bacterium. Next base: position 626 of record JAJYDR010000038.1, read on the forward strand.
GTTGACGGCCCATTGGCCGGCACCGCTCGCGACGCTTCGTCTAGCGACGCCTCGCCAGGCGCCACTGGCGTCGCACCGGGACGTACGTCGTAAAGCCGCACGTGCTCGGACCAGCGCGCCAGCGGGTAGCCGACCAGCCACCCCGCGGCGAGATGAATGGCGATGAACCAGAAGGGCACCAGTCGTTCGTTCCAGATGACCCCCTGGGGATCGGCGACGAAGGCGCCGAGGGTCGCCACGCAGATCGTGGCGAGCACCATCCCCAGACGATCACGCACGATGAAGGCCACGACGACGGCTACGGCCGCCATCTCGATGACCCACCGGTCACCCGCGGCGCCGCCCGACGAGGTGTACCAGCCGAGCGTCGTGAAGATCGCGTGCAGATTCGACACGTTGTCGTTCGTGTAGCCCATCGAGTTCGTGAGCTGCTGACTGAACCCGAAGGGCAGGAGCCACCACGCAGCGAGTCCCGCGGTCAACAGACCGGCGCCTAGCGCGAAGCGAAAGGGTCGCGCGGCGTCACCGGGCACGGGCCGGTCGCGCCGATCGCCCCACCCGTGGCGCGCGAGGATCTCGAAGATGAGCAACACGCCGACGACACCGACGACGAAGAAGAACGGCAGGACGTGGGCGAACAGCGTCAGTGCGAGCCCAATCGCCGCTTGCCAGTAGCCACGCCCGGTTCGCATACCGCGCGCGAAGAGGCCGATTGTGATGAGGGCCAAGGCGAGCGACAGCGAGAACGCGTACTCGCCCGCCATCGTCGAGAAGAGGTTGCCCCCGTCAATGGTGAATGACGCGTCAAAGAGGAAGGGCAGCGTGGCGGCGGCCAGAGCTGCGGGGATCGGCCGAGGGGCGCGCATCAATCGTCCGAGCAAATAGGCACCGACCGGCATGAGCACCGACCCGAGGATCGTCGCGAGCTTGAAGGCGAGCGCGGCGTTGATGACGTAGCTCGCCAAGGTTGCGAGCAGGTCGGGCAAGATGAAGTAGTAGGTATACGCGGGCATCCCCGCGAACCACCCCGGATACCACGGAGTCAGGTCGAACGGGTTCCCGACGCTACGCAGGTAGGCCGGAAGCGCGAGGTGGGCGCCCGTGTCGCCACCCGTGATCGTGCTGGTCGAGAAGACGAGGTTCGGGTGGAGTGACCACACGGTGACCAGGACGACCGAGGCTACGACCGCGAGATCGAGCCATGCACCCGGCGACCACCGCCGCATCAGTGGACCCGATGGGCGATGACCGATGCCATCGCCACTGCGTTGAAGGAGACGTGGGTGATGGCGCTCGGCAAAAGCCGTTTGGTACGCCACGCCACGACGGCTAGTACGACGCCCAGCCCTGCGAGGCCGGCGAACTGGCGGGCCTCGCCGTGGACGGCCGCGAAGATCAGTGCGCTCACGATCACCCCGAGGGTCACGGCCAGACGGGGCGAGCGGGCCGCGCCGAGCTCGACGAGGCCCCGAAAGACCACACCGCGAAAGAACCACTCCTCGACGATGGGGGCGCCGAACGTCGTCAGCACGGCGAGCAGTACGAATCCGGCGCCGTGGGCGGCACCGAAGAGCTTGTCCACGGGTGCATTCAGGTGCCGCAGGTGCAGTGGTCGATAGAGGATCGCCACGACGAACTGCGCCGCGACGCCGAGCACCACGTACCAGAGGTCACCCACGGCAAAACGCCATTGGTGCGGCCACGGGCGCAGTCCCCCCACGCGCGTCGCCGCCACGATCGCCACGATGAAGCCGATCCAGAGCCCAACGAGGCTAAGAGAACTCGCCCACCAGGGGTCCTGACGAGCTGCAGCGAGACCCGCGAAACCCCCAGGGAAGTGCGTGAGCGTGCTCACCACGCCCATCAGCGCCGACGCGAGCAATTCCCCGATGACGAACCCCGCGGCGGCCGCGACGAGGACGGCACCGGGTCGCACCGTTGGCTCGACCACGGGCGCGTTCTCCACAGGCCCCTACGCTAATGCGTCACCCGAATCGCGACGTGCGAGTCTGGTGTCCCAGCGTGGCATCTAGATTGGAACGGTGAGTACACCACCCAACGAGAAGCCCGGTCTGAAGAAATTACTGCCGTCGGGTGAGCGACCGATGGCGCCCGAGTCGAGGCGACGGATCATCACGATCGCGATCATCGCCTTCGTCGTGGGCATCCTCTTCATCCCGTCACTCTTCCAGAGCAAGAGCGTGCGCACGATTTCGTACTCGGCGCTGCTCAATGACGTCCACAACCAGAAGGTCGTGTCCGCCACGGTCAACAACGCCAACGGCGTGATCGCTGGTCAGCTCGCCGACGGTACGAACTACACCGCGAACGGTCCCGCGCCGGCGATTTCGAGCGAGATTGACACCCTTCGGGCGAACAACGTCAATGTCACGTTCTCCAACCCCTCGAGTTTCGCCTCCACCTTCCTCCCCTACCTGATCTGGATACTCATCTTCGCGCTGTTCATGATCTACGTCAGCCGTCAGGCCCGTGGCCAGATGAACGGCATGATGTCAGTCGGACGCTCCAAGGCCAAGCAGTTCAACCAGGACAAGCCCAAGATCACCTTCGCGGACGTCGCGGGGTACCTCGGGGTGAAGCAGGAGATTAGCGAGGTCGTCGACTTTCTGAAGAATCCGGCGCGTTTCCGCGACGTCGGCGCGCTCATCCCCAAGGGGCTGCTCCTCGTAGGTCCCCCGGGCACGGGTAAGACCATGCTCGCACGCGCCGTTGCCGGCGAAGCCGGGGTCCCCTTCTTCTCGGTCTCGGGATCGGACTTCATGGAGATGTTCGTCGGCGTGGGCGCCAGTCGCGTGCGCGACCTCTTCAACACCGCGCGCAAGCAGTCGCCCGCGATCGTCTTCATCGACGAGATCGACTCGATCGGGCGCAAGCGAGGCGCGGGCGTGGGCGGCGGCCACGACGAGCGCGAACAGACGCTGAACCAGATGCTGAGCGAGATGGACGGCTTCGACCCGACCGAGGGAGTCGTCGTCATCGCCGCCACGAACCGACCCGACGTTTTGGACCCCGCGCTGCTGCGGCCGGGACGATTCGATCGGCAGATCGTCGTCCCCCTTCCTGACCTGGAAGAACGGCTCCCCATCCTCGAGGTGCACGCGAAGAATAAGCCGCTCGACGCGAGCGTGGACCTGCACATGGTGGCGCGCGGCACCCCGGGTATGAGCGGCGCGGACCTTGCGAACCTCGTCAACGAGTCGGCGTTGCACGCCGTCCGGCGCCACTCAGCCACGATCGGCATGGAGGACTTCGAGTCCGCCCGTGACCGGGTGATGATGGGCCAAGAGCGTGACACCATGATCCTGCACGACGACGAGCGTCAGCGCATCGCCTTCCACGAGAGCGGCCACGCCCTCCTCGCCTACGTGTTGGAGAAGTCCGACCCACTGCACAAAATCACCATCATCCCCCGCGGTATGGCGCTCGGCGTCACGATGACGCTGCCCGAGGAGGACCGCCACATCATGTCGCGTCAGCACCTCGAAGATGCGTTGTGCATGCGCATGGGTGGTCGGGTCGCCGAGTTGCTCGTCTACGGTGACCTCTCGACGGGCGCCGCCGACGACCTACAGCGCAACACCGACCTGGCGCGACGGATGGTTCGCGAGTGGGGCATGTCTAAGGAGATCGGTCCGATGGCCTGGGGTTCGAACAACCAGGTGTTCCTCGGCGAAGACCTGATGCACACCCGCGACTATTCCGACCACACCTCCCAGATGATCGACGACGAGGTGGAGCGGATTCTGCGCGAGCAGGAATCCCGGGCGATCGAGGTCCTCACGCTGCACCGTCGCGGGCTGGAGGCGCTCACACGCGCGCTGCTCGAGCACGAGACAATCGACGGCGAAGAGGCGGCCCGACTCATCGACGAGGCCCACGGCGAGCCGGTGCACCCGCACGGGACCAAGACCGTGAGCACGCTGACCGGTGTCGGCCGCTCGTCGAGTCCGTCCACGGAGACCCCGGTCACCGTGAGCGCTGACGTGACGCCGCCCTGGCAGCCGCCGACGTTACCCGCCGTTTAGGGCCGACACGACGACGATTCCCGGTGGGGTCGTGGGCAGCGTCGTCGCGACGACGAGTTTGCTGTTCTTGGCGCTGATGAGGAACGTCCGGCCGTGCAGGGTGGTGGGCAGGCCGTCACGCCCGCGCAGGTCCACCGTCGTTCCCGGTGCGAGTGTGATCACCCGACTCGTCGCGATCGTCCCGAGCACCGTCACGGTGACCGTCAGTGCACGCGCACCGACGTTGGTCGCGGTCATCGCGTCAAAACCCAGCCGGGCGAAGTCACTGACCAGGTAGAGCTTTGACGGCGTCGCGGGCACTGACAGTGACTGGCCGTTCAACGTTCCGGTGGCCAGGCTCGCCGCGATCGGCACGGAGGAACGAAGTTGCACGGTGGCGTAACCGTGGGCCGGCACGGCGGAGTTGGGCGTGATGACGATCGAACCTGTCGAGAACGGTGCGACGTTCACCTGCTGGGGGGCCACGTTGTAGGGCGCCAGTCCGATGCTCGCGGTGACCGAGGCGGTGGCGTTGGAGGGATTCGTGATGAGAATCCTGGCCAGCGCGCCGCTCACCGTGGTGACACGGGGGAACCAGGCGGTTCGCGAGAGCGACGACGACCCCGCGTTGAACGACGTGAAGGTGCCGGACTGTTGAACCGCGGTGGCGACGACGTCGCCGCGGATGACCCGTACGTGGACGCCCACGTTCGCTTGGTTCACGATACGGATCCCCAGGGGCAAGGACACGACCCGATGCGCCGCGATCGCCACTCCCTGATACGGAGCGGGCGCCGAGAACCCCGACGCGGTCTCGGCGGTCACGTTCACGACCGTCGACGTCGAGGACGGGTTGTAGAGCACGAGGTACGCCGTCGAGCCGACCGCCGTGTCCAGGCCGCTGGCGTACCAGTCGGTCGAACCCGAGTCGAGACACGGGGTCTGGGCCGTACCAGCGGCGTTCAGCTCATCAGCGACCACACCGCGTCCGTTGACGATGAGCGACATCCCGAACCAGTGGCCGGTCGCTGGCGGGGCCATCGACGCCGACGCGTGCGCCGCGAGAACGAGGTGGCGCGTCTGAGAGCGACCGGTGTCGCTATCGATCTCCACCTCGACGTCGCGGGTGTGGTCGGCGGTGTTGAGCACGACCACGTGTCCCGCGGGGGTTCCGGACGCCCCGAGACCCGCGCAGTAGAGCGCCGTGGACTCAACGGGTCCCGTCGACAGGCTGGACACCGCCACCGTCGGGTTCGAGGTGTGCACGACGCCCGTGGCGATCGCCGTCGCCGCGAGCACGGCGGCGAGGGCCAGGACCAGGGGTCGGCGGTTCATGTCTGGTCTCCGTGCGCCGCGTGCTTGACGCGCCGGCGGCGCGTCGCGATGCGCTCGAATCGTTGGACCGACCCGAAGCCGAGCCACACGATTGCCCACAGCCCCAGGGTGAAGAGCGCGAGCAGCCCGTTGAGGGGGAACTGGCGCAGCACGAGTTGGGCGGTGGCCGGTGAACGATAGTTGTTCACGAGGTAGGCCGGTGCCCAGCCGTAGGCGGTGCGTCGCGTCGCGGCGACCCCGTTGACCCGCAGGGCGAAGGCGCTCGCCGGGGCTAGACCGGCGACGACGGTCGCCCCCGGATTCACCGTGCCGGTCCCGAACGTGGGGCCAGCGAGCGGCGACCAGCCCGTCGAAGAGGACTTCGACGACTGGGCGACGAGTCCGTGGAACGCAGCGTTGGCGTAGATCGTGACCGCCGGGGACTGCAACTGCAGGGCGAGGTCGGTTTGGCGCGCCAGTGTCACCATGAGCGCTTTGGGTACCGGTCGAGTCGGCACGCCCTGGGCGCCCGCGTACTCGGGGGCCGGCGAGTCCATCACCACGACGGTGGCGACGCCGGCCTGGGCGAGCAGCGAACCCACGTGAACCGTCCGACCAAGCAGCGCGAGGTTGATCGCCTCGAGCAGGACGTCTGAGGTCCCCGAGTCCGGTGGCGAGAAGAGGCTCGATCCCCCCGGTAACCCATTCATCGACGTCGCCGCGGCCAGTCCCGGGGCAACGGACCAGCCCGGCACGGGTAGTACCGACGGATCGCCCAGCCACAGGATCCGGTAGCCGCCCGCATCCGGCGGTTGGGTGGCGCTCATCGACTCCGCGACGCTGGTGACCGGCAGATTGAATCGGCCACTCGCGAGGTCACCGAGGAACGGCATCGCGGACACCACGATCGCCGCGACGAAGAGCGCCGCCACGCTTTGACGCCACCCGAAGCCCGCCTGTCGCAGGTCCGACTCGAGCGCGGCCACTCCGAGCCCGATGAGTCCGGCGATCGACACCGCGTAGAGCGTCAGCAACACGTCGAGGTCGGGGGCGAAGTCGCCGAGCCAGTGACGCGCCGTCAACGCCGCCAGCACCAAGGACAACGTGGCGATCGTCGCGAACTTGCCGGCGATGACGCGCCGTTCGCCCCGCGTGAGCAGGAGTCCGACCACTGCGGCGCCGGGCAACAGCCATCCCCACCACGACGCGCCGAATCCGCCGTCCGCGCCTCGCGCGAGCAGGGCCAGCGATGGCGCGGACCAGGGGCCACGTGCGAGCCCGAACACCTCGAGCGCGCGGCGCCCGGCGAGCACAACGTCGACGGTCATGGGCGCGAGGAAGACAGCGACGCTCCCGAGCACCGCCCCTAGTAGTCGCCAGGGACGACTTTGACCAGTGTCGGGCTCGAACCAGCGGGCCACCACGACGCCGAGAACGACGAGGACAACGGCGATGATCATCGCCGGTGCCATCGCGCTCACGATGGCGGTCTCCATGACCACCACCATGCGTTGACCTGAGCGGGTCGCGGGCCACCCCCGGTTCCCGAAGGGCACGGCCGGCGGGTAGGGCGTATCGCGAAATCCCGGGACGGCGAGCAACTCCATGAGTCGACGCGTCACGAAGGGCAGCCCGGCGCTCACCACCAGCACGTCAATGCGCCCCTGACTGATCATGTTCAGCCCGATCGGCGCGGCCACGTACGCGAGGACCGCGACCAACCTCGCCCGATTTGAGACGCGCCCGCGAAGGAGCCGTCCGACGCCAAAGGCACCGATCGGGATGGCGAAGATGAGCGCGACGCGCGCCAGGATGCCCATGCGGCCGAGGACGAAGGTTCCCGCGAAGGCGAGGACGCCGTAGCCCGGCATAGCAGGCGTCCCCGTACCGAGGCCGTTCGGGGACCACGACGCGAAGAAGTGGCGCCACGTCGACCACCATGAGTCCAGCGGGGCGAGTCGTCCGACCAACGGCAGGTGGGTGGCGACGAGGTTGCGTGAGCCGATCAGCCACAGCACCGAGACGAGCGCCAGCGTCAGTGCCTGGGCTCGGAAGCTCGTGAGGAACCGCGACGGACGTCGCACGGCGAGGTCCGCGCGCTGGGGGATGTCGTCAAATGCGTCGACCTCGGCGAAGGCGGCGGCGAAGCCGACGCCCGCGTCGACCTCGGGCTCCTCGGCCGGCTCGTCGGGCAGGATGCCGCGAGCGCGGTCCAACCCGTCACGCAACAACGTGACGATGAACTTGCGCAACCGCGTGGCTCCACCGACCTGGAGACGGCGTAGTTCATCGTCGGTCAGTACGGTGAAGACCCGACGCTGTCGACGGCGCTCGCGCACGCGACGGCGGTTGTGCACGAGCCAACGCCACGAGCCGAGGATGGCGCCAACCCGGTCGCCATCTCGTCCGCCGATCGCCACGACCAGTTCGACGAGGTCGAGCACGAGCTGCATGGCCAGGGTGTTGATGGCGGTCCAGCGGCCCCAGCCCGTGGCGACGACCAGGAGGCGGTGACGCCGCTGGAGGTCCTGGCGACTCGCCTTGCGGGTCCCGACCGCGGTGACGGGCCGCTCCCCGCTCGCCACCGTCTGGCGGTGTGCGACGCGTGCACCCGGGGCCACAACGATGCGTGCACCGGCGAGCTGGGCTCGCCAGCAGAAGTCGAGGTCCTCCCCGAGCATGGTGATCAGCGGGTCGAATCCTTGAAGGGTCACGAAGAGGTCCGCGCGGATGAGCGTGACGCCGCCGGGCGCCACGAACACGTCTCGCTCCAAGTCCTGTTGACCGTGGTCGATCTCGCCGGGTTCAACGCGCTCCTGGATGACCCCGAAGCGGTCGCACGTCTGTCCGACGTGCAACAGGGTCATCGGGTCGTCGTAGGCGACGACCTTGGGCGTGAGCACCCCGGCGTTCATCCGGAAGGCCGCCTCGACGAGTCGATGGACCGCGTCGGGATCGAGGCGCACGTCGTCGTGACAGAAGAGGAAGAATGTCGCACCCTCGACGGCGAGCACCGCCTCGTTGCACGCGGCCGCGAAACCCCGGTTCTCGGCCAGGACGCGAACGAACGCGTCGGGCGCCACCGCGGCCACACGCGCCGCGACGTGCTCGCTCTCGCCGTTGGCGACCACGAGCACACTGAGCTCGCCGTAGTCCTGGTCGACCAACGACGCGAGCGTGGACTCGAGGCCTGGCCCCGGTCCCGTAGTAACGACGACGGCGACGACCGCCGGTGCACGAACATCCATCAAGTACTCAAGGCTAGTTGGCCGCCACTGGGCGAACTGAAACGTAGATGGCGAGTTTTCTCGCCGTTAATCAGGTATGTTGGTTCCCGCGGCCTTCGTCCAACGCCACAACGACGTCCTCGAGGGACGTCGCGAGGGTGATTCGCGGCTCCCAGCCCGTCGTGCGCTGGAGTTTGGCGAAACTGCCGCGCGAGACGGGGATCTCAACGGGTCGTAACAAGTCCTCGGACACCTCGAGACGGACCTGCGGCGCGATTCGCCCGACGAGCCACTGCGCGATATCGCTGATCGAGACGTCGTGGCCGGATGCGACGTTGTAGACCTCGCCCGCGACGCCGAAGCTCGACAGCAGGCGATAGGCCCGCACGACGTCGCGCACGTCACAGAAGTCGCGACGGGCCGACAGGTCGCCCACGGCCACGCTGGTGGCACCGTTGTCCCGCGCTTCCAAGAGCCGCGACGCAATGGCTGGCACCACGAAGGTCGTCGTCTGGCCGGGCCCGATGTGGTTGAAAGGGCGCACGATCACGACGCGTTGGCCGTGGTGCGCGGCCTCGCGCGCCGCATGCTCCGCCTCAATCTTGGACTGGGCGTAGGGACTCACCGGCCTCGGCGGGTGACTCTCGTCGATCGGCAGCTGTGCTACGTCGACCACGCCGTAGACGTCCGCCGAGCTGACCACGAGCACGACTGCCTCGGGCGCGGCGCGGCGTGCGGACTCGAGCACATTGAGCGTGCCGACCACGTTGACCCGGGTGAAATCGTCGGGATGGTGCCACGACTCGCCGACGTGGGTCATCGCGGCCAGGTGGTAGATGACCTGTGGCCCCACGGCGCTGATCGCGGACTCGAGCACACCGCGGTCCGTGACGTCGACCTCCCGATCGATACCGTGGACCTCATCGCCGGCCGTGGTCAGGTGGTCGATCAGGTGTTTACCGACGAAGCCGCCGGCGCCGGTGATGAGGGACCGCGTCATCGGCCCGCCGCCAGGTCGTAGGCCGCCAGGTGTCGCTCGACCGACGACGCCCAGGTGAAAACCTCCGCCCGTCTGCGTGCGCGGCGCTCGAGGTCGAGGCGAGCCTCGCCGTCGAGGTCGATCGCGCGCTGAAGCGTCCCAGACAGCGCGGACGCGTCACCCGGTGGGCAGACGAGGGCGGTGCCGTCGGCGATCTCCTCCATGACGGTGCCACTCGAGGTGACCACCACCGCACCGCAGGCCATCGCTTCGAGCACGGGTAGTCCGAATCCCTCGACTCGCGACGGGTAGACGACCGCGCGGGCCCGCGCGAGCAGTGACGGCAGCGCGGCGTCGTCGACGAAGCCGAGCCGTCGAATGCGCGAGCGCGCCGGATGGTCCTCGATGAGCTGGCGAACATCCTGCTCGGCCCAGCCCGACTGACCGGCCAACCAAAGCTCAAGTTCGGGGGTGTCCTGGGCCACGGCGGCGAAGGCCTCGAGCAGGGTGTCAAGACCCTTGCGCGGTTCGACCGTCCCGAGGAACAGCGCGTAGGGCACGTCGGGCGAGACCGGTGATTCAGGGTGGAATCGTTCGAGATCGACACCGTGTGGAGCGACGACGATCGGCGGAAGATCGCTCACGATCTCACGCAGCTGGCGCGCCGTGAACTCACTGACGCAGATGAGAACCTCGGCGTGCGCCGCCGCGTAGCGGATGGCCCGACGGAAGAAGGCGGCCTTGGCGGACTCGTGGTACTGCGGGTGTGTGAAGAACGTGAGGTCGTGCACCGTGACCACCGTCGGAGTCGAACCACGCCGCGGCATCGTGTAGTGCGGGCCGTGCCAGACCTCGGCCCTGCGGGCGACCGTCGTCGTGCCGAGGCGCCAGGCCTCGACGAGCAGGCGCTGGACCCGGCCCGTGGGCACGAGCGCTTCGGTCGAGGCCTGCGGTGACCAGGACCGCCACCGCTCGGCGTCGTCACGGCGGCTCACGAGCGTCAGGTCCACTCCCGCCGCGGGTAGGCGACGGGCGATCTCGACCACGTAGCGGCCCGCGCCCGCGACGTGCGCCGGAACCGCCGAGACGTCGAGCGCTACTCGCATCGCCAACCCGCCAGGTGGTCGAGCGCGCACTGGCGCCACGTGAGATCGGCCACCGAAGCCCGTCGCCTCGCGCGCGCCTCGCGCGTATTCGCTCGCTCGAGACTTCGTCGCAGCGCGTCCGCGATTGCGTCCACGTCAAGCGGATCGGCGAGGTCGACCTCAGGATTCGCGCGCACGCTCGGCGTCGTGGTGCTCGCGACGACACGCGATCCCTGCGCGAGCGCCTCGACCGGCGGCAGGCCCCACCCCTCGTTTCGAGGGACGTAGGCCACCACGGTCGCATCGCGGTAGAGCCCCCGCAGCACGTCGCGGGTCACCCGCCCGACCACGACGGCGTCGTCGAGGGTCACCGAACCCCACCCGCTCGGCCCGACGATGACCAGTGGACCAAGCTCCGGCGCCGTGACGCGGGCGTGGGCGTGGGCGCGTACCAGCCGCTCGATATTCTTGCGGGGCTCGCGCGTCCCCGCGTAGAGGGTGAATGGCCCGTCGACCCCCGCATCGGCGAGCAACCGAGCCACCGCCGTGGGCGTAGCGGGCGTGGTGTCGTCATCCACGCCGAGGTGGATCCGGTGCAACCGTGATCGGTCGAAGCCGTCCTCCACTAACCGGTCGTCGAGGCCCGGGGACGACGTGAAGACTCGAACGTCCGAACGGCGCCGAATGAGACGCAGGCGGCCCTCGTGGAACCGCCGGCCGTGGGCGGTGGTGGCGTCCGGCTCGTCGCGCCACAGCAGGTCGTGGACGGCCACCGAATGCACCGCCGCGGACCGACCGCCGCCGAAGGGTCCCGCGAGGGACGTCGCGTGCACCACGTCGGACTCGGCCGGTACCCCGAGCGGCCACCGCGACCAGAGGCGCGTGAGAACACCCACCGGCAGACCGATGCGCCGCGGCGTAATCGCGAGCGAGTCGAGGTCGATCAGCTCCGACGGCGTGAGTCCCACGAGCTCGCCCGCCTCGATCGCCGCGAGCGCGTCCACGAGGCCGCGGACGTAGGTGGCGATCCCGCCGGGCTGTGGCCGCGACAGTTGGTCGAGCGAGACGGTGATAATCACGACCCCCAGCCTCGCACGACGTCACCGTACAGGTTCAGGTACGCCGTGGCCGCGCTCGACGGCGCGAAGTCTGCCGCTCGCGCCCAACCCGCGGCTCGCGCCAGGGCGCGACGCGGCTCGTTTAACCAGAGGTCCTTCACCTGCTCGATGATGTCCCCGTCGGATTCGGCCAGCTCGCTCGCCCCGTTCAGCAGTTCGCGATTGATCGGCGTGGAGCGGGCGATCGTCGGCACGCCGGCCTCGAGGGCGGCGATGGCAAAAGACGGGAATCGCGCGCCGTCCGAGACGTGCACGACGACCCGGGCCCGACCGAGCGCTCCTCGCGCGTCGCGACGGGCCATCAGCTCTACATCGATGCCACCGGACCGGATCCGCTGGGCCGCCGCGGCGCTCGTGAGCGCGATCACCCGGGCTCCGAGTCGGGCACCGGCGTCGGTCAACGAGGGGGCCAGGCGGATGAAGTGCTCGACGGCACCGGTGACGTTCACCACGAGCGCGTCGCCGTCCACCGTCAGATCGACGTTGGGCACCGCGGGGGGCACCACGACCACCCGGTCGCGGGCGACCCCGAGATTCACGAGCACCTCGTCACGCGCGACCTGACTCGAAGCCACGACGACCGCGCCGCGGGCGATCACCCGGCGTAGTTGTGCGGCGCGCTGACTCGTTCGCGACTCCTCGCGCAGGGCGCGCAGGTCGTCCACCGAGACGATCGCGGGCACGTCACGCGTCGGGGGCGTCGCGACGCCGGCCACGTGGACCACGTCCACCGGCGGGAGTAGTCGGTCGATCGATCGACCCAACCCGCGCCGCCACCACGGCGACCACCAGATCCTCGACGGGAGGGCTGCGTCACCGGCGCCGGCCCGGCTCCGGGTGCGAAAGCGCACCAGCGTGCACCCACCGGCGGCCTCGAGGGCGTCGGCGAGGTCCGTCATCGAGTTGCCCAGTGATTCCAAGGATCCGTCGAGGTCGAGTCCGACCCGCACGAGGGCCTCAGTCACGAGGTGAGCGCGAGCGTACGAATAGCGGAGATCCAGCTCGGCCAGAGCGCGACAGCCCAGGGCCCGAAGGCCACGGTGCTCGTCGCAACGACCGCGATGCGTTCGCGGACGTTGAACAGCGCGAGTGCGCCGCTTTGTCCGAAGTGACCGGCACTGTCGGGTGGCCAGTCCCCCATCCAATGTCGCTTGTCGCCGCGGATCTCGGGCCCGAGCCCCCACGGGCACGGTCGGAATCGCCCGAATCCCGGCACGATCCCGTCGAGCTCACCGAGGTACGGGGACAGAATCCGATCCCGGGTCGTAACGGCGAGCCCATCCGAGCGCAGCCACGCACCCGCGAAGGTCATCAGGTCGCGCGTCGAGCCGACCACGCCCGCGGCCGGGCGACCTTCGAGGGCCGTGTCGCCGAGCCCGAGGCCGCTGAACACGCGATCGTCGAGCCACCGGGCTGGCGACTCGTCACCGACGATTGCGGCGACCGCGCGGTCCACGGCCACGTTGGAGTAGACGCGTTTGGTCCCCACCGGTGCCGTGGTGTCGCTCGATTCGAGTCCGTAACCGGCGCTGTGGGAGAGGTGATGGGCGAGGGTGGCCCCCGGCGGGCCAAGCGGCTCCTCATAACGGTGCAGGCCCCAGTCGACCTCGACCCCGACCGCCATCGCGACCGCCAGCTTCGAGACTGACGCCCAGGGTCGACGGTCCTCGAGGTCACCGTCCGCTGCTAGCACCGTGACCTCGCCGTCCACGAGCGCGAGCACCCCGACAGCCGGCGATCCCGGCCAACCGGCACAGAGCGTCGAGGAGTCCACGGATCGATGTTAGAAGGCCACGTAAGGTTTCGAGGATGATCACCGTTCTCAGTGGCGGCGTTGGCGCCGCGCGACTCCTGCGGGCCCTCCGGGCCACGCCACACCCGCCCGAGACGCGCGCGGTCGTGAACGTCGGTGACGACCTGGTCCTGCACGGACTCACCATCTGTCCCGACCTCGACACGATCCTCTACACGCTGGCTGGCCTCAACAACGACCAGACGGGCTGGGGGCTCGCCGGTGAGAGTTGGCGAGTCATGGCTGAGCTCGAGGCCATCGGCGGCGAGTCCTGGTTCCGTCTTGGCGACCGGGACCTCGCGACCCACCTCTATCGCACGCAACGATTGGCAACCGGTGCGACCAAGACCATGGTGAGCGCCGAGTTGGTCTCGGCCTTCGGTGTGGACGTGACCCTCCTGCCAGTGACCGACGACCCCGTCGCGACAGTCTTCGATTCCACCGACGGTCGTCTCTCGTTCCAGGAGTACTTCGTACGCCACCACCACGCGATCCCCGTCCTCGGCGTCGAGATCGTCGGTGCGGCCAGTGCCCGAGCGACGCCGGCCGCGCTCTCGGCGCTCGAGGAGGCCCGCCGCATCGTCATCGCGCCCTCGAACCCCATCATCTCCATCGACCCGATCCTGCAGATCCCCGGTGTTCGCGACGTAGTCCGCGCACGACGCGCCGACGTTGTCGCCGTCTCGCCCATCATCGGTGGCGTCGCTCTGAAGGGCCCCGCGGACCGGTTGCTAGCCGAGCTCGGCCACGACGTGAGTTGCGTCGGCGTCGCCGACTTCTACGGTGACATCGTGGGCACCTGGGTCATCGACGTGGCCGATGCCCACCACGAAGCAGCGCTACGCGAGCGTGGCTACGACGTTCGCGTCACCACGACGGTCATGGGCCGCGCTGACCACGACGCGGCCCTCGCCTCGGCGGTGTTGTCGTGAGCCTGCTCGTCACCCCCATCCGCCTTAGCGGCAACGTGACGCCCGAGAGCGACATCGTGACACTCCTGCTCGCAGCGATGGACGAACAGGGCGAGTCCGTCCTCGACGGCGACGTGATCGTCGTCACCAGCAAAGTCGTCGCCAAGGCTGAGGGACGTGTGGTGGCTTTCGACGGTACCGAGGAGGCGAAGCTCGCCCTGATCGAGTCCGAGTCTCGGCGAATCCTGCGCCGGCGCGGCACACTGCGCATCACCGAGACGCACCACGGCTTCGTCAACGCCAACGCCGGCGTCGACCTCTCGAACACCGAACCCGGCACCGCCGTCCTGCTCCCCACCGACCCCGACCGGTCTGCTCGACGCCTGCGGGCCACGCTTCGTCGGCGCCGCGACGTCGACGTCGGGGTCGTCATCACCGACACCTTTGGTCGCGCGTGGCGACACGGCGTGACCGACGTGGCCATCGGCACGGCCGGCTTGCGAGCCGTACTCGACCTGCGCGGCACCGTCGACGCGACGGGGCGTACCCTCGAGGCGACCGAGGTCGCGATCGCCGATGAGATCGCCGGGGCGGCGAACCTCGTGCTGGGAAAAGCCGCCGGCACGCCGTTCGCCCGGTTGCGCGGACTCGACCCGACCTACTTCGGCGACGGTTCGGTCGCGCGCGACATCATCCGACCGGTGAACGGCGATCTCTTCCGCTAGGGTCAGACGCCGCCGAGACGAACGTCACCGCTCAGGATCGAACCCGCCGCCACTTGCTCCTTGGCCCCGACGACGCACGTCGGTCCGAGTTCGGCGTACTCGCCAATGACCGCACCGGGGCCGATGATCGACCACCGCACAACGGCGCCGTCGCCCACCACGGCGCCGGGCAGCAGCACGGCGCGTTCGATGAACGCGCCGGCGCCGACGTGGCAGCCCTCGTCGACCACCGCGTTACGCAGCGTCGCGGTCTCGTCGACCCGACTCGTGGCGTGCGCCCAGGAGCCGTTCTGAATGGCCGGCACGTTGCGCCCGTCACGGCCGCGCAGGATGTCGACGTTGGCCTGCAGGTAGGCGTGGGGCGTACCGGTGTCGAGCCAGTAGGCGTGGTCGGCCATCGCGTAGAGCACGCCATCCGCGGCGAGCGCGGGGAACGTCTCTCGTTCCACGCTCACGCGCCCGGTGGGTGCGATTCGGTCGAGGACCCCCGACTCCATGACGTAGGTGCCGGCGTTGATGAGATTGGTGGGAGCCTCGTCGCGCGGCGGCTTCTCGACGAAGGCGAGGACGCGTCCGTCGGGTGCCGTAGGCACCACGCCGAACAGCGACGGGTCCACGACGGGGTGCAGGGCAATGGTGGCCTCGGCCCCGTGCTCGCGGTGAAAGGACAGCAGCGCGGTGAGGTCGAGGTCGGTCACGACGTCTCCGTTGACCACGATGAAGGTCTCGGCGATACCCGCCTCGGTCGCGGCGAAGCGGATGGCCCCGGCGGTATCGAGCGGCTCGGGCTCGACGGCGTAGGTGACCCTGATGCCGGCGATCACGTCGTCGGGGTAGGCCTCGATGAACCGGTCGGGCATGTAACCCAGTGAGAGCACGACGTCAGTGACCCCGTGGCGAGCCAAGTTCTCCAAGGCGCACTCGATCATCGGTACGCCCACGAGTGGCAACATCTGCTTGGGCGTCTCGTAGGTCAGTGGGCGCAGCCGTGTCCCCATGCCGCCGACGAGGATGACGGCCTGCAAGTTATCCCTTTGACGTCGTCGTGGTCGTCACTGACGTGGACGGGGTGGATGATTTCACCGTCGTCGTCGGCGCTGACGTGGACGAGGTGGACGACTTCGCCGTCGTGGTCGTGACCGGGGCCAGCGTGGTCGTCGTCGACGGCGTCACTGCCGCCTGCACCATTGCCGTGACCGTCGACTTGGACGGAGCGGGTGGGGTGACACCGCTGGGCAGGAAGGCCATCGTCACGCGAAGATACTGGGAGAACTTGATCGTGCTCGGATCGGTCGTGACCGTCGGCTTCTTCTGGGCGAGCGAGGACCAGTAGGCGTACGAGACCTGGCCGACCTTGCCGGCGTACTTGGTCTTGGGCGCGCAGGTGGCACCGTTCTTCAGCGTCGTCGTACCCTTGCCGTGGGTGTAGCTCAGTTCGGTCGACGTGGCGAGCAGGCCGGTGTACTCACGCGTGAACTGGGCCAGGGTCGCGTTGTTGCCGGCGTCGGCCTTGGTCACCGGGCTCACCTTCAGCACGTTGTTCGCCTCGACGGTGAAACCGCCGGTCGTCGAGGGGTCCGGCGCCAGGATGGCCCGTGAACCACAGTTGTCGATCGAGAGCGCCGCGTACCAGGTCGTGCCGATGGTCGGCGGCGTG
>JAJYDR010000039.1 GCA_021777285.1 Actinomycetes bacterium
ACCGGGCCTGATCACCCAACTGCTCCTCGAGCCTCAGGAGTTGATTGTACTTCGCCACCCGGTCAGAACGTGCCGGCGCCCCCGTTTTGATCTGGCCGGCGTTCGTCGCCACAGCCACGTCGGCGATCGTCACGTCCTCGGTCTCGCCCGAACGGTGCGAGATCACCGTCGTATAACGGGCGCGGTTCGCCAGGGCCACGGTGTCCAGGGTCTCGGTCAACGTGCCGATCTGGTTCAACTTGATGAGAATCGAGTTGGCGACGCCGCGTTCGATTCCGCGCTGGAGCAGCGTGGAATTGGTCACGAAGATGTCGTCGCCGACGAGTTGGATGCGACCCCCGAGCTTCGTTGTCAACGCCGCCCAACCGTCCCAATCCTCCTCGGCCATGCCGTCCTCGAGCGACACGATCGGGTACCGGTCGCACAGGTCGGCCCAGTAGTCCACGAACTCGAGGCTCGACAGCACCCGACCCTCACCGTCCAGGTGGTAGGCGCCGTCGCGCCAGAGTTCCGAGGTCGCCGGGTCGAGCGCGATCGCGACATCGAGTCCCGGGGTCCGTCCAGTGGACTCGATCGCCTCGACGAGGATCTTGACGGCGCTCTCATTGTCCGCGAGATCCGGCGCGAACCCTCCCTCGTCACCGACGGCGGTGGCGAGCCCCCGCTTGGCGAGCACTCCCTTTAGGGCGTGGTAGGTCTCGGTGCCCCATCGCAGTGCCTCGGCGAAGGACGACGCCCCCGCGGGCATCACCATGAACTCTTGGAAGTCCACCGAGTTCGCCGCGTGCACACCACCGTTAAGGACATTCATCATGGGTACCGGCAAGACGTGAGCGTTGACCCCGCCCAGGTACTGATAGAGCGGCACGTTGGACTCCATGGCGGCGGCCTTGGCCACGGCCAGCGAGACTGCGAGCATCGCGTTGGCCCCCAGGCGGGACTTGTTGTCAGTGCCGTCGAGGTCAATCAGCGCAAAGTCGATCCGGCGCTGCTCGAAGGCGTCGAAGCCCTCGAGCGCGTCGTAGATCTCGCCGTTCACGTGGCCCACGGCCGTCTCGACACCCTTGCCGCCCCAGGCGTCCCCACCGTCGCGCAGTTCTACGGCCTCGTGGATGCCCGTCGAGGCGCCCGAGGGCGACGCGGCACGACCGACGGCCCCAGACTCGAGGAGCACTTCGGCCTCAACGGTCGGATTGCCGCGCGAATCCAGGATCTGCCTACCTCGTACCAATTCGATCGCGCTCATGGCGACTCCTTCCCACTCGGCTCAACGCTAGTTGGTGTCCCCGTGGCCCTCGGATGACGCCTCGGTCGCGCGAACGCGCTCGGCCACGCGATGGACCCGGTCGCGGAGCACGCCCTCGAGGTCGACCCCGGCGCCGTACGCGGCCCGCGCCAGCGCTTCGATCGCGTCGCCCCAGGCGGGATCGACGTCCGAGCTCGAGCTCGCGTCAGACACCGCGGGCGCGGCGTCGAGCGCGGCCAGGGCGCGCGCCGCGGCGTCGACCTCGTGGCCGAGCTCGTCACGCGCAACACCCACTGAGGTGGCCTTGCGCAGCAATTTGGTGTACAACGTGAGCGCGGGCAGTTGCCACGCGATCCCGTCGAGCACCGAGGTCCGCCCCTTCTCAGCCTGTTTGATGACCTCCCAGCGCGCCGCGACGTCGTCCGCGTCGCGCACCTTGACGTCCGCGAAGACGTGCGGGTGGCGCCCGATGAGTTTGCTTCGCACCGCGTCGGCGATCGTGGCCAGATTGAAGCGGTCGAGCTCGTCGCCGAGTTCGGCGTGAAAGACGATCTGGAACAGCAGGTCGCCGAGCTCCTCTTGGACGTGGGCGATGACGGCGGGCGTCGGCTCGGGTTCGCCTCGCACGAGGCTCTCGAGCGCGTCGAGGGCCTCGTAGGCCTCCTCGAGCAGGTGACGGGTCAAGGACGCGTGGGTCTGTTCCTGGTCCCAGGGACAGGCGCGACGAAGCGTGCGCGTGAGCGACACCAGGTCATCGGTCGCCGCCCCGGCGCTTCGCAACTCGTCCACCCAGAGCGAGGTCAGGTGATCCGCCGCGAATCCGGCCAACTCGCAAGCCGCCAGAACCTCGATGACCTGGTCGGGAAGTCCGAGGTGGTGCAGCACGGTGACCGGCGTCTCAGGCGCGAGCCGGTCGGCGACCGAGGCGAGGACCGGGGCCGAGTAGGTCTGGAGCACGAGCAGCGGTCCCGGTCCGACGAGCGGTTCCGTGGAACCGAGCGCGTCGACCACGCGCAGTCCCACCGCCATCGGGTCACGGCCGAGGGCGCCGCAGGCGAGGTCGATGACCGAGACGGCGGGCTCACAAACCACTCGAACGGGCCGTTCGTAGAGCAGCTCGACGGTTCGCTCGGCGACCACGGGCGAGCCCGGCACGACGTAGACGACCTCGCCGGCCTCGTTCGCCAAGCGCACCAGGTCGTCGGCGATGGCCCGATAGAGCTCGTCGAAGGACTCAGCCGTGTCGTACCAGTCGTCGTAGCTCGCAATCGAGTCGAGCGAGGCCGCGGCGGGGTGACGACGGGTGCGCAGTCGCACCTCCGGCGATCCGTTGATCAGGCGCCACGCGCCCTCGGTGACCAGGTCTCGGTCACCCGGCCCCAGTCCGACCACGCGGACCGTTGGTTCGCTCACTGATAATTGAGCGCGCTCGGAGCGGTCAACGTCGTTGCGCCCGTGACGTCAGCCGTCGGCGGCAGCGCCGGCACGAAGACCGTCGGCCCGTTGGTCCCGAACGCCCAACGGCCCAACGCGGGATCGACGGCGATCACCGCTTGGTTGAGGATGTCGTTCTTCACGGTGTTGGCCTGGTTCGCGTTGAGGTTGCGCACGTCATTGAGCACGGCCGCCTCGGCCTGGGCGAACGGGGTCGGGGTGCGCCTGGTGGGCGCGATGTAGAGCGCGTAGGCAACGCCGTTGCTGTTCGTGGACAGCGGGGTCTTCGGGAAGGTGTTGAGCGGGGTCGTCGCGGAGTCCGCGCGCACGGCCGCGTACAGGTTCGAGGTCGGACCGTAGCAGCCGTACTTTCCGCCGTGCAGCGAGGAGGGGTCGATCGAGAACTGCTTGGCGAGCGCAGCCACCGAGGCGCCCTTCGCCTGGGCAGCGGCGAAGGCGGTCACGTCGGTCGTGGGCACCTCGGCGACGCTGATGCAGATGGTCTCGTAACTCGAGCGGTGCGCGTCGAAGTAGGTCCGCAGCGCACTCGGGGTGAGCGGAATGGTCGAGTTCAACTTGCTCACGAGGTAGAGCGACTCGGCCTGGGCAAGTACCTGGGCGTCACGCATCGACGGCGTCATCGCCGCGAGCGCCTGGGCTGCGGTACCGGGGCAGCTAAGGGAGTTGGCCGCGGCGGCCTGGGACATCTCGGACTCGAGGGACGCCTTGGCCTTCACGAGGTCCGTGCTCGGCACGTAGTGCAGACGGCCGCGCACGTACTGGTCGATGGCCATGCCCTCGATGCGCAGATTCGACCACGCGGCGACCCCGGACGCGGCCATCGTGGACGAGCCGCCACCGGCGGAGAAGCTCGCCGGGGCGATCGCGGTTAGGTAACACTGAAGCGTCGGCGACGAGGCGATAGCGCTCAACTCGGCCCGTACCTCGGCCGCGGACACGGTCGCGCCGTTGACACTCACCCCCGAGGAGATGCTGGAGCGACCGACGAGGACCGCGAGAATGAGAGCGATGACGAAGAGAGCAGTGATTCGACGCACCCAGACAGCCTACCGAGTCGCCTCCGACGTCGAAGTGGCAGTCGTCGCGCGCACGAGGTCTCGCAACGCCGCGGGGGTAACCGACGACGCGGGCACCTCGAGACGGACCTCCCCGGTCGCCTCGTCATAGGCCCGCGAGCCGTGGCGTCGGCGAAGCCGCATCTGCTGGCTGAGCGAGAGCGCGACGGGCCCGAAGCGTACGACCGGTGTGGAACGCACGCCGACCTTGGCCGGCAGTACGGTGAGCTGACTCGCCCCCACCTCGAGACAGGCCAGACGGAGCTCGGCCAGATCGAGCAGACCCTGCGCCGCGCGCGGCAGCGGCCCGTAGCGATCGGTCCACTCGTCGCGCAGGTCGGCCAGCGACTCGGGGCTCGACACGGCCGCGAGGCGCCGATAGGCCTCGAGTCGTGCGTCGTCGGCCTCGACGTAGTCCTTGGGCAGGTGGGCCTCACCGGGCACGTCCAACGTGATCGTCACGACGTCGGGCGCCACGATCCCCTTGGCCTCGGCCACGGCCTCGGCGACCAACTGGACGTAGAGGTCGTAGCCCACGGCGGCCACCGGACCGGACTGGTCGTGGCCGAGCAGGTTGCCCGCGCCACGGATCTCGAGGTCGCGCATCGCGATCTTGAAGCCGCTGCCGAGCGCGGTGTTGTCCCCGATAGTCCTCAACCGCTCGAAGGCCGTCTCGGACAAGGTCTTGCCCGCGGCGTGGAAGAGGTAGGCGTAGGCGCGCTGTCCCGAGCGCCCGACCCGCCCGCGCAGCTGGTGGAGCTGTCCGAGGCCCAGCCGTTCAGCGCGGTCGACGATGAGCGTGTTGACCGACGGCAGGTCGATGCCCGACTCGACGATGGTCGTGCACACGAGCACGTCGTAGCGGCGCTCCCAGAAGTTGACCATGATCCGCTCGAGGGTCCCCTCGTCCATCTGGCCGTGGGCCACCGCGATCCGGGCGTCGGGCACCAATTGGCCGAGGCGTCGTGCGACCTCGTCGATGTCGGACACGCGGTTGTGGACGAAGAAGACCTGTCCCTCGCGCAGCAGCTCGCGGCGCACGGCCTCGACGACCGCGGCTTCGTCGTACTCGCCCACGTGGGTGAGGATCGGACGTCGGTCGGCCGGTGGCGTGGTGACCATCGAGAGGTCTCGGATACCGGCGAAGGCCATCTCGAGGGTTCGCGGGATGGGGCTCGCCGACAGCGTCAGCACGTCCACCCCGACCGAGCGCGCCTTGATCGACTCTTTGTGACCGACGCCGAAGCGCTGCTCCTCGTCAACGACCAACAGGCCGAGCTGCTTGAAGCGCACCCCCTCACCGAGCAGGCGGTGGGTGCCGACGACCACGTCGATCGAACCGTCGGCGAGTCCCTCGATCGTCGCTCGAGCGTCCGCATCCTCTACGAATCGGCTGAGCAGCGCCACACGCACCGGGAAGCCGGCGAAACGCTCACTCAGCGTCGCGAAGTGTTGGCTCGCGAGCAACGTGGTCGGTACCAGCACCGCGGCCTGGCGGTTGTCCTGGACGGCCTTGAAGATGGCTCGCACGGCGATCTCGGTCTTGCCGAATCCCACGTCGGCACAGACCAGTCGGTCCATCGGGCGCTCGCGTTCCATGTCGGCCTTCACGTCCTCGATCGCCTGGGCCTGGTCAGGCGTCAACGTGAAGGGGAAGAGGTCCTCGACCTCGCGCTGCCAGGCCGTGTCGGGCGCGAAGGCGTGCCCCACCGCCACCGAGCGCTGTCGGTACAAGTCGACGAGCTCCTGGGCGACCAGGTAGGCCGCGGCGCGAGCCTTCGCGCGCGTTTTTTGCCACTCGGCCCCGCCCATGCGCGAGAGCGTCGGTGAGTCGCCACCCGTGTAGGGCGTCAGGACGTCGATCTGCTCGGTCGGCCAGTAGCTTCGGCCGTCCTTGAACTCGAGGATCAGGTAGTCGCGCACCGTCCCGTTGATGGCCCGCGTCGTGGTGCCCGAGAACCGGGCCACCCCGTGGTGGCGGTGCACGACGTAGCTCCCGACGGCGAGGTCGTCGAAGAAGCCGTCAACCGTGCGGGTGCGGGTGCGTGCGGCACGGTGCACCGTTCGCCGCCCCGTTAAGTCCGTCTCGCTCCAGACCACGACCTCGGGATCGTCCATCGAGAACCCCGCCGGCAGCAGGCTGTGCAGCACCGTGATGCGAACGTCGAGCGCCCGTTGCGGGTCCGTCGTGACCTCGAGGCCTTCGGCGCGCAGCTGATCGGCCATGCGCTCGACCGCGGCCGCGTTGGCCGTCAGCACGACGCCGCGACGCTTCGCCGACCACCCCCGAACGTGCGCCGCGATCCGGGCGGGGTCGCCCTGGACGACGGGCGGTGAGCTGACGAGCAGCTCGCCGCCCCCGGGGTTGTCCCCGAAGGCGACGTAGCCGCGGGCCATGACGTGCGCCCAGTCCTCGTGCAGCAGGGGAACGACGTCGCTCGCGCGCCACGTCGCCGCCACGGTGTCAGTCAGCTCGCGCTCCTCCTCGAGCAGTTCGCCCAGACGGTGGGAGGCCCGTTCGGGTTCAACGACGAAGACCGAGACGTCACCGAGCTCGTCGAGCAGAGTCCGACGCTCGTCACAGAACAGGGGCATCCACCCCTCCATCCCGTCAAAGGACTCCCCCGCCGCGATCCGGTCGAAGACGACGCTGCCCCAGGGCTCGGCCGAGACCATACGTCGGGCGCGGCCGCGAGTCGCGGGTCCCGCGAGCCACTCACGAGCCGTAATGAGCATCGTCTCGTCGAGGTCGCCGGTGGAGCGCTGGCTCGCCACGTCGAAATTAGTCACACGCTCGATCTCGTCGCCGAAGAAGTCCAACCGAATCGGTTGGTCCTCGTGCGGCGACCAGAGGTCGACGATGCCGCCTCGAACGGCGAACTCGGCTCGGTGCTCGACAATCGACTCGCGTCGGTACCCCATCGACACGAGCGCGCTGAGCAGCTCATCACGGTCGCGGAACTCGCCTCGCCGAACTGCGATCGGGGTGGGCGATGGTTCGGGTGCGAGGATCTGGGCGAGGGCGCGGATGGGCGCGACGACGATGCGCGGACGCTCGGCCTGGGCGAGGCGCCAGCGCACGAAGGACCTCGCGGCCATGACCGAGGCGTCAGGACTGACCCGTTCGAGGG
The DNA here is from genome assembly GCA_021777285.1 of Actinomycetes bacterium. The sequence goes on from JAJYDR010000039.1 coordinate 6,888, forward strand.
GGTGGGTGTCCCACGCCGGCCACAGGGCGACGGCCGCGTGGTCGCCGAGCAGCGCCACCAGCGCGTCGTGGAGCAGTTCGGCCTCGGTCGAAGTGGCGACCACCGCCACGGTGAGGTCGTTCGCGCGGGCGTGAGCCGCGACCGCGAGCGGTGTCGAGGCGCCGCTCGGGGTGAGCGTGCCCGCGGCCAGGGCGTCGTTCAGGCGCGGCGTCGCGAGGTCGAGGACCCGAGTCAGACCGGTCGCGGCGCTCACGATCGATTCGCGCGCCGCTGAGCCTCGTCGAACCCGTCATCGAGCAAGACCTCGATGGCGTCGGCGGCCCGCTCGACATCGGCCTCGAGGGCGGCGCGTCGAGCGCCGGTCTGGCGCTGCAGGACGTGGTCGGCCCCCTGCTCCTTGCGTGGCGGCTTGCCGACGCCGATTCGCAATCGACAGAAGTCTTGGGAACCAAGGGTCTTGGCGATTGAACGAAGTCCGTTGTGCCCGGCGAGGCCGCCGCCGCACTTCAGCTGGAGCCGGCCGGGTTCGAGGTCGAGCTCGTCGTGGACCACGAGCAGTCGGGTCAGGTCATCGATCGAGGTGCGCCGCAGCAGTGGGGGCAGGGCGGCGCCCGATTCGTTCATGAACGTCGTCGGCACCGCGAGGGTGACCAGGCCCTGGGTCGTCTCAATCGTGGTCGACATCGCCCGCTGACGCCGTTCGAGGGTGAGGCGCCCCCCACGACGATTCGCCACGAGACGCACGGCGTCGCCGCCCACGTTGTGGCGGCTTCCCGCGTAGTCGTCGCCGGGGTTGGCGAGGCCAACGATGAGCCAGGCGCTGGAACTGCCGTGACGCGTCGCGGCCAACGAGCGCCGCAGCGACACGGGACTACTCCGTCGCGACGGCGCCGGCCTTCGCGGATCGACCGGCGTGGGTTGCGACCACCGCAGTCGCCGGGTCGCCGACGGGCTCGACGCCCGCTGGAAGCGCGAGGTCGGCGACTCGAATGGTCCCGCCGACGCGCAACTCCGAGATGTCCACGTCGATGTGCGTAGGGATCTGGTCGGGGCGCGTGCGAAGCTCGAGGCTGAACAGCTGCTGGTCGACCTCCCAGTCCGCGTGGCGCACTTCAACGGCGTCTCCGATGATGTGCAGCGCCACATCGGCGACGACCGGCTTGGTCGGGTCGACGATCTGGAAGTCGACGTGCGCAACCGTGCCACGAACCGGGTGGCGCTGGATCTCGCGGGCCATCACCAGGAACCGGCGGCCGTCGGCGTCCAGTTCGAGCAGCGTGTTGAGTCCCTGCTCCCCCGAGACGGCGGTACGGAACTCCTTGGCGTTGACGGCCACGGCCAGCGGCTCAGCGCCCACGCCGTAGACGACGCCGGGGATGGATCCGGCCGAGCGCAGGCGCCGCGACGTGCGCGAACCAGTCGTGCGACTCGTCGATGCGTTCAAGGTGACCTGCGACATGAGAACTCCTAACCAATTGCGGCCCAAACGAGGGCGGCACACAGGACGAAGAGTCTAGTCCGTGCGCGCCAAGGTGGCGAACTCGGATCAGAGCAGGTTCTCGCCGCCGAAGATGTCCGACACCGAGGAATCCTCGAAGATGGCCGAAATCGCGTTGGCGACGATCGTGGCGACCGACAGGATCTCCAACTTCTCGAAGCGGCGCTCGGGACCGAGGGGCAGGGTGTCGGTGACGATGACGCGACTCACGGGGGCGTTGAACAGCCGCTCGACTGCGGGCGGCGAGAAAACGGCGTGGGTGGCCATCACCCAGATCTCGTCGGCTCCGTGGGTCTTGAGCAGGTCACAGGCCGCGACGATCGTGCCCGCGGTGTCGATCATGTCGTCGATCAGGACGCAATGACGGCCACGCACGTCGCCAACGATGTGGCGAGCCTCGGCCACGTTGACCAGTCCGCGGGGCCTCGTCTTGTGCACCAGCGCGAGGTCACAGCCCAGGTGCTGGGCGTAACGTTCGGCGACCTTCACGCGGCCCGCGTCGGGGGCGACCACGACCATGTCGTGGGGGTCGGCGTTCGCGTTGAGATAGGCCTCGAGCACGGGTGCGGCGACCAGGTGGTCGACCGGGATGTCGAAGAATCCCTGAATCTGGCCCGAGTGGAAGTCCACCGACAGGACGCGATTGGCGCCCGCCGTCTGGAGCATGTCAGCGATGAGCTTGGCCGTGATCGGCTCTCGGCCCGCCGACTTGCGGTCCTGGCGGGCGTAGCCGTAGTTGGGAATCACGGCGGTGATGCTCTTGGCCGATGCCCGCTTGGCGGCGTCGATCATGATCAGCTGTTCCATTACCGCGTCGTTGACCGGCGAGGAGTGGGTCTGGACGATGAAGACGTGCGCACCGCGGATCGACTCGTCGAAACGGCAGTGGATCTCACCGTTGGCGAACTCGCGCACGTTGGCCTCGGTCAACTCCACACCGAGTCGGTCGGCGATGTCCTTGGCGAGGGCGGGGTGGCAGCGTCCCGTCACGATTACCAAGCGGCGTTTCGCGAGCGACTCCACCGACCCAGCGTACAAGGTGCCGCGGGGACGTTCAGAAAGGCCGGTGGGTCCCCGAAGCGACGACCTCGCCGACGCCGACCTCGCTGCCCGGTCCGAGCACGCTGAAGGACCCCACACTCGCCGAGTCGCCGATGACGGCGCGATCGACCTCGACCGTGCCGAGTCGAACGTCTCGGCCGATGACGGCGTCCGACACGTGGGCGTTCGGCCCGATCGAGGTTCCCGCGCCCACGACAGTGCGCCCGCGTAGCACCGTGCCGGGCAGGAGCGACACACCAGCCGCCAGTTCGACGTCGGCGTCGATGTAGGTCGTCGCGGGGTCCCAGATCGTCACGCCGGCGGCCAGCCAACGTCGATTGATCCGTTCGCGCATCACCGACTCGGCCGCCGCGAGTTGCTCGCGGTCGTTCACCCCCGAGGCCTCGAGGGGGTCCTCGAGCACGACGGCGCGCGCGAGATGCCCCGCCTCGTGCAGCACGGACACCACGTCGGTGAGGTAGTACTCGCGCTGGGCGTTACGGCGGTCGACCCGACGCAGCGCCGGACCGAGCAGGCTCGCACGAACCACCATGATCGCGGTGTTGACCTCGGTGATTTGGCGCTCGTCGATCGTGGCGTCACGTTCCTCCACGATTCGCTCGATAGAGCCGTCGCGGGCTCGCACGATACGCCCGTAGCCCGTGGGGTCGGTCAGATTCGCACAGAGCACCGTGATCGCCGCGCCACTCTCGCGATGACGCTGGACCAGATCGGCCATCGTCTCGCGGCGCAACAACGGCGTGTCACTGGGCACGATCACCACGTCGAGCTCGTCCTCGCCGGCGACCTCGCTGACCGTCGGCATAGCCGCGGCCACAGCGTGACCGGTGCCGAGCTGCTCGAACTGCTCCACGAAGCGAACCGGTACGCCGCCTCGCCGCTCTCCGAGGACCTTCTCCACCCAGCGGGCCTGATGACCCACGACGACGATCGTCGCGCGCACGCCGTCTAGTTCAGTCGCGTCCATGACGAAATAGGCGAGTGGACGGCCACTGAGCACGTGCAGTGGCTTGGGTCGATCCGATCGCATCCGCGACCCCTCGCCCGCCGCGAGGACCACGACGCAGGTAGGTCGATTCACGCCCTACTCTCTAGCACCAATGTCGCAGCGACGCGCGTCGACTCGACCGCGCGGCCGTCACCGTTTCATACCCCAGGGGGTATACTGGTCCCCGTAGCCGAGACGCAGAAGGAGCACTCATGGCGACTGTACAACTGACCGCCGACCGATTCGACGAGGTCGTCTCGTCCAATGACGTCGTCCTGATCGACTTCTGGGCGGCCTGGTGTGGCCCGTGCCGGACGTTCGCGCCGATTTTCGAGAAGTCCTCTGAGGCACACCCCGACCTCGTCTTCGCCAAGGTCGACACCGAGGCCGAGCAGCAGTTGGCCGCGGCGTTCAACATCTATTCGATCCCGACGCTGATGATCATCCGTGAGCAGGTTGTGCTCTACGCCGAGGCCGGGGCACTGCCCGAGCGCGCCCTCGAAGAGCTCATCGGCAAGGTCATGGAGGTCGACATGGCCGACGTCCACCGCCAGGTCGCCGAGCAGCGCGTCGCCCAGGGCGACGCGACCGAGCTGGCCGACGAGTCCGCCGAAGTGTAGGTACCCGCCACCGGTGTCTTCTACGATGCCAGTGGTGGGTGACTACGACTACAACGAGTTCGCGTACTTCCACGAAAACCTCGCGGAATGGGGCCTCGACGCGCCCATCCCACCCGTGCAGCGGTTCTTCGTCGCCGTCGACGGGTTGAGACAGGTCAGCGGGTTGCGCTGGGGCGATGCGACGCCCGAACTCGTGCTCGTGCACGGTGGCGCACAGAACGCCCACACGTTCGACACGGTGGCCCTGGCCATGCAGCGGCCCCTCGTGGCAATTGACCTACCCGGTCACGGCCACTCCGACGCCAGCCCCGCGGGGTCAGCCGCCTTTCGCAGTCACGCGAACGACCTCGCCGTGGCCCTCCCCCAGGTGACCACACCCCCGTTACCACTCGTGGGCATGTCGCTGGGTGGTCTGACCGCCATCGTGCTCGCCGCGACGCGTCCCGACCTCGTCTCGTCACTGGTCCTCATTGACATCACCCCCGGGGTGAACGCGGCCAAGGCGCAGAACATCACCGAGTTCGTGAACGGGCCGAAGACCTTCGACGACTTCGACTCGCTGCTCGATCGCACCGTGCGTTTCAATCCGACGCGATCGGTCTCGTCACTGCGGCGCGGGATCTTGCACAACGCCATTCAGCGGCCTGACGGCTCGTGGGTCTGGCGCCACCAGCAGCATCCGTCGATTGACGCCGGTGAGCCCGACGCCGCCGATCTCTGGAACCTCATCGCTTCGATTCCGGCCCCGCTCACCCTGTTGCGTGGGATGGCGCCGGGGTCGGTCGTTGACGACGAGGACGAGGACGAACTGCGCCGCCGACGTCCCGACGCGACCGTCGTGCACGTCGCCGACGCCGGACACTCGATCCAGGGCGACGCACCGCTCGAGCTGGCCGCGCTGCTCGAACGGTTCTGCCCTCGACCCTGAAGGCTCGGTGGCTGGCGGGGGAGGGCTCGAACCTCCAACCTTCGGATCCAAAGTCCGCTGTTCTGCCGATTGAACTACCCGCCACTACAGTACAAACGAGTCTTCGTGAATTCTTAACGAATCAACGCAGTCGGTTAATACCAACCAGCCACACTAGAGCCTGGCCCTACCGGTGAAAGAAGGCGACGTGACGACGGCCCCTAGCCCCAGTTCGTATATCGCGATTGTTGATGACGACGGCGCCATCCGGACCGCGCTCGGGCGGGCGTTGCGCATGGAGACTTACGAGGTGGGCCTGTTCGAGGACGGGGGATCGGCCCTCAAATCGATACAACTTCGAGCTCCCGACGCGATCGTACTGGACCTGCAACTACCCGACATCGACGGTCTGGAGGTCTGCCGGCGTATTCGCCGCGCGGGCGACGCGACTCCGATACTGATGCTGACTGCCCGCGACGCGGTCAACGATCGGGTGGCGGGTTTGGATGTCGGCGCCGACGACTACCTGGTCAAACCCTTCGACCTGGCCGAACTGCTCGCGCGGCTGCGGGCGCTGCTGCGCCGACACAGTGTGAGCGACGGTGAGGTGAGCGTACTGCGCTTCGAGGACCTCACCCTCAATCCCAACACTCGCGAGGTCTTCCGGGGCGACCGTCGCATCGAGTTGACCAAGATCGAGTTCGACCTGTTGGAGCTCTTCCTGCAACACCCTCGCCAGGTGCTCACCCGAGACCAGATTCTTGACCTCGTCTGGGGCTACAACTTCGACTCGGGAACGAACTCGCTCGCGGTGTACATCGGCTACCTGCGCCGCAAGCTCGAAGAGTCCTCCGAGCCCCGACTGATCCAGACGATTCGTGGGGTTGGGTACGCCTTGCGGACCTCGTGACCTTCCGCTTCCGTGTCATCAGCGCCACGGTCGGGGTCGCGGCCATCGCCGTCATCCTGGCCAGTCTCGCGTCGTTCCTCACGACCCGTGACGCCCTGCTGCGCTCGGTGGACGAGTCGCTGATCCAGGCGGCGCAGTCCCCCACGTCCCACACCGTTGGCGACGAGAGCCGCGTGACTGGGGCCTACTTCGAGCTCGTCCTGGCGGGCGGCACGACGATCCCCACGTCGAACGTCCCCATCGACGCGACGATCCTCGCCATCGCACGCGGCCACGCCGGCCAGACGCTGCGCACGGTCACCTTCGGTGGTGAGTCCTACCGCGAGCTCATCGTGCCGTTGCCCGCTAAGTCAGTGGTCACCTGTCAGACCGGCCTGTGCACGATCTCGACCACCTCAGCCGAGCTGTTCGTCGTCAACATCAGTGGCCAGGTCGGCGAGCTGCGCCATTTGGCGAGCACCCTGCTCGCGGTCGCGGCGGGTGGCCTGCTCCTCGCGCTGGTTCTCGGTCTCCTTATCGCGCGCGCGGCATTGCGCCCGCTCGAGACGGTCACCAACGAGATCGAGGAGGTCGCCGAGACGAGCGACACCTCGCGACGCATCGACGAGGGCGGGCCCGACGAGCTCGGACGGCTCCGACGGGTCTTTAACCGATTGATGAACTCGGTCCAGTCCAGTGAGGATCTACAGCGCCAGCTCGTCGCCGACGCCAGCCACGAGTTGCGCACACCGCTCACGAGTCTTCGTACCAACGCCCAGGTGCTCTCACGCGCCAACGAGCTCGCGCCCGATGACCTTCGTCAACTCACCGATGACATGGTGACCCAGGTGGACGAACTCGCAGCGCTCGTCACCGACCTCGGCGAATTGTCGCGCGGCGACCGCAGCGAGGGCCGCGTGGAGCGGCTCCGCCTCGACGAGTGTGTGGACGAGTGTGTGGACACCGCGCGTACCTACGCTCGGATCAAGGACATCGCGATCGACGTCGACGTCAGCGAGTCCGTGGTCATGGGCCGCCGCGATCGGCTCGTGCGAGCGATCAGCAATCTCTTGACCAACGCCATCAAGTTCACGCCCGAGGGCGGTCACATCGTGGTTCGCTCCCATGACGGTGTGATCACCGTCGCGGACACGGGCCCCGGGATCGCCGCCCACGAACGCCCCCACGTCTTTGACCGGTTCTGGCGTTCCGCCTCGGCCCGATCGCTGCCCGGATCTGGCCTCGGGCTCTCCATCGTCGCCCAGGTCGTCGACGAGTTCCGCGGCACCGTACGCGTCGATCAGGACCCCGAACTGGGTGGTGCGCGCTTCACGATCGTCCTGCCGACCGCCGAGGCCGACGTCACCGACTGATTTTGACGAGTTTCTTACCTAGCGCTCCCACCTCGCTTAGCGGCGAGTGTCAGACTTTCTCTAAAGGAAATCCCCATGCGCACCTACTCTCGCACCCCCCAACAACGTGACCGCCGCTTCGCCCGAGTCCGCACGATGACCCAGACGGTCCTCATCGGCTCGGGCGTCGCGTCGGGCGCCTTCGTCGGGTACGCCGCGAGTACGGCCAAGCCCGCCGTCGCCCTGACCCCGACCACGACGTCCTCGCCCACCACCACGACGACCCAGCCGTCGTCGGCCGCGACCCAGACGCCCGGCACTGTCTACACGCCGCCGACCACAGCTCCCGTGACGACAACGACGACCTGCTACACCACGCCATCGGGCTCCACGGTGTGCTACTGATCGATGCAGTTCTCCACCTGGGGCCTGACGGGGACCCTCACCACCGAGCGGCCCGCTGACGCGTCGTTCGCCGCCGCCAGCCTCTGGCGCGTGATCGACGAGATTGATGCCACCTGCAATCGGTTCCGCGCGGACAGCGAGCTGTCGCGACTGAACGCGAGTGCCGGCGCGACCCTGACCGTGTCGACGACCTTGCTCGAGGCGCTCGCCGCCGCCGAGGCGGCCTTCACAGTGACCGACGGACTGTGCGACCCGACCGTGTTGCCTGCCCTGCTCGCGTGGGGCTACGACCGCGACTACGACCTCATTCGCGAACGGACCGACCTCATCGAGCCCGACGTGAAGGGCGCACCGGGCCTCGCGGCGCTGACCGTCGATCGGCGCGCGCGTACCGTGAGCCTCGCCCCGGGTTGCCAGCTCGATCTCGGCGCAAGCGCCAAGGCCTTCGCCGCCGACCGCATCGCCGACGAGATTGGCGCGCGCGGCGGTGTCGTCGTCGAGATTGGCGGTGACGTCGCGGTTCGAGGAACTGGCCCGGACGGCCCGTGGGTGATCGGCGTCGCCGACCGGCTCACGATCACCGGCGATGAGCCGCGCGTACGAGTCACCGGCGGCGGTGTCGCGACGTCCTCGATCGCAACGCGCGTCTGGCGTGTCGGTGCCCGACTCGTCAACCACATCATCGACCCGCGTACGGGCCTCGTTGCCGATGGCCCGTACGCCACCGCGACCGTCGCGGCGGATCGGTGCGTGATCGCCAACGCCTTCGCCACCGCCGCCCTGCTCTGGGGCGAGGACGCGCCGTACCGGATCGCCCAGGCCGGCTGGTCGGGACGACTCGTTCGCCGCGACGGTACGGTGGAGTTCGTCGGCGGTTGGCCCGTCGAGGAGGAGTCGTCGTGATCGCCCTGACTTCGCCTTACCTGTGGTACACCACCCGGGCCACCGGCCTGGTCACGCTGATCCTGTTCACGCTCGTGGTCTCACTCGGCACACTGGTCGCCAACCGCGTGGGTGGCACGGCCGTCGGTCGTTTCGAACTGAACGAGCTGCACCGCACGATCGCGTCGGTCGCCATCGTGTTCCTCGGGATCCACATCGTCACGACCGTCATCGACAGCTACGTCGCTACCGGCCCACTCGCGGCCGTTGTGCCCTTCATCTCGCCCTACAAACGACTTCCGGTCGCCCTGGGCACGATTGCGTTGGACCTCATGGTGGCGGTGTGGATTTCGAGCCTGCTGAAGGCTCGCATCGCCAACACCAGTTGGCGATTCATCCACTGGTTCAGTTGGCTCGCCTTCGCCATCGCCGTCGTGCACTCGCTGATGACGGGCACCGATTCCCGCCACGGGATCGGCCTCGTGGTCATCCTCGCCTGCCTCGCCGCGGTCGCCGGCGCCGCCGCGTGGCGCTTCACCGCGCGCCCGACGCGCGCGGCCGGACGAACCGCCCTCTCCCCGCTCGGCGTCACCCCCGAACCGCGACGCGTCCAGCGTGATCCGGTGCCGCCGCGCGTCAGCCCGGGCCGCGGGGCTGAGCCGCCGACCCGCGACGCCACCGCGTTCCCACGTCGCCCACAGCCCCGGCGGCACCGGTGATTGCCCCCGAGTCGCTGCCGCGGGTGTTACACCGAGCCTCGGGACGGCCACTCACCCTGGCCCAACACGACGAGGCCTTCGGACCGATGCCGCGCACCGCGCCGTCACTGGACCTGCTCGAGGCTTCGGGGCTGACCGGTCGTGGCGGCGCCGCGTTCCCCACGGCGCGCAAGGCCCGGCTCATCGCTGATCAGCGGGGTCATACCAAGTTCATGGTCGTGAACGCCATGGAGGGCGAGCCCGCAGCCCACAAGGACCGCACCCTGATCAGCACGAACCCGCACCTCGTCTTAGACGGCGCGCAGTACCTCGCGGGGCTCATCGGGGCGCGCCAGGTCGCGGTGTGCGTCTCACGCGACGACCCGATCATGGTCAATCACTTGCAACGTGCCGTGCACGAGCGCGATCGCCACGCAGCGCGCGGGGTGAGTTTCGAACTGCACACCCCACCGTGGCGCTACGTCGCGGGCGAGGAGTCGGCGCTCGTCCACTGGCTCGACGACAACGAATCGCTCCCCCAGTACCGGCCGCGACGTCCCCACGTACTGCGCATCGGCCACGCCCCGGTCCTCGTCGACAACGCCGAGACGTGCGCCCACGTCGGGTTGATCGCCCGCTACGGCGGCGACTGGTTCCGCCGTCTGGGCACCTCGACGAGTCCGGGAACTGCCTTGGTGTCGGTCAGTGGCGCCGTCGCGCGACCCACCGTCCTTGAGGTCGCCCTCGGGGTGCCAGTCCGTACCATCATTGAGCGGGCCGGCGCCGACCCCAATCCTCAGGCCCTGCTGATGGGTGGCTACGGTGGGGCGTGGCTCGACGCGCGCCACCTCGACGTCCCCTACAGGGAGGACGCGCTCACCCCCCTCGGGTCCAGCGTCGGCGCCGGGGTGATCATCGTGCTGCCCCGCTTGGGGTGCGGGATCGTCGAGACCTTTCGCATCGCGCGCTGGATGGCCAACGAGAGCGCGCGCCAGTGCGGTCCGTGCGCCTTCGGCCTGCCCGCCATCGCCGAGGACCTCGCACGACTCGCCGCGGGGGACGCCACCGGTGCCGGCGCCGCCTACGACCGCTTGGTGGACCGCTGTGGGGCAATCGAGGGTCGCGGCGCCTGTCGCCACCCCGACGGCGTCGTGCGGTTGGTGCGGTCGGCCCTACGGGTCTTCGCCGACCACGTCGAGGACCACGTCCGCGGTCGAGCCTG
>JAJYDR010000171.1 GCA_021777285.1 Actinomycetes bacterium
TCTTCGTCCTCGAGCAACGAGACCCCGTCGGCGATCACCACCGAACCGACCGGCACCAAGGGGAGAGGCTGCATGACTACCAGTTTCCCCGCCGCCAACGCCATCCCGGGTGCTCCCTTCAAACAGACAATTACTCTGCATCTATTATGGAGTATCCCGGGCGCGAAATGGTGGATGGTCCCTGGTCAGGCGACTACGCGCATGACTTACGCAAGGAGGTCTGGATTCGTGCCGCCTCCCCTGAATCCCGTTGCGGGGCATTAAGTGTTGCGACAGTAGATCGGTTGAATAACAAAGCTCTCTCCAGACCGTGCCTTCCAGGTTGTTGTCGAAGTTGTCGGCGAGCCCTGAGAACACGCGAGCACCATATGTACCTGCAGTCATTGAAACAATGGGTACCCGCACAAGAAGCAAACGCCGGATATGTAACTGTGTTGGCAGAACAGGCTAAGGAAAGCGCGAACGTTCAAGACTGCGGAAGCACACGGCCACAGCACTGACGATGCGCTCACGCACATCGCGCCGCGCCACTCCCAAGTTGGAGAGCGGCGCGGCGCGATGTGTAGTAGTTCGACTAACTCAGAACGAACCCGTCATGAACTGAATCGCTGGAACATAAAAGGGTGACGACGTGTACGGGGAATTCTCGCCCCAACACGCATTGTCCGGCGAGTCGAGACGGAAGGTGCCTGTACCTGCCGTCCCACCATCGCAGTAGAAGCTTCCGACGGTCGTGTCCCACCAGAGCGTGCCCGGGTTCGTGTCCGTACCGACCGTGACGTTGTTGCCACCCGCGTTGGGGTCGTTGCCAGACGCGCCGGGGTTGTCGTTGGAGAGCGCAATGTTCAGCGAGTCGTACGGGCAACCGGCGGACGTCGATTGGCAAGGCGCAGTGCCAACCGGGTTCGGGCCATGGTTGCTCGTGTTGTACGAGATGCCATAGACGAAGGTACCGGGAACCTTAACGCCGTTCAGATGGAAAACCACTGTCGACAAGATGCCGTGGTAGCAGTTGCCGTCCGATGCCTGCCACGCCCCAAGGTCACCACCGCACAAAGCCGGCGTTGAAGAAGGCCGGTACGGGATGGCGAACGTTTGGGTTACCGTATCGATCAGTGGTCCGGGGGTGTCGCTTCCAGGGGCTGGCGGGTTGTAGATGTTGAGAGTGATCGGCCAGGAGAAGGTTGCCCCAGGAGTCGTGACACAGGGACCCGTGGACGCGGTCCACCCCCCCGATTGACAGGCCCAACTGCTCATCTGCAGGGTCGCAGTCGTGATGGCCTGGCCATGGAAATCAGATCCGACAGTGACCTCGTTGCCCAACTGACTGAACGAGTATGCCTCAGGTCCTAGGCTCGCCACATTTGGCGTTGTCAGGGGCACGAGACTCGAGTAAGCAATCCTTCCGCCGCCTGGCGATGCGCCAGCCGAAGTCATGGTGCCTACCATTCCGAGACTGGTGAGTGATGCCGCGATCACGAGTCTCGACAAATAGTATTTCCTCATACGTATTCCTCCCGTTTGGTGACTCTTCGGATTTGAGCGGGGAGTGACGCTGACACCGTGATAACGACGAGGGAGAAAGGGAGGCGGGGGCTCTGCAAATCTTTAGGTACTTGACGCCTAGAGATTGGAAGAACCCCCGTGGAAACAGACCCTACCCGCATGTGCGAAATCCTGGTCGACTTGCTTGACGTGAACATCAAGGGCGTCGAAGGAGCCCATCGCCAGCCGGTAACGGTGCACTTCGAATGTCGGCGCGAAGCGGTGGGCTGTCCCGAGTGCGGGGTGGTGGCGTACGTGAAAGATCGCGACCGGGTGACCCTGGTGGACCTGCCGATGAACGGCCGGCCGACGCGAGTGGTGTGGCACAAGCGACGGTTCTTCTGTCCCGACGCCGACTGTCCGATGGGCTCGTGGAGCGAGGTCGACACGCGCATCGCCTTTCCCCGACACCTCGTCACCGACCGCGCCGGACGTTGGCTGACCGCCCAGATCGGCAAGCACGGACGCAGCGTCGCCGAGGTCGCCGAGGAACTCGGCTGTGACTGGCACACGATCAACGACGCCCTCCTTCGCTACGGTGAGGCGTTGGTTGACGACGACGAGCACCGTTTCGGACTCGTGGAAGCGTTGGGGCTCGACGAGACGCTCTTCGTGCGCGAGGGGCCCTACCGACGCCAGCACTTCTCCACCCAGATCGTGGACGTGGGCAGTGGCCAGCTGCTCGACGTGGTGCCTGGTCGAAAGGGTGACGAGCCGACAGCGTGGCTGATGAAACGAACCTGTGACTGGCGCTTTCATGTTTCCTACGCCACGCTCGACCTCTCGGGTCCCTACGCCAACGTGTTCAATACGGCGCTGCCCTGGGCCACCCAGATCGCCGATCCATTTCATGTGGTGAAGATCGCGAACCAGAAGCTCGACGAGTGCCGACGACGGGTGCAGAACGAACTATTCGGGCATCGCGGGCGCAAGGATGACCCGCTCTATCGGGCGCGGCGACTGCTCACCATGGCCGAGGAGCGACTCAACGACGACGGACGAGAGAAACTGCTCGGGCTTCTTTCGGCCGGTGACCCCAAGGGGGAAGTGACCGCGTGCCACCACGCCAAGGAGGCGGTGCGCGAGCTCTACGCGCTCGCCGACGAATCACTCGCCGAACAGTGGATCGACGAGTTGATCCGCGACATGAACGATCCCAGCTGGCCCATCGAAGTGCGCTCGCTCGGTCGAACCCTGAAGCGCTGGCGAGACAAAATCATCGCGTGGCACCGCGCGCATTTCTCAAATGCTCCGACCGAGGCCGCCAATAATCTCATAAAGCGGGTGAAGAGAACTGCGTTCGGGTTTCGACGGTTTCGCAACTACCGAGTGCGTGCTCTGCTCTACGCCGGCAAGCCCAACTGGGATCTACTCACCACCATCACTCCCCGTTAATTTCCGAAGTGTCCGTTTGGTCGCCCTTGCAGAATTCAACATAGGCTCAATAGAATCACAACGCAATGCCCACAAAGCCAGTTCCAGAACGTCGTTTACAAATAGTATTTCTCGAATACTTCTGGCCAGTGAATTGATAAGGTCAAATGCACGGGCTCCGAACAGGGATTGTTTGAGGCTTAGCCGGCCGTGGGACTGTCTTGGAGTACGGCCTTAGATGCCATCTCGTTCGTCGGCAAGACGCCACCTTACGTGGTAGCAGATCGCTCGCGTCGAGCCGCCGGCACTCGCCCGCCCCACCGTTCCAGCCTCCAGTCGTAGATTGTGGACGTCGGCCCTCCGACACCACAGGTTTGCAACCCTGCGTCAATCCAACCTCGTCCAGGGCGACGATGAATGGCGGCGCTCCCGCGACTTCGACGGTGATTCGGTCCGGGTAGATGCGGACCGAATCAACGAGATCCTCGACCAGTGTTCGCTGCTCAGACGGACTTGCCGCCTCCCACAGACGCTCGAAGTCGAGGTTGGCGAGCAGTTCAGCCACCTGGTCGAACTTGTTCACCGCCTCTTCTCGCATCTTCTGATCGCGCTCGAA
>JAJYDR010000040.1 GCA_021777285.1 Actinomycetes bacterium
GCTGAGTCGTTGGTGCATGGATCGAGTCTCGTCTATCAACGCCGGTCGTGTCGGCCTGCCGGGGCAGAGCCTGCGACCTTGGCCAATCGTGCAGCACGGTGACGGCTAGGCGGTACTCAGCGTGGGCTCTGTTTCCATGAACCAGCGCTAGGACTGCGTTGTTCGCAGCGCTTCTGCGAGGCGCATTCGGGTCAACGCACGTTCGGGCTCGCTCGGGTCGGCCATGGAACCGTCGACCACGTGTGGAATCGGCACCAGTGGCGTTTCTACTGGCGGATCGAAGCCCATGGGTTGCTGCTCGCGAGGGCACGCCCGTCTCGCGACCGTCAACGAGGGACGTGCGCTCCCTGACGGACAGCGTGCCCGTGCATGGCCGGAACGGACCGGTTGAGCGCCCGGGCACGTGTTGCGCGGCTGCAAATGCCGCCGTCAACCCGTGGGTCATTGAGGTCGTCGGAGCCCGCGACCTTCGGTAGTGTCACGGCCTCCTCGCGATCGATGGGCACGCCGCGGTGGCCGTGTCGTCTATTAGCAGCGTCGGTTCACCGTCATCACTGGGAAAACTGCCACGTTCGTGGTTATGCTCAAACTGAATCGAGGTCGTACGTATGGCTTACGGTCTGATCCAGCGATTCGTCGCCTCTCATGACGTGCGAGCGTCACGCTGGGGTAGAAGGCGCCTTCGATGGCCCGATTGGTGCTGCGGTCGGCGGCCGTATCTGCGCGTGGACCCCTCGGCTCTGTCCGAGTGGTTCCGAATGTTGTTGATTCCGTGCTGGTCATCGGCTGGCGGTCATGGTGTCACGTTCGACGCGCACTGACGCCGCGGGCCACGCTGACCCAGCGCAGCCGGGCTGGCCATTCGTCGGCCGATCGGCGCAGCTGCGACAGTTGAACGACGTGCTGTCCCTGGTCGAACGTCGGGGCCCTGTCGCAGCCGTCGTCGTCGGGGATCCCGGCGTCGGCAAATCGCGACTGCTCGCCGAGGTCGTTCGGACCCAGGAGTGGCCCTGCTTTAGGGTTCAGGGCTACCACAACGCGCGCGGCATCGCGCTGGGTGCCGCCGGCGGGCTGCTGCGCGAGCTCAGCAAAGCCCCCACCGTTGGCGGGCGGCTGGACTCGCTCCTCGTGGGTGAGGCCGGACGTCCGACGGAGCCCGAGTTCGTACGTCTGTTCGAGATGGCCTTTCGCTGTGTGTTGAAGCTGGGCCCACTCGGCATCGTCGCCGACGACTTGCAATGGGCCGATCAGGAGACCCTCTCCCTCGTGCATTATCTGATCGTGGCCGCAGCGAGTGCCGGCGCCCCGCTGTTCGTGCTGTGCGCCAGTCGACCGGCACCACGAAGCACGGCGTTTGCCACCCAGTGCGCCGACGCACTAGCGGCCGACCACTTCGTACGTATCGATCTCGGGCCGTTCGAGGAGCGCGATGGCGTCCAGTTGCTGAGCACGTTGGCGCCGGGTCTGCGTTTAGACGCGGTAACGTCGTTGTGGCGCCGGGCGTCAGGGTCGCCGTTCTGGATGACCGCGCTGGCGGCCGATTACGTCGCCAGTGATCAGGTACAACCTCGCTCGCCCCACGCCATCATCGGCGCTCGGAGTGAAATCCTGGGCGCGGATCCCGCGGCACTCTTCGCCCTCGCGCTGATGGCCGCCCGACCGCTCAGTGTTGAGGGGATCGGTGAACTGCTCGAGTGGCCCGAGGAACGGGTGCGCGACGCAGTCGGGGAACTGGCCAACCGGGCACTCGTCCTTGAGGTCGACGCGACGGTCTCGATCGCCCACGACTTGATTCGCGAGCTGGCGTCACGCGAACTCGCTGAGGACGCCCGGGTGCGCATGCATCGTCGACTGGCGGCGTGGCTCGAAGCGTCAGCCGGCGAGAATGTCCGCCAACTGGCGGGCGCCCTCGAGCACCGGATGGCCTCGGGACTCGACGGGCGTGGACTCGCCCTGCGAATCGCGACGTCGCCGCAACGTCGGCTGGTCGGTGACGAGGGACTGGTCATGCTCGGCCAGATCGCGGACGCGTCTGTTGGCGACGAGGCATCCACGCTCCACGAGTCGGTGGCGGCCCTCGCCTCCGAACTCGGCGACTGGGAGTCGGCGCTCGAGCGATGGTCGGTACTCGCCGACCGCACGGGTGCAGCACCGGACCGTGCGCGTGCCGCGCTCGCCGCGGCCGAGGCGGCGCTCAAGCTTGGCCGGCATTTCGAGGTGCACGCCTACGCCGCCGAGGTTCGCGCGTTGGCCGCTGACGATCCCGTGCTCTCGATCGAGGCCGACTGCCTCGACGCGCAAGCATTGTTGTGGCTGGAGGATCACGTGGCAGCGGCCCGTCCGCTGGTGGATCGCGCTCTGAGTGATGCCGTGCGGTTGGTTGACGGGGCGGGTGGGGCCGCCAACATCGATGACCGTGCGTCCGCCGCCTACGTTCGGGCCCTTCGCGTTACCCTCGACGCGGCGATACGCCGGGCTGACGCCGACACGGTGCATCGCTGTGCGGACCTGATCCAGCGCGCAGCTCGAGATCCTGCGGACGTTGTCGCCGCCGCCTCGGACGGGATTTTCTCCATGCTGCAGCTCGAGGGGCTCCCGCGTTTGGCCGAGCCGCGGGCCCGGCGGGCACTCGAGGAGTCACGTCGACTGACACTGCCGGGACTCGAGGTCGAGGCCATCTTCTGGGTGGGCTGGATCGACTTGCACCTCGGCCGCCTCGAGGAGGCGTCGGAGATGCTGCACCAGACCGTGGCGCTCGCCGAGCGCGTTGGCCCGCCTCGTCGGTTCACGCTTGCGCAACTGCGGGCGGTGTTGCACGCGATCGAAGCCAGCCGCGTGGACGTGCCGACCAACGTGAAAGCCATTGAGAACCTGATCGCGCAAGAGTCAGACCCCCACTTCCGCCTGGTCATCCGGACCCTGCACCTGGGACTCGTCGGTCGGTTCACCGCGCCTGGCACCGTCGAGCTCGAATCGCTACGAAGTGCGGTGGCCGCTGATGCAGCTGAGGCGGGCTGTGGGCGGTGCCTCTGGGAGGCGACCCTTCAGGCGGCGGAAGTCTGCGCGCGGATCGGCTCGCTCGATGCCGCTACCGAGGCGGCACGGCAGTGGGACGCCGCGCACCCCGAACCGCGCCTCGGTGGCCCGTCCATTCGTCGCGCCTACGTCGAGACCCTGCTTACGGCTCGGCGCGATCCGGGTGCGAGCCTCGAGCTCTTCGCCAACGCCGCCCAGGCCGCCGATTCCATTGGCTATCGGCTGCTGCGGCTCTGGATCGAGCTCGACGCCGCCGGGGTCATGGGTCAACTCGACCGACCGTCCGCCGTCAAGGCGTTCGTGCGGGCCGCGAGCGACGCCGAAGGAATGGGTGCGCGCAGCGAAGTGCAACTCGCCGAGGCGCGACTGCGCGGTCTAGGCGTGCACACCTGGCGCCGGGGCCCCACGTCATCACCGGTGTCGCTGAGTCAACGCGAACGTGACATCGCCAACGCGGTCGCGCGGGGGGCAACCAACCCCGAGATCGCCGCCTCACTGTTCCTGTCGCGCAAGACCGTCGAGCGTCACGTCACCCATATCCTGGCCAAATTGGGAGCCCGCAACCGTGTCGAACTGGCGGCCATGCTGAACCATCACGATGAGGGACTTGCCGGATGATTGGCGCCACGTAGCTACCTACAGTTCGCTCTCGATGGGTGAATTGGTGTTACTGGTACCAACGGGATCGGCGGATGTGCCGATAGGAACGACGGCCATCGAGGCGCTCGCGCGCCTCGGCGTCACGGCCGTGTCCCTAGCCGCGGACAGTCACACCACAGCCATCATTTTGCAAGGTTGGGCGTTCGACCCTGACCGATCAAGTGCCGCCATCGAAGCGCTCGGTGGCTCCCCTGAGGGAGCACGAACGCTGCAATTGATCGCGCACGTGGACGTCTCGGCTGCCCCACATAGAGGAGGGACCATTCAATGAAAATGAACAGGGTATTATTTTCAGTCGCTTTCGGACTGGCGCTCACCTGCGCCTCGGTGCTCGGATCTGGTGTCGCGTCCGCATCAACTGATCACGCCAATGTCTTAGGTGCCGCCAACATGGTCAATTCAGGAATGGCCATCGCCATGTCTGCCAATAACTCACAAAACTCAAATGGCAACAACGGCATGTGGTGCGCCGTTCAGCTCACCACCTATCCGGCGCTTACGGTAGTTTCGTGCCCAACGGGTTCGGATTTGAATACGGGGACCAGTTCGTAAGGTCTCAGTCGTACGGGTCGGTCGAAGTACATGTTCATGCAAGCTACGACCGGTGTTGGGTAGCCGACGCTTTCTTCCGAGAACCCGAAAGACACAAACCGCATGTAGGTGACGCCGCGGCTCTGACGCCGCGGCGTCACTCTGAGAGCAAGCCATTGATGCCGTCTCGAAAGAACCGGAGATCTCCGCTCCTAATCGGTGGGTTGGTGTCTGCAATTTGATTCCATAACAATGGAACAAGACGGCGACCATACGCACGACGTGGTACAAAACGCAAACCCACCGTTGCTGATGCTTTTGAGCTCATGTGGTCGCTGGCCCGATTGACGAGGCCCAAAAATGCACCGAAGTCACACGAACACCGGCGACAAGTTGTACGTCGAAGCGGTCGACCCAGTACGAAGAGGGTGTCGTGGACGAGGAATACTTGGTGTGTGACGACCGGGCGTTACTGGTGATCACATTGCTGAATCAGTTCGACGTGCAAATCGAGGTGATCGGACAATGACGAAGTCGTGCATCGACGGTTTGGGCTCTAGTGGGATGAGAGTTGATGACACTACGGATACACGCTTCGATCGGTTGCCCCAGTAAAAATTCCCGACGGAAGGCCAGTGTGCGAACACATGGCACGCGGCCAAGTCCCGTGAAGTGTTCGGCGTCGATCGCCATCATGTCCTGTATCCGAACGCAAACGAGCAATCCGCTGCGTATCGCGTGTATATTCACCATGTGAAAGTTGGTTCTGAGAACCAACTGACCGCAATTGTTGGCGACGTTGCCTCGTCAGCGTGACACGCGAGGTGTCACGAGGTTGGATCAACGTCGTCAAAGTCGATCGAGGTAAAGGAAGGTAGGGACTTTGCCTGGACGCGATGCGAAGCCTACGGCTCCCAACTATCGGGTAGAAGCCCTCGCCAAAGGGCTTCGAATCCTGTCGCTCTTCTCGAGCGGGCGGCCGCGACTGCACGTCAAAGAGATCGTCGATGAGATCGGCTATCCCATGCCGACGGTATTCCGCTTGGTGGCCACGTTGGAAGAGGCGGGCTACCTGCAGCGAACCGCTGATGGATCCGTCCAGCCCGGAATGGGCGCCGTCGCGCTGGGCTTCGCGGCGCTCCAAGGGCTGGAACTCGTTCAGGTGGCCGAACCCCTCATCCACCAACTCGCCGACGAGACCGGAGAGTCCGTGAACCTTGGCGTGCTCGCGGGAGATCAGGTGCGCGTCCTGGCTCGTGCCCAAGGGAAGCCTACGTCGCTTGCTGCGAACATTCATCCGGGCTCGTGCATTCCAGCCGTCTACAGCTCAATGGGCAAAGTCCTCCTGGCCGATCTGGCGCCCGCCGACTTAGACCGCCAGATCACGAAGCAGTCGTTCGCCACGGAGTGGGGACCGAATGCCGTTCGTTCGCTGTCGGCACTTCGCAAGCAACTCGCAACCGCGCGTGCCGATGGCTTCGTCGTCCAAGAAGAGGAAGCGGTCCCCGGTCTTAGCTCCTTCGCCGCACCAATTCGCGAGCTGGGCGGCGGGGTGATCGCAGCGCTCAACATTGCGGTGCCGGCAACACGGTATGACCGAGACAGCATCATTACGACCTTTCGCGACCCAGTTCTTCGAACCTGTCTTGCGATCTCGCGGCGTTTCGGCGGCTGATCCTGCCGCGCGGGCGAGCAGTTCGACGCGCCCGATCGGGAAG
Source organism: Actinomycetes bacterium (assembly GCA_021777285.1). The sequence continues at coordinate 5,946 of JAJYDR010000040.1, forward strand.
TTTCCAACTCGCGAGCCACATTCGCCTGTGGCGATTCCGTTGGCGCAGTGGCGGTTTCCGTGGCCGAAAGCTAGTCCTTGACATCCTGGGGTGGTCGTGTTACGTTCAGTGATTTATAAAAGTCAGTTTCAGAATATGAAACTGCCTGAGAAAAGGGGGGGCGCTATGGCGCTCATGCAACGCTTCACTCGATTGTTCGCTGCAGCGGCGCTCGGACTCGTCGGCTTGACCATTGGCGCCGGCTCGGCACCCGCTTCGGCGGCCCACGCCAAGCCCGTGGTGCGCACCGTTTCCGTGGGGGTGCTGCCCATCGCTGACGTGGCTCCGCTCTACCTCGGCATCAAGAAGGGCTTCTTCGCGGCCCAGCACCTGAAAATCGTGACGCACCAACTCCAGGGTGGTGCCGCGGTGGCGAGCGCCGTCGTCGGCGGGTCACTGGAGTTCGGCTTCGGCGCGATGGCCAACATCATCCTCGCCAAGTCGCAAAACCTGCCGGTGCAGTTCGTGGCCAATGGTGACCAGGCGGCGAGCACGGCCGCCAACGCCTGGTCGGGAATCCTCGTCGGAGCCAACAGTGGCATCACGTCAATCGCGCAGCTCGCGGGCAAGACCATCGCCTCGAACGCATTGGACGGGGAAAATCAACTAGCGCTCGACGCGGTTCTCCAGGCCAACGGCGTCGCGCCGAGTTCGGTGAAGGTCGTGGTTCTTGGATTCCCGGACATGCCCGCGGCGCTCGCGTCGGGGAGCGTGGACGCGGTGACCGAGGTCGAGCCCTTCGTCTCGGCGATTGAGGCGCACGGCGGCACGCTGCTCAGCCCCCTCTTCGAGGGCATGCAGCCGTCGTCGACGGTGGCCGCGTACTTCGCCAACACCAACTTCATCAAGGCCCAGCCGAAGCTGGTCGAGCGGTTCGTCACGGCAATCAACAAGTCGCTGTCCTACGCCCAGGCGCACCCGGCCGAAGTTCGCGCCATCATCCTCACCTACACCCAGATTCCCTCGAGCGTGGTCGCCACGTTGAAGCTGCCGATCTGGGGCTCGGCGGTTTCGAAGAAGAGCATCCAGTACCAGGAGAACCTGATGCGCCACTTGGGCTGGATCTCCAATTCCATCCCGTTGTCGTCTCTGATGTGGTCGGGACCGCGTCACTGACCTAGTCGCGTCGACGCGCGGGGGCGCTGTGGTGGCGCCCCCGCAGTCGACCCGCAGTCGACGTGCCACCCGGTGGTGGCGTGGGGGATGGCCGTGCCTTGGGCCGGACGGTAGAACGGAGGGGGTGAGACCACATGGAGCAGGTGCGCGACGCCGAGATCCGATCTGACCTCCCGACTCCACGTGTGCGCGCAATTTCCAAGGTCACTCTCGTGACGCCCCGGCCACGTACCCAGCGTCGTTCCTGGAGCACCCGTCTACGGCGCCGACTTCGCATGACCGGCGGCGTCGTCATCGCCATCGCGCTCTGGGAGATCGCGAGTGTCACCAACCTGGTGTCTTCCACTGCGCTCGCGAGCGTCGGTGCGACCGCCGCGGCCCTGAGCGCGCACGCCGGCGCCCTGCTCGCCGCGGCGGGCCAGACCCTCGAGGCGTGGGCCGTCGGACTGGCACTCGCCTCGGTGGCGGGCATTGTGGCCGGGACACTGGTCGGACGGTCGCGGGTCGCCGACGCACTTACCGAGACCCTCGTGCGGATGATGCGCCCGCTTCCCTCACTCGCCCTCATCCCCATCGCCATCCTCATCGCCGGGCTGGGCCTGAAGATGACCGCCGGGCTCGTGGCCTTCACGTCCTTTTGGCCGATCTTCATCAATACCCGCTACGGCGTCGACCAAGTGGAGACGCTCCTGTTGGAAACGGCGACGACGCTGGGGCTGCGCCGCGTAACGCTCGTGCGCAAGGTCGTGCTCCCGGCCGCCGCGCCGCTGATCGCCAGCGGCTTTCAGGTCGCGGTGAGCCTGGCGCTGTCGGTGACAGTGGCGGTCGAGCTCGTCGGCGGCACCGGCGGCATCGGTTCCTACGTCCTCGCGGCTCAGCAGGCGAACGTCGTCTCGAACATGTACGCCGGCATCGTCGTGGGCGGCGTGCTCGGCTGGGTGCTCAACACGGGCTTTGCTGCGCTGTTCGGTCGACTGCTGCCGTGGGCCCACCAGCGCGAGGGCTCGGAATGATCGCCCAGCCGCGCCGCGCCGCCCGGCTTCGCCGCGTGGGCTTCTGGACGCTCGGTTGGGTCGGCCTGGCCATCGCGATGCTCATCTGGCAGCTTGTCGCTGTCGTCGACCACAGCCCGCTGATTCCGACCTTCACCGCGACCGTGGTGGCACTGTGGCACCTGCTCACCAGTTCGTTCGTCGCGGGCAACCTCGTCCCGTCGCTCATTAGACTCGTCATCGGCTTTGCGGCGAGCGCCGTTCTGGGCATCGTCATCGGACTGTTCACGGGGTACTACCGCGCGGTGCGCGAGTGGACCGCGGCGGTCTTCGACTTCTCTCGTTCCCTGCCGACACCGCTACTCATCCCGGTCGCGCTGGTCCTGTTCGGGCTCGGCGGCACCATGGTGGTGGTGATCATCGCCTCGGCGGCGGTATGGCCCGTTTTGATCAACACCTCCAACGCGACGGCCGCCCTGGAGCCGACGCTCGTCGACACGGCACGGTGCCTTGGTCTTCGCGGTCCCGCGCTGCTCTTCAAGGTGATCCTGCCCGCGGTCAGCCCGAAGATCTTCGCCGGACTTCGCGTGGCGATCAGCGTGTCGCTGGCGGTCCTCGTCGTCGCGGAGATCCTCGGTGGCAGCTCGGGCATCGGCTACTTCATCTCCGCCGCCCAGCAGTCCTTCCAGATCACCGACAGCTACGCGGGCGTGCTCGTGCTGTGCCTGCTCGGGTGGATCGCCGACTCGCTGTTCTTGTTCGCTGAACGCCGGCTGCTCGTCTGGCAGCGCGGCATCGTTGGAGGTGGCCATGGCTGACCCGATCTTGGAGTTCCGACACGTGGGCGTGACGCTCACCGGTCGCGACGGCTCGATCAACGAGGTGTCCTCAGACGTGTCGCTCGAACTGGCGCCCCGGGAGTTCGTGAGCATCGTCGGCCCGTCGGGGGCGGGCAAGACGACGCTGCTGCGCACGGCCGCCGGACTGCGCCGGCCGACCACGGGGGAGGTCCGCTTCGAGGGGCGGTCTCTCGAGGACGTGCAGAACGGCATCTCGGTGGTCTTCCAGGAGTACAACAAGAGCCTCTTCCCGTGGCTCTCGATCGTCAAGAACGTCGCCATGGGCGCTCGACGGCTGGCGCCCGCCGAGCGCGCCGCGCGGGTGCGCGCGGCGCTGGAGGCCGTGGCACTCACGGGATTCGAGTCGCGCTACCCGTGGGAGCTGTCGGGTGGCATGCAGCAGCGCGCGGCCCTGGCGCGCGCGCTGGTGTCGGACCCCAAGGTGCTGATGCTCGACGAACCGTTCGCATCGGTCGACGCACTCACGCGGGGCCTGCTCGAGGACGTGGTCGGCGACCTGTGGGAGCGGTCGTCCTTCGCCGCGCTGCTCGTCACCCACGACGTCGGCGAAGCGGTGTACCTGTCTGATCGCGTGCTCGTGCTCTCGGCGCGACCATCGCACATCCTCGCCGAGGTGACGATCGACCTGCCGCGGCCGCGCAGTCAGGGCTCGACCCGCCAGCTCGCCCGGTTCGTCGAACTCGAGGCGCAGGTGCTCGATCTCGTCCACCAGGCCGGCCGGTCGGTGGCGGGCGAGCGCGCCGGCGCGTGAGCGGCCATCGGGACGACGTCGTGACTGCTAAACTAAAAGTGACTTTCACAATACGAAATGGGGATTCGATAACTCGTGGTTGAGGTCGTTGATCAGCTCGGACTGACGGGCCGCCGGGTGCTGGTGGCCGGGGCCGGTGGGCTCGGCGGTGCCTGCGCCGCCGCCTTTGCCGCGGCTGGTGCGCACGTCTACGTTGTCGACGAAGACGCCGAGCGAGTCGAGGACTTGTGCGAGCAGCTGCGCGCCCCATCGTCGGGAACGATCGGTGGCAGCGCGGCCGATCTGCGTCGTCGTGAAGACTGCCAGGCGGCGGTCGCGCGGGCGCGCACCGAGCTCGGCGGTCTCGACGTGTGCCTGCACGCCGTCGGCGTCAACGATCGGCGCCCCATACTCGAGCTCGACGAGGATGACTGGGACCGGATCCTGTCGATCAATCTCACGAGCGCGTTCTTCCTCGGTCAGGCGGCCGGTGCCTCGATGGTCCACGACGGCGGTGGCCGCGTGATCTTCATCTCCTCGGTCGCGGGTCTCCTCGGGCACGCGAACCACGGCCCCTACGCCGCGTCAAAGGGCGGTCTCAATCAGCTGCTGCGCGTGATGGCGCGCGAGTGGGCACCGGCTGGCGTCACCGTGAACGCCGTCGCCCCGGGCTACGTGGAGTCGAACCTGACGCGCGAGTACCTCGACGCCGACGGCCATCGGGCCCAGCTCGAGGCACTCGTGCCCTTCGGTCGGCTCGGCACGCTCGAGGAGGTCGCCGGGCCGGTGCTGTTCCTGGCGTCGTCGCTGGCGGGCTTCGTGACCGGGCAAATCATGTATGTCGATGGTGGAAGGACGTTGGTGTGATGACAAACGACGAGCAGAACACAGAGCAGGGACGCGCCGGGGCGATCTTCCCGCGATTCGCCGGCAAGTGGGTGATGGTGACCGGGGCGGGCACCGGCTTCGGCTCCACACTCGCCAAGCGCGCGGCGGCCGAGGGCGCCAACGTGGTCGTGCACTACAACTCCTCGGCCGCGGGCGCTGAGGCGACGGCCGAGGCGGTTCGCCAACTGGGCCGCGAGGCCGTCGTCATCCAGGGCGACCTGCGCAGTACCGCCGACATCAAACGCATGGCCGACGAGGCGTGGCGCGCGGCCGGCACGCTCGACGTGCTGGTCAACAACGTGGGCGACATCGCGACCGACCAGATGTCCTGGCGCGACATTGACGAGTCGGTCGTGGACCGGGTGCTCGCCGTGGACATCAAGGGCACGATGTACATGATCCACGAGCACGGTACGCGGATGCTCGAGGTCGGTGGCGGGAACATCGTGAACATCGCCTCGACCGTCGTCGTGCGTGGCAGCCCCCGCGCGCCGCAGTACGCGGCGGGCAAATACGGCATCATCGGCCTGACCAAGTCTTACGCCGCGGCGTTCGCGCCCGTGGTTCGGGTGAACGCCTTCGGACCGGGCTTCATGTCCACGGAGTCGACCCTCACGCGCTCGGACTGGCTGAACGGCCGACGCGAGCGGGTCATCGCCCAGACGCCAATGGGCCGCGTACCCGAGCCCCAGGAACTGGCGGGCGCGGCCCTGTGGCTGGCCACCGACGACGCGTCGCACATGACGGGCAACTTCATCATGTGCGATGGCGGCTACTCGATGATCGGCGCATGACCCCCACCCTCGGCAACCTCGACGGCCGCGCCGTGCTGGACTTCGGCGAGCGGGGTAGTGCGGACGTGGCGCGCGCGAGCGCGGGCCGCTTCGGCCCGACGCCCGCGGCGGTGCTCGACGACTGGGCGGCCTTCCTCGACTGGTCGGTGTCGGTTGAGCCCGACGCTGCGCCCCTCGACGTCACTCGCCTGGGCGCCCCGGTGCCGACGCCGCGCCAGGTGTTCGCGATCGGGCTCAACTACCGCGCGCACGCGGAGGAGGCGGGCTACGACATGAGCGGCCTACCCCAGGTCTTCACGAAGTTCCCGAGTTGTCTCGCCGGTCCGCACGCCGTGGTGCCGGTCGCGAGCCCGAAACTCGACTGGGAGGTCGAACTCGTCGTCGTGATCGCTGAGCGGTGCCAACGCGTGCGCGAGGCGGACGCGTGGGAGAAGGTCGCAGGCCTGATGGTGGGCCAGGACCTCTCCGCGCGCGACGTCCAGCTCGCGGGCCAGTCGCCCCAGTGGAGCCTCGGCAAGTCCTTCGCCAACTTTGGGCCGACGGGGCCGTACCTCGTGCCGACGGCATCGATCGCGAACCGCGACGACCTTCGCATCACGTGCGTGCTGAACGGTACGGTGATGCAGGACTCGCGCACCTCGCTCATGATCTGGTCGGTGCCCGAACTGGTGGCACGACTCTCGTCGGTCGCCACGCTCGAGCCGGGCGACCTGATCTTCACCGGCACCCCGTCGGGCATCGGCCACCGCCGCGAACCGCCGCGCTACCTCGGTCCCGACGACGTGGTCGTGAGCGAGATCGAGGGGCTCGGCCAGCTGCGGACGACTTTTACGGAAGTCCCGTCGTGACGGACATGACGCACGGTCGACTGCCGTGGCCTGTACGAGACGACCTGGACGACGACGGTCGCGCGGTCTATGACGCGATCGTCGGTGGCCCGCGCGCGATCGACGCGGCCACGTCGCCCATCATCGCTCCCGACGGGCGCCTCGAGGGCCCGTTCAACGCGATGCTCGTGAGTCCCGCCGTGGGCGGCGCATTGCAGTCACTTGGCTCGGCCATCCGCTACGGCTCGTCGCTGGCGGATCGTGACCGCGAACTGGCGATCCTCGAGGTGGCCGCGCACCACCGCAGCGACTTCGAGTGGTTCGCGCACGAGCGCCTCGCGCACGCCGCCGGGCTCGTTGCGGCGACGCTCGAGGCGATCCGCTCGCGCCGACGCCCCGAGGGGCTCGACGCCGGCGCGGACGCCGTCTGGACCGCGGTGCGGGCGCTGCTCGAGCGAGGGGACCTTGACGACACGGAGTACGCGGCACTCGTGGCCGCGCGCGGCGAGGCGGCCACCGTCGAGCTCGTCATCCTCGTCGGCTACTACCAGACGTTGGCGCTGATGCTGCGGACGTTCCGGGTCCCGGTCCCGGCCGCGGCCGACGGGGCGATCGCAAATTGGTCTACATCGAACAGAGAGGGGAAGTCATGAAATTGGTCACCTTTGACGCAGGGAGGACGGGGCGGGTCGGGCGCCTCGACGGCGACGTCATCGTCGAGTTCGACTGTGCGTCGATGCGCGCCTACTTCGAACGAGAGGGCAACGTGCCCGAGACCGGCGAGGTCGTCAGCCTCGCCGACGCGCGCCTGCGCGCCCCGATCACGCCGAAGAAGTTCTTCCACACGGCCGGGAACTTCGTCGAGCACCACCAGGACCTCGTCCGGGTGAACTGGTCACATCCCGTCAACAAGGGCATCGTCTTCTTCCAGAACGTCGACGCCATCGTCGGCCCCGAGGACGCGGTCGTGTACCCGGGACAACTCACGAAGGAGTTGGACTACGAGCTCGAGATGGCGATGGTCATCGGCAAGCCCGGCAAGTTCTTCCACGCCGACCAGGCCGCCGAGCACATCGCCGGCTACTTGATCTTCAACGACATCACGGCGCGTGACATCCAGCGCCGCGAGATGGAATCCGGGGTCTTCTCCTTCTCCAAGGCGATCGACACCTTCTGTCCGATCGGCCCATACATCGTGACGGCCGACGAAGTCGGCGATCCCCACAACCTGGACATGGAGCTGCGCGTGAACGGCCAGGTCCGCCAGAAGTCCAACACGAGTCACATGTCAGTGTCCATCAACCAGCTCATTGCCTACCATTCGCCCCAGGTCTACAGCGCGGGCGACCTCGTCACCACAGGGACGATCGCGGGGGTCGCGGCGAGCACTGAGGATCCCTTCGCGAACTACCTCAAGCCCGGGGACGTCGTGGAGGCGCAGATCGAGAAGCTCGGCACGCTCCGCAACCACGTGGTCAGCTGGGAAGAGGCGCATTCGACGCCGCAGCCCACGTTCGAGTGGTAAGCAGGGTCGCTGGGCCAGCCGGGTTAACAAGCTAACGGCGACACGTGCGGAATCAACCCGCTCGCCATTCCGCGTCGACCTGGATCGTGGCTGCGTTTGGGCAGTTTTGGTTTGAGTGATCGAACCGACGGGTGATGACGAGAGACGTGGCCGTAACGTGTTTGAACGCCCACGAGCGGCGCCGTGGTGTCCAAGTCGTCACCGCGATACCGTTCGAAGCGGTGGCGTGAACCTAGACCCCCAGTCGGCTTACCCACTGGAGTAGGTGGTGTTGGCAATGACGGCAACCTTGAAAGTAACTCACAAGGCTCTCGGCGTTGAAGTACGACGTGGTGTCTATGACATCGTGGTCGACGGTGTATCGGTCGGGAATGTGAAGATGAACCACACGACCTCGGTGTCGATCAGCGCGGGACGGCACACCCTGCAAGTTCGCCACCGTCGCACGTCGAGTCGCCCCGAGTCGTTCGACGCCATCGATGGCCAAACGATTACCTATCGATGCACGGGAAAGAGCTTCCTTCCCGTGTTTTTACTCTCATTCGTGATTCGCAGCATGGCACTCCAGTTGCGCCGCGTCCAATGACCTGGAGGCGGTGCTTCCGGGCTCTTGAATCCACTGTCAAACGAATTGAGATATTTTGAATTTCATCGGAGACCTCGGTGTGCCATTCGTGACAGCCACACCGCTAATCAGGTATGTAAGTAATTCTCAGTCGTAGGACCTGGCTACGAGTTTTGAAGTGAGATGCTCTGGAACCACCAGTTGTCGAGTCGTATGCTCGAACTCAGAAGCGCCGATCGAAGACGGCACGAGTGGCCGTGCCGTGGTGTCGGCTACGGCGAGGAGACGTGATGCGAACGTCGAAGTTCTTTGGAAGTGCAGCCGCGCTCGCGGTCCTATCGTTTGCGTTCCTGCCGTCGGTCTCGTCGTCGGGAACGGGACTCGCGACTGCTGGTTCGTTCGCACCGGTGTGCTTGCCGGCCGCGGCGGTCGGTGTCGCGAACTGCGACGCGATCCAACTGCTCAATCCCGCGGCGAACTGGCACGGATCGCACGTGCCGGTCATAAGTGCCGGCAAGGGAAACGGCAAGGGACCCGGCGGTGGTGGCAGTGGAGGCAGTAGTACGCCGTCGGGTTACCAGCCTGTTGACTTGCAGTCGGCCTATAACCTGACTAATGCTTCCGCGAACAATGGTTCTGGCATGACCGTCGCCATTGTGGATGCTTACAACGACCCGAACGCATTTCTGGATGTCAATGCCTATCGGCACTATTGGAATATTCCACTACTTACTTCTTCGACCTTTCAACAGGTCAACGGGGACGGAGGGCAATCGCTTCCGACTAATAACACGTCGTGGTCTGAGGAGATCTCGCTGGACCTTGACATGGTCTCTGCGATCTGTCCGAAGTGCAGCATCATGCTCGTTGAGGCGAACTCCGCAAGTCTTGTTGACCTGGGTACGGCAGTCAATTACGCGGCGAATAACGGAGCCAGTGTGATCTCCAATAGCTACGGGGCGAAGGAGTTTTCGTCGGAGACCTCGTATGATTCTTACTACCAGCATTCCGTTCCGGTCACGGTAAGTGCCGGCGACAGTGGGTATGGCGTTGAATACCCCGCTGCATCACCGTTTGTCACTTCGGTTGGTGGCACCTCGCTTACCCCTTCGACCGGTGGGTGGACTCAGACAGTCTGGTCGGGGACCGGGTCAGGCTGTTCCGCTGTGGAGCCAATGCCGTCATGGCAGAAGGTGATCAGTACCTCCTTGTGCTCGATGCGAACGGTTGCCGATGTTGCCGCCGTGGCCGATCCGAACACGGGTGTGGCCGTTTACGATAGCTATGGTGAACCCGGCTGGATGGTGTTTGGCGGGACGAGTGTCGCGTCGCCCATCATTGCGTCGATCTACGCTCTGGCGCAAAGCTCCACCGGCGTGACGCAGGAGTCGGCGCAATCTCTCTACGTTCCTGGACTTAATCCTGTGACGAGTGGTTCCAACGCTCACCACTGCACGAACTACCTATGCAACGCAGCCGACAGCCTCACCATCGGTACTGGCCAGTCGGCGTATTCCTACAACGGCCCAACAGGCGTCGGAACACCGAACGGGTTAACAGGCTTCTAACGACAGTCGTTGGTTTGCGGTGCCGCGTCCGATGACGGCGATGTCAGTTGATGGCTGAACGCGACGCGCCACGCGTCGCAATACTGCGGCGCGTTGACGGTTCTACTAACTGAGCCGGTGACTGACGACTGCGCTAATCGGCCAGCGTGGCCGAATCGTCGTCCGCCATGGTCGTCTCGAGCTCGTCGCTGCGGAACGGCAAAAGCCGTTTGGTGATGACCGGAAAGATGATCGCTGAGAGCGCCGCGGTCACGACGAGCGCACCGTAGTTGCGCGAGCTCAGCAGTCCATTGCTGCGACCAATCTCGGCCGTTGCGATGAGCAGGGTGAGCGGCGCCATCAGCGACGTAGCGCCGGCCGCCGAGAGCCGCCACGAGTAGCCGCGGGCTCGCAAATACGGCGCGATGATGAGACGCGGCACGCTAATGATCACGAGCACCAAGCCGATCGTGGGAAGCAGTCCCACGATGTCAGCGCGCAGTGGCGTCTGCAGGCCGACCGTGAGAAAGAACATCGGAATGAAGTAGCTGTTCGCGAGGCTCGTCATGCGCGAGGCGATGGCCTTGGCGTTGCCCATGACGGCGCGGAAGATGACCCCCGCGAGCAGCGCGCCGAGCACGGTTGGAATGTGGTCGAGTCCGGCGAAGGCCACTACGACGAAGAGCAGGGCGAAGGTTCCTCGCAGTCCGACCTCGACCGGGTCGTCGCGCAGGAACCACCGGTGGAAGTGCCGCGGCACTCGCTGGCGGGCCCGGCTGAGAACCCGCAACGCGACGATCGTGAAGACGATCAGGAGAAGCGTGCGCGTGCCGAGCAGCAGGGTGGTTGCCAGGGAGTCGTGCTTGCTCGCCACGCTCACGGCGTTGAGCACGATGAGATAGACGATCTCGGCGCCGGTACCGACCATCAGCACGTCATTGGCGAATCGCTCGCCCATCCACCCGTGGACGTGCAGGATCGGGACGGTCACCCCGACCGAGGTGGCCGCACCGGCGAGGACCCATATGGTGGACGCCCCGGCCAGGTGGCCGATGACGAGGGACGAGGACAGGAGCGAGACGGCGAAGAGTCCCATCCCAAAGCTCAGGTTGGCCCGCGACGCTCGGCCAATCTTATGAAAGTCGAACTCCAGGCCGACGAGGAACATCAGGATCAAGAAACCAAGACCGCCGAGCGTCGCCACGACGCCATTGCTCGCCGTGAGGTCCTTGGGGACGACGAAGGCGAGCGCAATGCCCGTGACGAGTTCCACGACCGCTCCCGGGACGCCGACCAGTTCGCCGATGAGCGGACCGGCAAAGGCGGCGACGGCGAGAACGGCGAGTAGCACGCTGACACTGAAGGACATTGGGTTTCCTCGCTTCTGGTCGCCGAGCGATCGGAACACGGGGCGATCCGATAGTTCGACGCTAATTTTCGAATCT
>JAJYDR010000172.1 GCA_021777285.1 Actinomycetes bacterium
GGTGATAGGGTTGCACGCCTAGGGCCGTTGGCGCAGTCTGGTAGCGCACTTGCATGACACGCAAGGGGTCACAGGTTCAAGTCCTGTACGGCCCACCACCCAGTTGTACCTCGCCGGGGCGCGAACGCCGTAAGCTCCCGCGTTTCGTACTCTCTGCGCCTACGCACCTGCCTATGCGGCGGGCGGGTTTCTGTGCAGATTCCGGGGGGTTTCTGTGCAGATGGGGTCAAGAGGTTTCACTTTGGACCCATGGTTGCGCTCTTCAGATCTTGGGGATACCCCTACGGATCTGCCGGCCCGACAACGCTTTTCCTCGTACTGACCGCATCGGTTCCGCTGTGGCGACGTGGCTCGTGCCACGCCGTGCGCAGCCTCCGCACAGTGTCAGGTCGCCAGCCGCGGGGTGAGAAATTGCCCGAATTTGGGCACCGAGACCCCTCTGAACCGGGCAAGGCGTGTGCTCCAGGTCGCCAATGCGCGCACTGGTGTCGGCGACGTACCAGTGATCCATGGTTCAGGAGGTTCGCAATGGCCACGATGGATTCAGCAGTAGCGCAGGCACCTTCAGTGATTCACCGGGAGGTGAACCTCCGGGAAGCGGCACAGCTCAGCGGGCGGTCAATTGACACGTTGCGCCGCCGACTGTGGGCCGACAAGATTCCCGGCGCACACCGCGATGGTGAGAGTCAGGAGTCCCCGTGGGTCATTCCGGTGGCGGGCCTCGTGGAGGCGGGCCTAGTGACGGCCGCCGACCTCCTGGAGTTCGACCACCGCGTTGACCAGAAGTACGCGCAGCTCGAAGAACGTGTTGCCGAACTGTCAGCCGAGCTCGCGCAGGCGCGACTGCGTCTCGAGACGACCGAGCGCCTGCTGGCTCAGGCCAACGGTGAGGTCGAGCACCACCGGCGCGTCACCGAGCGGTTACTACCCGCCGCCCTCGTTCCTAGCTCAAGGGGGATGTCCTAGTGGCACGCCCCCTCTCCGCCGTACCACGACAGCGGGGGAAGCGGTGGACGGCGAGTGTGCCCACCGCGACCGGTTCAGTGAAGCGCGTCTACGCGTCGTTTGACACGAAGGCCGCCGCGTCCGTCTGGTTGCGCGCCGCCCACGCCGCCCTCGAGGCCGGTCAGCCGATACCGAGCTCCGACCTGTTCGTGTCAGCCGCACCGCGTCGGGCGAAGGCACCGGTGGCGTCGGACTTCGCCTCGGTGGCGTGGGCGTGGTTCGCTCAAACGTACGAGACTGGAGATGCGGCACCGGAACGAGTTGAAGACGTCAGGCGGGCCCTACGACTGCACATCATTCCCTTCTTCGCGGGTCGAACTCTGACCGTCGAGGAACTCGACCAAGACGACGTCCTCGCCTACACCTCGTTCATGGCTGGTGAGCGAGAGGGCGATACGCAGACGACCTCACCCATCCTGCCAGTGCGGGACTACACCCTCGCCGAGATTGCCCAGCTCTCGGGTTGGTCCGAGTCTTCGGTGCACAGGGCCTTCGCTAAGGGTCGATTTCCCAATGCTCGTGTCGCGCTGGAGAAGTCGCGCCGGCGAGTACTGGTGCCCACTTCGGACGTCATCGCCGCGGGATTCGCCGCATCGAAGGACGAAGCCGTTCCCTACGGGTACTCGCGCACCTTCGTTCGTGAGCACCTCAATATTCTTCGGCGCATCCTCGACTACGCCATGGCCCGAAAGCTGGCGTCGTCCAACGCGGCGCTAGGAGTTCGTTCGCGTCGACCACGGTCTGGCACGAAGTCGCGCATTCCTAGGACCGAACGGCCGGCCGAGGCCCTGCTGCTGGGCCAGGTGCGTGAGCTCGCGGCTGAGATGCCGCTCGAGGGCCAAGTGGTGGTGTGGCTCCAGCGCCTCGCCGGACTTCGTGTCGGGGAGTCCTTTGGAGTCTTCCTCGACGACCTGCGCGAGGTAGAGGGACGGATGATTCTCCAGGTTGTACGCCAGGGCGGCAAGAAGTTTCGCCGACGCGACGCCGAGGGCAAGGTAGTTGAGATGGACTATACCGAAGAGCTCAAGACACCCGCTGCCCGTCGCGCCATTCCGATATCGCGTCACCTCGCCCACTTCTTGGAGGTCTTCATCGAGGCTGCTCACGGTTCAGAGCCACCCGACCTCCACGTGCCGCTTCTCACGGGTCTTCGCCCCTATAGCCAGCAGACGTATCGTAAGCATCTCGCGCAAGCCCTGACGTCTGCGAATCTCGGTATCGCGGATTTGGGATTCCACGTCACGTCCCACGTGTTTCGCAAGTCCCTCTCATCGCAGATGGGCTACTCACCGGACCTCTCGCTCATTGCCCGCTCCAAGTACCTGGGCCACGAGATACCCAACACCGAGGGTTCGGCACCGGTGACGAACCAGGTGTACTCGCTCTCCATGCCGCGAATCAATGAACTGCTCAGCATTGCGGACGCCATCGACGAGGCCGTGGAGGTGGAACTCGGCACAATCGTGGTGCCAGCGCCATCATCGCGGTTGCTGGATTCACAGACGCTCCGCGCCAATGGGAGACGCGCGAGAGCCGCAGACGTCCTCGACGCGCACGGGTATCTGGCGGCGGATGTAGCCGATGGTACAGAAGTTGTCACACGCGAGGAGGCGGCAGAGCTGCTGGGTGTCTCGCTCGGGGCCGTTCGAAAACTTCTGAGTAGCGGGAAGCTGAACGCCGTGTATCGAGCTGCTCAGCGTGGGGCACCATGCCGCATGGTGACACTGGCGTCAGTGGAAGCGCGTCTCTCCCGCGAGCAGGCTCTCTGGACACGTCGCGCGGTCATGAAAGCCCTCGGCGTTACTGAACGTGGATTAGAGACTCTTGTTCGCCACCTAGGCATTGAGCCGGTGCGACTTGAAGGTGACAGTCGTCAGCGCTTTAGCGACTCGATGGTTGAAGCCCTCCGAGCGCACATGAGTCAAGTGAGCGCGTTGCGAGGACGCGCACTGTCCGTTGACCAGGTCGCAGAACAGCTAGGCGTGCGCTCGAGCAGTGTGCGCCGTCTTCTCGAGAACGGTCATCTGAGTCTTGACATCGCGGCCACGGAACAGGTTGGGTTGAAACTGGTCAGTCGTGCTTCGTTGGAAGATTTTCTGTCTCGCCGCGAACGCTCACGGCGCCGGGCCCGCCTGCCAGGGCCGCGGGGGACGATTCCCCTCCTCGAGGCCCAACGACGACTGGGCCTCACTCGACAAGAGACTCTCGCCCTCGCTGGCAAAGGATTGGTCATCCACCGGTTGGCCGATTACAGCTTTCACGTCGACGAAGTGGGGCTTGACGAACTGGCCGGGGGCTAGGGCCGGTTAAAGTGCGCACGTCACTAGGCCGTTGGGGTATCCACTTCGGCGGAGTAGACCTGGCATGGTGCACCCTGCTCAGTACAGTTTCTCTCATGAGCCGTTTCCTGCGGGTTGCGCGGCGGCGAGCAAGCACCGCCGCCGCCCTCGTTGTGTT
>JAJYDR010000041.1 GCA_021777285.1 Actinomycetes bacterium
CGTGAAGATTGGCTTCCAGTACGCGACCAAAGGCACCAACAAGGTCAACGGACACACGATCAAGTTGTCGATCGAGGACTCGGCCGACAACCCGACCACCGCGGCCGCCGACTTCAAGAGCTACGTCGGCGCCGGCTACAAGATCATCGGCGGCACGGTCGACTCGAGCATCGCCACTGAGCTCGCGCCGCTCGCCCAGCAGAACAAGGTGCTCTACATCTCGGGTGCGGCCGCGGCCGACCAGGTGACCGGCGCCAACCGCTACACGTTCCGCTCCGGTCGCCAGACCTACCAGGATGTCCAGACCGCCAAGTCCTACATCAAGGCCCTCGGCAAGGGTAAGACGGTGCTCGTCCTCGGTCAGGACTTCGCCTTCGGTCAGTCCTACGTCACCGACGCGACCCAAGCCTTCGGTTCGCTTGGCGACACCGTCAAGAGCCTGCTCGTGCCGCTGACGACAACGGATTTCACGCCAACGGCGCTGCAGGTCCAGGCCATGCACCCCGACATCGTCTTCCTGGCGTGGGCCGGGGCGACCGGGGCGCCGTTGGCTCAGGCCCTCGACCAGCAGGGGATCTTCGCCAGCTCCAAAGTCGTTACCGGACTCGCGAACACCGCGACCTACCAGTTCTACGGCGCCGCGGGCCTGAAGTTCTACTACCTCTCGCTCTACAACTGGGAGTCGCCGCACAACAAGATCAACACCTACCTCATCAAATCGATGCTGCGCGAGTACAAGCAGTACCCGGATCTCTTCACGGCCGACGGCTTCGTCTGGGCGCAGATGGTCGTGCGCGCGATCCAGACCGGACAGGGCACGAACGTCATGCACATGATCAAGGGACTCGAGGGGTGGAAGTTCCAGGCGCCCAAGGGAATGCAGCAGATCCGGGCCTCGGACCACGCGATGCTCCAGCCGATGTTCCAGGTCCAACTGGTCTCCACGGTGACCGGCGTCTACAAGCCCGTCACGCTCGCGACGTTGTCCGCGGCGCAGACCGCCCCTCCCGTCGTGGCGCACTTCGGCCACTAAGTAGTTCACTCGTTCCATGGACACCGTCGTCGAACCCCAGTCCCTCGCCCTTCGGGTGACGGGACTGGGGTTCCGCGTTGGTGGCGCCACCATCCTCAGTGACATCGACCTTGCGGTGCCGACCGGCTCCTTCCTCGGCATCATCGGTCCCAACGGTGCTGGCAAGACGACGTTGCTCAACCTGCTGAGTGGGCTGCTCGTGCCCACCGCGGGGTCCATCACCCTCGAGGGACGCGACGTCGCCGGCATCGCGCCCTCAGGACGCGCCGGACTCGGCCTGGGCCGAACGTTCCAGACCTCGAGCCTCTTTAACGCACTGAGCGTGTTCGAGAACGCGCGGCTCTCGGCCCAGGCCCGCCTGGGAGGCAGCGCCCGATTCTGGCGGCGCCCGAAGGCGAGTGACGAAGCGGGCCGGGTCGCTACCGAGGTGCTCGCCGACGTCGGGCTCTCAACCGTGGCCGACCGACCGACTGGGTCGCTCTCCCACGGGGACAAGCGCAAGCTCGAACTCGCCATCCTGCTCGCCGCCCAGGCCCGCGTCCTGCTGCTCGATGAGCCCATGGCGGGGGTGAACACCGAGGACGTGCCGCTGCTCATGGAACTCATCGGGCGACTCCACGGCGAGGGGCGCACCGTGTTGATGGTCGAACACCACATGGCCGTGGTCGTCGGCCTCGCGGACACGATCGCCGTGCTCGACTCGGGTCGGGTCCTCGCGACGGGCGACCCCGAGAGCGTGGTCGCCAACGACGACGTCCAACGCGCCTACCTGGGCCAGCCGCTATGACCAACGCCCTCGAGGTCTCGGACCTCCACGTCACCATCGCCGGGTCCCACGTGCTCCAGGGCGTTTCGATCCAGGTGCCCGTCGGCGGCGTGACGGCGCTACTCGGTCGAAACGGCGTCGGCAAGACCACCACCCTGCGGGCCCTGCTCGGTCTCGTGACGAGCACGGGCGCGATCTCGGTGCTCGGCACCGACGTGCGCGGCTGGTCGACGCATCGAATCGTGCGCCTCGGCGTGGGCTACGTCCCCGAGGACCGCGACGTCTTCGCCGGTCTCACGGTCGCCGAGAACCTCCGGCTCGCCGAACGGATCGACGAGCCGCGCTACGACGACGTCTACGCCATCTTCCCCGAGTTGCGCGAGCGCTCCCGCCAGCGTGCGGGCACCCTGTCGGGCGGCCAGCAGCAGATGGTCTCGATCGCGCGGGCGCTGCTCAACGGCTGGCCGTTGCTCTTGGTCGACGAACCGTCCAAGGGACTAGCCCCGCGTCTCGTGAGCGAGCTCGCCGACGTTCTGGAGCGAGTCGCGACGCTCGCCACCGTGCTGCTCGTCGAGCAGAACCTCGCGGTCGTGCGACGACTGGCCCAGCGCGTCGTCGTGCTCGATCACGGCGAAGTGGTGCACGCCGGCGACGCGCGCGAACTCGACGACCCCGATCTAGCCAAGCGGTTCCTCGGGGTGACGGGAGTCCGATGAGCGTCTTCCTCGCACTCACCTTCAGCGGCATCGCGCTCGGCGCCGTCTACTTCCTCGCCGCCTCCGGCCTCTCACTGATCTACGGGCTCATGGACATCTTGAACTTCGCCCACGGTCTGTTCATGACCCTGGGCGCGTACGCGGCGTGGGACGTCGCGTCCCACCTGCCAGCCTCGTGGGGCGCCCCGATCCTCTTCAGCGTCGCCCTCGTCGCCTCGATCCTGGGCGGTGCCCTGGCGGCGGGGTTGACCGAGGTGCTGATTATCCGCCCGCTCTACGGACGACCCATCGGCCAGATCCTGGTCACGATCGGACTCGACCTGGCGGTTGTGGGATTGCTCCTCGGCGGGTTCGGCAGCAACTCACTCTCGGTGCCCGTGCCACTCTGGCTGATCGAGGCGACCCACGTCGGTGGTCTCAGCCTGCCCAACAGCGACTTCGTCGCCCTCGTCGCGGGCGTCGTCGTGCTCGTCTCGCTGGAACTGTTCTTGCGCAAGACCCGCTACGGCATCACCATTCGAGCGGGCGTTGAGAACCGCGACATGGTCAGTGCGCTCGGCATCAACGTGGGACGGGCCTTCACCCTCGTCTTCGTGATCGGCGGCGCCATGGCCGGACTCGCCGGACTGCTCTACGCCGTGGTCTTCAGCGGCGACCTCATCTCGCCCACCCAAGGTGACAGCCTGCTGATCTTCGCCTTCATCGTCGTCGTGATCGGCGGGCTGGGTTCGATCCGCGGCTCGGCCGTCGCCGCCCTCGTCGTTGGGCTCGTCCAGGACTACACCAACTTCTATCTGGGCAGCCACCCCGGGATGGCCGAAATTGGCAACCTCTCGGTGGTGCTCCTGCTCGCGCTGGTCCTCGAGTGGCGGCCCCGCGGCCTGTTCGGGAGCACACTGTGAGCCCCGTCGTGCGCCGCAGCACCGTCGCTGTCGCGCTGGTCGCCCTCTTCGCCCTGGTGCCGCTCATCGGGCTGCACCTGCCCTGGGTCCTGCCGAGCACGGTCAACGTCGTGAACTCGACGGGGACCCTCGAGGTCCTCGCCCTCTGCTTCATCTTCGCGGGCGTCGCCCTCGGCTACGACGTCATCTTCGGTTACACGGGCCTGCTCTCGCTCGGACCCGTGATGTACTTCGCGACGGGCGTCTACGTCTTTGACATCGCGCTCACGCACTGGAACTGGCCACTGCTGGCCGCGCTCGTGGCGACCTTCGCGGTGTCACTCGTGCTCGCCGTCGTCTTCGGCGCCATCGCGCTGCGCGTGAGTGGCATCGCCTTCACCATGGTCACGCTCGCCTTCGCCCAGGCCTTCTACTACCTCATTGAGGACAATCCGCACGGCCTGACCGGTGGCGACACCGGACTCGCCCTCTACTCGTCGAGACTGCCCGGGTTCATGTCCGGCGCCGTCTCCAACACGCGCAACCTCTACTGGATCGCGCTGGGCTTCCTCGTCGTCTCCTACGCCGTCGTCTGGCTGGTTACCGAGTCGGCGACCGGTCACGTCCTCGTCGCCATCCGCGAGAACGAACGGCGCCTCGAGGTCCTCGGCATCCACCCGTTCCGCTACAAGCTCGCCGCCTACACGCTGTCCTCACTGGTGGCGACGGGCGGCGGCGTCGCCTACATCTTGCTCATCGGCACCGCGGTTCCCAGTGCCGTCGCCTCGGTCACGGTCACGCTCTCGATCCTGATCATGGTGGTGCTCGGCGGCGCGGGCACCCGGTGGGGCGCGGTCACGGGCGCCATGCTCTACGTCTACCTCCAGCAGTACCTCCTGAAGGTCGCGGCCGAGCCGTCCTTCGCCACCTTGCCCGCCGTCTTGCGGGTCCCCCTCTCCCAGCCGCAGTTCCTACTCGGCGCGATCTTCGTGCTCTTCGTGCTCTTCGTGCCCGGCGGTCTCGCCGGCGTGGTGACCCGGCAGCGGCTGCGAACCGCCGCCCGACGTTTCGACCTCACCAGTGCAACACCGACGCCCGTCCCCAAGGAGGAACTATGACGCTACGTGACAAGACCGCCCTCGTCACCGGATCAACGAGCGGCATCGGGCTCGGCGTCGCTCGGGCCCTCGCCGCCGAGGGGGCGAACATCATGCTCAACGGATTCGGCGACGCGGCCGAGATTGAACGGATCCGACGCGACCTGGCCGACCAGTTCGGTGTCGAGGTCGCCTACGACGGCGCCGACCTCATGGCCGCCGACGGACCGGGCGCGCTGGTCGAGGCGACGCGCGCGCGCTTTGGACGTCTCGACGTGCTTGTCAACAACGCCGGTATCCAGCACGTCGCGCTGGTCGAATCGTTCCCGACCGCGAAGTGGGACGCCATCATTGCGCTCAACCTCACGGCGGTCTTTCTCGGCATGAAGGCCGCCATCCCGATCATGAAGGGTCAGGGCTGGGGCCGGATCATCAACGTTGCCTCGGCCCACGGCCTCGTGGCGAGTCCGAACAAGGTGGCCTACGTCGCCGCCAAGCACGGCGTGGTCGGTGCCACCAAGGTGGCGGCGATCGAGGTGGCCAACGACGGCATCACCGTGAACGCCATTTGCCCGGGCTGGGTCCTCACCCCTCTCGTCGAGCGCCAGCTCGAGGAGCGCGCCGAGGCCGCCGGCACCGAGATCGCCGCAGAGTCCGACGCGTTGCTCGCCGAGAAGCAGCCGATGCTCCAATTCACCAGTCCCGACGCAATTGGCGCGCTCGCCGTCTATCTCTGCTCGGACGCCGCGCGCACGGTGACCGGCGCCCCGATCTCAATCGATGGCGGCTGGGTCGCGCAGTAGTTCGGGCACCGCGCACAATCTTCCCTACCATGGGTGTCGGTGACCGATCCCATCCACGCCTCGGACCCAACGGGTCGCACGATCAGCCGTGAGTGGCTGATCGGAGTCCTGACCGGTGTCGTCGCCATCGCCTCGGTCTTCCTCGGTCGCCACTTCCGCCACGTCGAGCACCAGTCCGACGTGCTCGTCGCGGGGGCTGCCGTGGTGCTCGTCGTGAGTGGGGTCTACGCCGTACGACACCTCGCGCGCGCCGTCGGGCGCTCGATCGCGCGCCAGTCGTCGTTGAGCGCGGGCGCCACCGCCCGGCTGGTGATCAACGGTGTCGGCGCCGTCGCTCTGATCTTTGGTCTCTTCGGCGTACTCGGCGTGTCCCTGCAGCACCTGCTGATCGGCGCGGGGGTCACGGGGGTCATCGTGGGGATCGCGGCCCAGCAGAGCCTCTCCAACGTCTTCGCGGCCGTCGTCCTGCTCTTCGCGCGGCCCTTCGTCGTCGGCGAGCGGATCCGCATCCGTTCGGGCGTGCTCGGGGTTCTCGACGTCACCGTGCTCGGCGCCGGACTCACCTACGTCACGGTGCGAACCGAAGATGGTGTCTTGAAGATCCCCAACTCGGTGATGCTCTCCTCGGGGATCGGTCGACCGCGAGACGGCGGCTCGTCACACCAGTAGCTCGGGGCGACACGGTCGACCCGAGCCGTACCCGACGACGCCAGTCGGACCGACTGCCGTTACGGTCCCGCGGTGCCGTTCGGACCGCACGAGCGCGGGTCCCAGGGCTGGAGCGGCTGGGCGACGGGCGTCGGTGCTGAGAACAGGGTGTCGGCGTGCACGAGACTCGGGTCGGTCACCGTCGCCGCCGTCGTCGTGGTGGTGCCCGCGGTCGTCGTCGAGGTCGTCGACTTGGCCCGGGTCGTCGTGGCGTGCGCTGGCGACGCGATCACCGCGAGGTCCGAGCCGGTCACGACGGTGACGTCGGCGCCGCCCCTCGTCGGACCGAGCGCCATGACCGCGGGGCCGCTCAGGTGAGCGATCACCGCTTCGGCCATGGCGATCGAAGACGGCGTGTTGCTCGCGTGGTAGACGACGGTCTCGGACCGGGTCCCCACGGGCGTCAGGCTGCCGCCGACGGTGGCGGCGAAGCCGAGCTGGCCCAGCGCCGTCGCCGTCGCCGTCGCTTGCGCGGGGACTCCGGTGCCGCCGTAGACCGAGACGCTCACGTGGCTCGGTGTGGGCAGCGGCCGACCGTTCATCGTGTTGGTCGACGGGCCTAACTCGAGAAACTGGTCGATGACCGACGTCACGTCCGGTCCGATCGGGAACTCGACGTCGCCGTAGTAGTAGCCCTGGTAGAGGTAGCTGCCCGTTTCGACGAGGACGACGGGCATCGTGACCTCGGGCACGCTACCGATGGACACCCCCGCGAAGTTGCTCGCGAGGCTCAGCATGTCACTCAGCGTGAACGAGCCGTCGACCTCGAGGTTCGGCGCGATTGCGGTCGCCAGCTGTTGGTCGGTCAGGGGGTTGCCGAGCCCCTTCGCCTTCAGCGCTGCGGCGACCACGCGTAGGAACTCGTGGTCGCGGCGGATGCGTGCGAGGTCGCTCAATGCCTCCTGTGGCCACGTCGCGTGGTTGGGGCCGTCGCCGGGGAACCGGATCTGCAAGTGACGCGCCCGCACCACCTGCAGCGCCTCATAGCCGTTCAGATGTTGACAGCCGGTCTGGGTGATGTTGAGGCCCGAGTAGGCGTCGAAGACCTCCATCGGGAAGTACATGTTGATCCCGCCGAGCACGTTGACCACGCTCGCGAAGGTGTCGAAGTTGAGCTCGATGTAGTGGTTGATCGGGATCCCGAAGTCGTTCTCGATCGCCGAGACCAGTTGAGACGGTCCCTGGTAGAGCGCGGCGTCGATCTTGTTCGCCCCGGTCGTTCGAGCGTTGGGCACGAACACGTCACGCGGTATCGAGAGCAGGGTGACTCGTTTGGTCGTGAAGTTCAGGTGCACGATCATGACGACGTCGCTGTTCACGCCGGTCACGCCCTGGGAGCACAGGCCGTACGCCTTGTTCTGAACCGCGAGCGCGCAGCGCGAGGTCGACCCCACGAGCAAGATGTTCTCGGTGTCGTTGTAGCGCACCGCCTCGTTCGCCACAGTGACGCGGTGCACGAGCGAGTTCAGATAGAAGTAATCCCCCGCGACCCCGCCGACGACGAGTACCACCAGCACGAACAGCACGATGGCGATCGTGCGTCCCCGGTGACCGCGGTGACGCCGGCGACGGTGACGGGCTCGACGCTGCGACCCTCGTGTCCTGGAAGAGTGCGACCCTCCCGCGGGCGACGAGTAGGGGTCCAACGGCACCGAACGAATCTAGTCGGCTGCGCCGTCATGGCCCTCAGCGGCGTTGCTACGGTGAACGAATCCGAAGGGAGTGCGATGGCCTTCGACCGCGGCCTGGCCGACGAGTTGCGCGCGTGCGCCGCGCGTCACGTCGAGCGGGGCGTGCCCGGTCTGACGATGCTCGTCGCTCGCGACGGTGCGGTCTTCGTCGAAGCCGTCGGATCGCTCGGTGACCGACGGGGTCCGGCGACCCGCGATACCCAGTACCGCATCGCGTCCACCACCAAGATCGTGACCGCACTCGCCACCCTCGCGCTCGTCAGCGACGGGCTCCTCGGACTCAACGACCCGGTTGAGGCGCTGATTCCCGAGCTCGACGCGCCACGGGTGCTCGTCGCGCCCGATGGACCACTCGACCACACCCGTCCGGCTCGGCGTTCGATCTCGGTGCGCGATCTGCTGACCTTCACCAACGGGTTCGGCATGCACTTCGACATGTTCGCCTCGCCCCACCCGTGGCCGATCGTCCTCGAGGAGCACCGCCTCGGCTTGGCCACGCTCGGCCCGCCCAACCCGGCCATCCAACCACCCCCTGACGAGTGGATCGCCCGGCTCGGTGGCCTGCCGCTGCTGGCCGAGCCAGGTACCCGCTTCCTCTACAACACCGGCTCGTCGATCCTTGGCGTGTTGATCGCGCGCGCCAGTGGCTCGTCCTTCGGGTCCTATCTGCGCGAACGGATCCTGGGCCCGCTCGCGATGAGCGACACGGATTTCTACGCGTCGGACCCTCGGCGCCTCGCCACCGCCTATCGACCGACGCCCACTGGCCTCGAGCACGCCATCGAACTCGACGAGCCCTACACGCACCCACCGACCTTCGAGGACGGTGGGTGCGGGCTCGTCTCGACGGTGGACGACCTCTACGCCCTTGCCCGAGTCCTGCTCGACGAGGGGCGCGGCCTCGTCTCGGGCGCGGCGATCCGTTCGATGACGAGCGACCAGTTGCGCGACGAGCAGAAGGTCGATGGCGCCTTTGGGTCCGGCTTCTTCGCCGAACGCTCGTGGGGTTACGGACTCGCCGTGAACCACGACGGCTCCTACGGGTGGGATGGCGGGCTCGGTACCTCGTTCCTCGTCGACCCGCTCCGTCGACTCGTCGTGATCGTGCTCACCCAGCGACTGTTCGAGTCGCCCGAAACACCGGTCGTGCACCGCGAACTGCGCGAGCTAGCGCGGCGCACATCGTGAGCGAACCGCATCGCATCCTTCGGCGACGGCGTGGATGTCCGAGCGCCCCCTCGCGTTCGATCCCGTGGCGACCTACGGTGTCGTACCCGTCAGCGCGGGCCCTCGCGTACTTCACCGTTCAGGGGTAATCGTGGCGAACGAGCCTCCCGACACGGGGTTACGCGACTCGCTCGGCTCGGATTAGAAGGGCCGCGTCTCGATCGTGACCTGCACGCGCTCGATTCCGCTCGCTCTGGTTCCGCTGGGGATCGCTCGCCTTCTTCGGGGCCATCGCCGTGCTCGCTCACAGCCGACCGTCGCCTCGAGGTCTACTTCGCCCAACGCCCCAATGAGGGGTGACGGCGAGCGAATCGCGCGAAGGGCAACGCCTACACTGCAACGGGTGGAGATTTCGTTGACCCAGTTCACCCGACGCGCGCTGCTCACCCTCGCGCTCGCTGCTCCACTCGCGGCAACCTCGCCGGTCGGGTCCGTGACGGCGCCGCAGTGGCAACGCGCGCGTATCACGGCGTTACCCGCGGGCGCCAAGGGTCTCTACCAGGGCTATCTGCCAACCCTCGCCTGTCCGAGCACGGGCAACTGCGTCGCGGCCGGTACCTACAACAACCGCGCGAACCTCCCTGAGGGCTTGGTGCTCACCGAGGTGAGCGGCCAATGGCGAGCGCCGCGCACGATCACGCCACCGGTCGGCGCTGCGTCGGTCGCGGCGACGACGCCGACGGGCCTCGCCTGCAGTTCAGTCGGCAATTGCGTGGTCGTGGGCACCTACCAGGTCGTGAGCGGAGACACGCAGTCCTTCGTCGTCGACGAGGTCAACGGCGCCTGGCGACCGGCGACGCGCGTCAGCCTGCCGAGCAACGCCCTCGGCAAGGGTCAGAGCGCGCAGTTGCGTGCCGTCGCGTGTCCCCGCAACGGTGACTGCAGCGCCGTGGGCACCTACTTCACCAACGCGACGAACCCCGTCCTCGTCGGCTTCGCCATCGACGAGGTCCACGGGACCTGGGTAGCCCCCCAGGTTCTCGCCGCACCAGCGAACGCGAACGCGAACCCCTTCCCGACGGTCACCCAAGTGGCCTGTGGCGCACCGGGTGACTGCAGTGCGATCGGCAGCTTCGTGGACAATGCGAACGTCCAGCACGCCGTCATCTTCAGCGAGCGAGCGGGACACTGGTCGACCGGTCAGCCCGTGACGGTTCCCGCCGACGCCAGCCTCTACGCCCACGCGGCCTTAAGCGCGTTGGGCTGTGCGCCAGCGGGACCGTGCACGGCGGTGGGCACCTACTACGACCACCGCGGCGCCACCCAGGTCTTCGCCACCTCAAACGCCCACGGCGCGTGGTCGGCCGGCCTGCCCATCGCGATGCCGACCAACGCCGCGTCCAACCCCAAGGCGTTCTTCTACGGGTACCAGGACATCGCCTGCGCGACGGCCACCACCTGCAGCGCCGGTGGCCAGTACCGCGCGGGTAACGGTCTCTACGAGGGATTCATCGCCGACGAGGTCGACGGGGTCTGGCACCGCGCCGGGGAACTCGCCCTGCCCGATGGGGCGACGGCCGCCGGCAAGAACGGCGGCGTCGTGGCGTTGTCTTGCGTCAGCGCCGGCAACTGTCGCGCCGGGGCCGCCTTCCTCGACGCCACCGGCCACTACCAGGGCCTCGTGGTGAGCCAGGTGAACGGTCGGTGGGCCACCGGGTCCAAGATCGTCCTGCCCGGTGGGGCGACCACCGTGGGTGTCGCCGGCGGCGTCTACGCGCTCGTCTGTCACCAGGACAACCGGTGCACAGCGACGGGCAGTTACCTCGCGGGCGGCGCCACGTACGAGGGTTTCAGCGTCGCCACGAACTGACCACGTTTCATCTCGCGGCTACGCCGCGGTCTCGTGAGGATCACCTTCCGATTACCCGCCCTGCGTACCCTGAACCCGTGGCCAGCCTCGATGATCGCTCTCCCTCGACCCTCTCGTGGTGTGGCCGCACCTCGCGGGTGTCGCCGAGCGCCGACCGCCGACCGGTCGTGCTCGTCGTGGAGGACGAACCTAGTTACCAGGATGCGCTCAACGTTGGGTTGAGTGTGGAGGGCTTCATCGTCGTCGGCGCCACGACGATTGGCCAGGCGCGCGAGGTCTTCGCGCACAACGCCCCGAACCTCGTGCTGCTCGACGTCATGCTGCCCGACGGCTCGGGCATCGACTACTGCCGTGAGATCCACCAGACCCTGCGGATCCCCGTCATCATGGTCTCGGCGCGCACGAGCGAGGTCGACGTCGTTCTCGGGCTCGAGATCGGGGCGGCCGACTACGTCACCAAGCCCTATCGCCTCCGCGAGCTGGTGGCCCGGATGCGCGCGGTGCTGCGCCGACTCCAGAGCGAGCCCAGCGCGGGCGACGGCGGAATCACGATCGGTGACATCGACGTCGACCTCGTGCGACGATCGGTCACCAAGCGGTCCTCGCCCATCGAGCTCAGCCGCAAGGAGTTCGACCTGCTCGCGCTCTTCGCCGAACACCGTGGCCAGGTCGTTACCCGCGAACAGTGCCTCGACGCGTTGTGGTGGGGGCTCGACCTCGTGGACACGCGCACGCTCGACACCCACGTGAAGCGACTGCGCCAGAAGATCGAGGACGACCCGCCCCGTCCTCGGCATCTCGTCACGGTGCGCGGCGTCGGTTTCCGACTCGACGACTGACCGGTACAGTCAGACCATGAGACCAGGCGACCTCGCACCCGACTTCACCCTGCGCGACCAGCACGGCGTCGAGCGCACCCTGCGTGACCTGCTCACCCACGGTCCAGTCGTGCTCTTCTTCTACCCCGCGGCGATGACCACGGGCTGCACCAGGGAGACGTGTCACTTCCGCGACCTCGCCACCGAGTTCACCGAGGTGGGTGCCCAGCGGATCGGCATCTCGATGGACAACGCGCACAAGCAAGCGGCCTTCAGCGACGCGAACGCCCTGGACTACCCGCTGCTCAGTGACGTCGGGGGCCGCGTCGCCAAGTCCTACGGCGTCAAGCGCGTACTCGACGTCCTACGCGTGAAGCGCACGACGTTCGTCATCGGTACCGACCATCGAGTCATCGACGTGATCAGCAGCGAGATGAACATGAACGTTCATGCCGATCGGGCACTCGCGGCACTGCGCGCCTAGCCCCGTCAGCCGCCGATGATCGCGGCTGCGGGATCAGTGATGAAGCGACCGATGTGCGCGATCGCGGCCGAGGCCAGTGCGCCGTCGATCTGGCGGTGGTCGAAGGACATCGACAAGTCCACGGTCGGTCGAGCGACGACATCGTCACCGACGACCCACGGCCGCTTGGCGACCTGACCGACGGCGATGATCGCCCCGGTGCCCGGTGGCAGGATCGGCACGGCCCCATCGACCGCGAAGGGGCCGACGTTGGTGATCGAGAGCGTCGTGTTGAGCATCGCCTCCGGGGTCGTCGTCCCCGCACGCGCCACCTCGACCAACTCGTTGAGCGACGCGGCCATGGCGCGCAGGTCGAGGGTGTCCGCACCCTTGATGTTGGGCACGATCAGACCGCGCGGTGTGTTCGCGGCGATGCCGAGGTTCACCCGACGGCGCACCACGACCTCCTGGGCCGCGGCGTCAAAGCTCGAGTTGAGTCCGGGGTAGTGGCGAGCCGCGTCACAGACCGCGAGTGCGACGATCGTCAGCGGCGACAGGCGCACGCCGGCGAAGGCCGGGCGGTCGCGCAGTGCCTCGAGCAGCGCCACGGTCCCGGTCGCCTCGACGCGGACCCAGACCGCGGCGTGGGGCGCCTGGAAGGCGCTCTGGACCATGGCGTCGGACATCGAACGAAGCACGCCGCGCACGGGGATGCGCTCCTCGAGCGGGCCGGTGCTCCAGGGTTCGATCTCGCGACCGACGAAGCGCGTCGTCGAGGTCACCATCGAGGCCGTCGCCGTCTTGGTCGGCGTCGGCGCGGTCGTGCTCGCGAGGGCCCGCTCCACGTCGTCACGGGTGATCAGACCATCGCGTCCCGTCCCGGTGAGCGTGGCGAGGTCGACCCCGTGCTGCTTGGCGTAGAGCCGCACCGGCGGCGTCGAACGCACCGGGTGCGTCGAGGGTTCGCCCGCTGCGAGCGTGGGCGAAGGTGGGACGACCGGTTCGGCGGTGCGACGGCGGCGTCGAGTGACCACGGCGTCGTCTTCGGCGACCCCGTAGCCCACGAGCACGGGTGTGCGTCCGGCCCCGACCGAAGCCGGTGCGGCCTCGGGCGTGGTCGCCGCCGCGTTCGGCGTCGTCGTCGCAGCGTCGGTCTCAATGACCACCAACGGCGCACCGACGGCCATCACGTCGCCGACGGCGCCGTGCAGCGCCGTCACCGTCCCCGCGTAGGGACTCGGCAACTCGACGGTCGCCTTGGCGGTCTCGATGTCCACCAGGGGCTGATTGAGCGTGACGACGTCGCCGACGGCGACCTTCCACGCGACGATCTCGGCTTCGACGAGACCCTCGCCCACGTCAGGCAGCAAGAAGATCGATTCGCTCACTGGTCGTATCCCATCACTCGGTCGATCGCGTCCATGACCCGGTCGACGCTTGGACGGTAGGCGTCCTCGATGCGCGACGGCGGGTACGGCACATGGTAGGCACTCACGCGCGTACCGGGCGCGCGCATCGAGGAGAAGCACCGCTCGCTCACCGCGGCGACGATCTCAGAGCCGACGGATGCGGCTGGCGGTGCCTCCTGGACGACGACGAGACGACCGGTCTTGTCCACCGAGGTGGCGATCGTGTCCAGGTCGAGTGGCGAAAGGCTGCGCACGTCGATCACCTCGAGTGACACACCCTCCTCGGCGGCCACGTCGGCCGCGCGCAGCGCGGTCTTGACCATGGAGCCGTAGGCCACGACCGTGACGTCGGTGCCGGGGCGACGCACGATGGCGTCGAACAGCCCGTACGGAGGGTTGTCGAGGTCGACCTCGCCCTTCTCCCAGTAGCGGCTCTTGGGTTCACAGAAGATGATCGGGTCGTCGTGCTCGACGGCCTGCTGGATCATCCAGTAGGCGTCGTTAGGCGTCGAGCAGACCACCACCCGCAGCCCCGCCGTGTGCACGAAGTAGGCCTCGGGACTCTCGGAGTGGTGCTCGATGGCGCCGATACCGCCCTGGAAGGGGAGCCGGATGACCAGCCCCATCGTGTAGACACCGTCCGAGCGCTTGTGGAGCTTGGCGACCTGGGAGACGATCTGGTCGAAGGCCGGGTAGACGAAGCCGTCGAACTGGATCTCCACCACGGTGCGATAGCCCCGGATGGCGAGGCCGACGGAGGTTCCCACGATCGCCGACTCGGCGAGCGGGGCGTCGATCACTCGATCCTCGCCGAAGTCCTTCTGCAGGCCGTCGGTGATCCGAAAGACCCCGCCCAGCTTGCCGATGTCCTCGCCCATCAAGAGGACCTTGCGGTCCTTCTCCATCGCTCGCCGCAGACCCTCGTTGAGGGCCTTGGCCATAGTCATGGATTGCTGCGCCATCAGTGACCCCCGCCGATACCCAGTTCGATCATCTCGCGCCGGCCGGCCTCGACGAGCGCGTGCGGCTCGGCGTAAACGTTGTCGAACATCGTCGTCGGATCCGGCGCGTCCATCGCGAGGACGTCCTCGCGCAGTTGCAGCGCTAACTGCTCGGCCTCGGCCGCGACCTCATCGAACGTCACCTTGTGCACGCCGAACTCGCGCGCGAGCAAGGCCTTTACCCGCTCGATTGGGTCACGGTGGCGCCATACCTCGACCTCGGCGTCCACGCGGTAGCGCGTCGGGTCGTCCGACGTGGTGTGCGCACCCATCCGGTAGGTGTAGGCCTCGATCAGCGTCGGGCCACCACCCGCGCGGGCGTTGTCGAGGGCGCGCTTGGCGACCTCGTACATCGCCAAGACGTCGTTGCCGTCGACGCGCACGCCGGGGAAGCCGAAGCCGTGGGCGCGGTGGTAGAGCGGGATCTTGGTCTGCAACGACGTCGGCTCCGAGATCGCCCACTGGTTGTTCTGCAGAACGAACACCACCGGGGCGTTGAACGACGCGGCCCAGACGAAGGACTCGAGGACGTCGCCCTGACTGGAGGCGCCGTCGCCGAAGAAGGTCATGACCGCCTCCTCGGCGCCGTCACGCTGAATGCCCATCGCGTAGCCGACAGCGTGCAGCGTCTGGTCACCCAGCACCACCATGGGCACTGAGTGGCGGTACTGCTGGGGGTCCCAGCCCCCGGACGTGGTCGCACGGAAGATCCGCAACATGTCGCGCGGTGGTACCCCGCGAGTCCACGCGACACCGTGCTCGCGGTAGCTCGGGAAGGAGAAGTCCATCGGGGCGAGCGCCCGACCAGCACCGATCTGGGCCGCCTCTTGGCCCTGGAGGGGCGCCCACAGCGCCAACTGGCCCTGGCGTTGGAGCGACGTCGACTCGTTGCAGAGTCGCCGCACGATCACCATGTCTCGGTAGAAACCGAAGATCTCGTCACGCCCGAGTTCGCTGCCGTACTCGGGGTGGGGGATTCGCTCGCCCTCGGGGGTGAGCAGTTGGACAAGCTCGTCACTGATCATTGACTCTCCTTCAGCCCGGCCCTTGGAAACAATAGTCCCGTACCCCACTTCGGCAACTTCGGGATAGCGCGGGGCGCCAACTACGCCCCAGAGCGAGTTCGAGACCGAAGTAACTCCGACGCGCCGACAAAAGTCGTCATTTCGGTTGCCTGTCATGAACGAGGCTCCCCCGACGAGAACGTGGGTCCTCATCGGGAATAAACCGGAAGGACGTCAACGACATGATTGCAGGCAAGACTCGATCTCAGTCGAAAGCCTCGTGACGCAATGCTCTGGACGCTGACGGGCTACGCCACCCGGTCACCGGTGTCGGACGATTTGATCTCCCCGACCATGGGGTAATCGAGTTCATGAACGATGCGCGTTTCATTCATGCCACCCTCGAGCTGCACGGCTGAGACGTCGACATCGCCGACATTCGAAAGGCGAAGGGATTGGCGACTCACCGCGAAGACCGAGACGATCGACACGTGGGTCTTGGCCGAGCGTGAACGAGCTCGATTCCGCCTACACCCCGAGCGCCGCGTGATGCGAAAGAACCGGATCCACGCGCCGTTGATGGCCTGTAACGAGCCCTGTGCGGTCTCGGACCTCGCTAGCCCCGAGGGCCGCGCTACGTAGCCACCTCACCATTCCTGCTCGGTGGTGCAACACTATGTCGAAGGCTCGAACTCAACGACATCATCGACAACGAGATCGGCTCGTCGTGACACGCCCCAGCAGGGCCCGCGTTTGATCGTCGAAGCAACAGCAACCCGTACCATACGTGGATGGCTCGGCTCTGGGTGGACGTCGGACCGCTTCGCCACCACCGTGACTTCCGCCTCCTCGTGACCGGTCAACTGGTCTCGCTCTTCGGCAGCAATCTCACCGTCGTGGCCGTTCCCTACCAGGTGTACCGGGAGACTCACTCCAGTCTCTGGGTGGGTGTCGCAAGCCTCATCCAGCTCCCGGCGTTGATCGCCGGGTCACTCTGGGGTGGCGCCTTCGGCGACCGCTACGACCGTCGACATCTCTTCGTGCTCAGTTCGGTCGTGCTCGCACTGCTGAGCGGCGCGCTCGCCCTCAACGCGAACCTGACCCGGAGTCACTTCGTCGCGCTGCTCGTGCTCGCGGCCCTCGCCGCCGGCGCCGGCGGCTTCGCGGGTCCCATTCGGACCGCGACCATCCCGCTGCTCGTGGACGGTGACGAACTCGTGGCTGCCTATTCGATCAACCAGGTCATCGTGAACACCGCGACCATCGTCGGTACCGCCATCGCCGGCGTGCTGCTCGCCGCGGTCGGGCTTGCGTCGTGTTACTGGATCGACGCGGGGACCTTCGCCGTGCTGGCCGCGGCCACCTCGCTCATGGCCCCGATCCCCCCGAGCGGGGACCACGGCGGCGTCGCAGTGCTGCGCGCCATCCGCGACGGCTTTCGCTACGTGCGCGAGAACCCGACCGCCCAGGCCGTCTACCTGATCGACCTGAACGCCATGGTCTTCGGTCTGCCGCGCGCCCTCTTCCCGGCAGTGGCGCTCACCGTCTACCACGGC
>JAJYDR010000042.1 GCA_021777285.1 Actinomycetes bacterium
TCGTGACTCGACGAGACCCGAGTTCAACTAGCGACAGATGAAGGCGGCCCGCAAACGACCATGGCACTGATGTGTGTCACACCAAACGTGAAGACTGTGAACGCCGAAACGTGAAAACCTCTTGGTGGCGGGGGTAGGATTTGAACCTACGACCTTCGGGTTATGAGCCCGACGAGCTACCAAACTGCTCCACCCCGCGATGGAGTACCCATGTTAGCAGTCGGCCGCGGATGCACGGACTACCCCGCGATTACCGGTCTTCTCCGACACACGAAGGGGAATTACCTATCGCTAGTTCGTCCACGACGTGGACGTCACGGGCGCGATCGAGCCGGAGACGAGCGCGTTGCGACGACGCGCGCCATCTCGAACGCCGCGCCGAGCCACTCTCGCAGGGTGCATCGAGTCGACGGGGCGTGCTCACTCCTCGAACCATCTCCGCCACCTCGTGGGCCCAGTGTCGCGCGAAGCCAGCGCGCGAGCGTCGCAAACAACGTAATCAAAACACCCGGTGGCAGAGAAGTCGACGCTCTGTAATATGTGGTACATTTCATCGATGTCGAGGATCCAACGTATCGATGTCTTTTCCTACGACCTAACCTACGCCCACGGTGATTACGTCATGTCTGGTGGCCGCGTCATTCATACCCTGCAGAGCACTGTCGTGCGCGTGACGACCGAGGCGGGTGTCGAGGGTTTCGGCGAGGTCTGCCCGCTCGGTGCGAACTACCTACCCGGTTACGGCGCCGGCGCGCCGTCAGTCATCGCCGAGTTCGCGCCATCGCTACTCGGGGTGGACGTCGAGAACCTCGGGCTGATCAATCACACGATGGACGTCTCGCTGTCGGGCCACGGCTACGCGAAGTCGGTCGTCGACATCGCCTGCTGGGACGCCTACGGCAAGGTCGTCGGTCAACCCGTCTACACCCTGCTCGGCGGGCGCCGACACGACGACCTGCCCCTCTACGTCGCGGTACCGCTCGACACGACCGAGGAAATGGTTAAGCACGTCACCGCGCGCAAGGCCGAGGGGACGCGCAAGTTCCAGCTCAAGGTCGGCGCGGATCCGAGCGACGACGCCTCACGCGTCGCGGCCATCGTCGCGGTGACCGGCACCGACGACGCGATCGTCGCCGACGCCAACTGCGGCTGGCGCCTCCAAGACGCGGTGATCGCCGCACGGCTGCTCGAGGACATGGACCGCGTCTATCTCGAACAGCCTTGTCGCACCCTGGAGGAATGCCTGATCGTTCGCGAGCGCACGACGCTACCCATGATCCTCGACGAGGTGATCACCGACCCCCAGTCGCTGATCCGGGCCTACAACGCCAAAGCGATGGAGGCGATCAACCTGAAGGTGAGCCGCGTCGGCGGCCTGACTAAAGCCAGGTTCATGCGCGAGCTCTGTGAATCGCTCGGCGTGCGCATGACCATCGAGGACACCTGGGGCGGCGACTTGACGACGGCCGCCGTGAGCCACCTCGCGGCGAGCACCGACCCCGAGTTGCTGTTCGCCGCGTCCTACATGAACGACTGGGTCCTCGAACACGTCGCCGGCTACGCGCCCCGCTCCCACGACGGACGCGGTTCGCTCAGCGGCACCGACGTCGCCGGCCTCGGCATCGACGTCGACGTCGCCGCACTCGGCACTCCCCTCTTCAGCGTCGAGACGAGCGGGTCATGACGAGGACGTCGGACACACCGAACGGGACCGTGGCGGGTCACTGACGTGACAGCGGGTCTCGACGCGATCCCCTTCACCGACTACCACACCGCCGGCGAGCCCTTCCGGATCGTCGAAGCAGGTGTCGGACCCATCGACGGCGCGACGGTGGCCGCCAAACGCATCGCCGCCCAGGGTTCACGCGAGGTCGACGCCGTACGACAGATGCTCTGTCGAGAGCCCCGCGGCCACAGCGACATGTACGGGTGCTTCGTCGTCGCCCCCGACGACGAGGGCGCGGACTTCGGGGTGCTGTTCTTCCACAATGACGGCTACTCGACCGCCTGTGGACATGGGACCATCGCGCTCGGTGCATGGGCGATTGAGAGCGGCCGAGTCGTCGGTGACCCGAACGGGGTGACCCCGGTCACCATCGATGTGCCCTCGGGTCGGGTCGTCGCCCACGTCACCCAGGTCGCCGGCGTCGTCACCTCAGTGGCGTTCGAGAACGTGCCGTCCTACCCGGTGCGACGTGGCGTCACGCTGGACAGCTCTATCGGTCCGGTCGACGTCGACGTCGCCTACGGTGGTGCGCTCTACGCGTCGGTACCGGCGTCGGCGATCGGCCTTACGGTCACGCCCGAGCACGCGACGGCACTGCGCGCGCTCGGGCGTGAGATCAAGTGGGCCCTCAACGACACTGAGGTCGCCGTCCATCCGAGCGACGCCCGTCTGAGTGGCATCTACGGCACCATCATTGTCGAGGATCTCGGAAGGACCGACCGCGGGATTCACCAGCGCAACGTCACCGTCTTCGCCGACGGACGGATCGACCGGTCACCCTGCGGTTCGGGCACTGCCGCTCGCCTGGCGCTGCTCGTCGACGACCGGCGCCTCGACAGTGACGACGAGCTCATCCACGACTCGATACTCGGTACTCGATTCATCGGCCGCTTCCGGTCCACCGACGAGGGGCCGCGCGGCTCGATTATCCCCTTGATCGAGGGCATGACCTACCGCACGGGCGAGGGCGTCTTTCGCGTCGACCCCACCGATCCGATCGGCGTCGGGTTCCTCCTGTGAAAGGTTCGCCGATGGACTGGGTGTCAGGCGACGAGCTGTTCGCGACGCTCAGCATGGAGCGGGCGGTGCGGGCCATCCAGCGCGACCTGCTCGCCGGGCTCGACCCCGCGCACGACCTCGCGCGAGTGATCGACGTGCTCGACCACGGCCAGCTGCTCTACATGCCCTCGCACTTCGGCGAGTTCGTCGGGGCGAAGGTGTCCACGGTGGCCCCGAACAATCCGGCGATCGGGTTGGACCGAATCCACGGTATCTACGTGCTGATGGACGCCGTCACGCTCGTGCCCGTAGCGATGATGGACGGCCAAGCGCTCACCGCGCTGCGCACCCCCGCCGTCTCGGCCGCCGTCGCCGACCACCTCGCGCCTGAGCGGGTCGAGCACCTCGTCGTTTTCGGCTCGGGGACCCAGGCATGGGGTCACATCGAGGCGGTGCGTGTCATCCGCGATGTCGCCACCGTGAGCGTCGTCGCCCGAGACTCGCGCCGAAGCGCGAACCTCGTCGACCGACTCGTCGCCAGCGGTCAGCCGGCCCGCATCGGCGCGCCGGGCGACGTCACGAGCGCCGAGGTCATCGTCTGTGCAACGACCGCCCGCACCCCACTCTTTGACGGCCAGTCGGTCCCGAAGGACGCGCTCGTAATCGCCGTCGGCTCGCACGAGCCCGACGTGCGCGAGCTCGACACGACGACGATGGCGCGCAGCCAGGTGGTGGTCGAGGATCCTGCCGTCGCGCTACGCGAGGCCGGCGACGTGATCATGGCCATCGACGAAGGCCGCTTCGCCGGCTCGGCGCTGGTGGCGATGCGCGACGTCGTCACCGGTGCGGTCGCCGTCGACCGCACCCGACCTCGGGTCTTCAAGAGCTCTGGCATGCCTTGGCAGGACCTGGTCGTCGCCGCCGAGGTCCATCACGCCCGCACCGGGGCCGCGGACCACTGACGGTCCCAGTCCGGCGCCGCTACGACGACGCCCGGTCGCCCCACGTCGACGACTCACCAGCGGGGGCGATCCGCTGGGGCATACCCCAGGGATTGTCGTCTCGCACCGCCGGCGCCAAGAGATGCTGGGGAACGTTCTGGTAGCTCACACCGCGTAAGAATCGTCCGATTGCGGCGGTTCCGACCGATGTACCAACGTCGCTGGTGGTGGCGGGCCACGGTCCGCCGTGCTGCATCGCGGGCGTGACCGCGACACCGGTCGGCCAGCCATTAAAGAGCACACGACCCGAGCACCGGTGCAATTGATCGACCAACGCGACGAGTTCGGGCGACGACTCGTCGGGTAGCGCGTGTACGCCGCCCGTGAGATTGCCCGGGAACAGTCGTGCGGCGAGGTCGGCGAGCTGCGACTCGTCCCCGTACTGTACGACGATCGCGAGCGGCCCGAAGGACTCGTCAAGCAGCCGCGCACCGGCCGACTCGAGTGTCGCCGCGTCCACCGACACGATGGTGGGCGTCACCCACGCCTGCGCGTCGTCATCGACGCGAACCGTTCCCACCGCGATGACCTCGACGCCGGGAGTAGCGAGTACCGTGTCGCGTCGGCGCTGGTAGCCCTCGGCGATCCGTGGGTTCAACATCCGGTGCTCGGCCACCTGTTCGGCGGCGTCACGAATCGGACCCGCGACGGCGAGCGCGTCGCTCACGAAGAGAAAACCCGGCTTTGTGCAGAACTGACCCGCCGAGGATGACACGCTCGCGACGAAGCCGGCGCAGAGCGCGTTGAGGTCGCTGGCGAGCTTCGCACGCGTGACGAACTGCGGGTTGACGCTGCCGAGCTCGCCGTAGAAGGGGATCGGTCTCTCTCGGGCCGCGGCGACGTCGGCGAGCAGGCGACCGGCGCGGATCGATCCAGTAAAGGAGCCCGCGCGAATCCGCTCGTCACGCAGCATCGCCACGCCCTGGTCCTGGCCGAAGATCAGCTGGAGCGTATGGGTGGGCGCGCCCGCGGCCACGAGCGCCGCCTTGACGACCTCAGCGGTGCGACGCGACAGCTCGGGGTGCCCGGGATGCGCCTTTACGATCACCGCGCAACCGGCAGCGAGCGCCGAGGCGGTGTCGCCACCCGCGACCGAGAACGCGAAGGGGAAGTTGCTGCCCGAGAAGTTGAGCAGCGGCCCGAGCGGGACGAGCGTGCGGCGAAGGTCCGGTCGAGCGCCGAGCGCGAAGTCGGGGTCGGCGAGGTCGATCCGCACGTCGAGGTAGGCGCCGTCCACGACGACATCGGCGAACAGGCGCAACTGGACGGCGGTTCGCGTCAGCTCACCGCGCAGCCTCGCCTCGGCGAGCCCCGTCTCGTCCATGGCGATTGCGACGAGTTCGTCTTCACTGTCGCGAAGGGCATCGGCCGCGCCGACCAGGGCCCGCGCCCGAGCCCGTGGAGCCATGGCCGACCACTCGTCAAAGGCCGCGACCGCGTTCCGGGCGCATTGCTCGAGCTCCGCGGCGCTCGTCGCGGCGGTGTCTTGGAAATCGTGTCTCCTCGTCATGGTTAGAACTCGAATCCGACGGGGAACGGGTCGCTCGGGTCATACACGTACTGCGCCATCCCGGTGACCCACGCCCGACCCGTGATCGTGGGAACGATCGCCGGTACGCCAGCAACCTCGGTCTCGGCGACGATCCGTCCGATGAAGCGTGTACCAATGAAGGACTCGTTCTCGAAGTCGTCACCGACCGCGAGCTCGCCGCGGGCCCAGAGTTCGGCCATCCGTGCCGAGGTCCCCGTCCCGCACGGGGACCGGTCGAACCACCCCGGGTAGATGCACATGGCGTGACGCGAGTGGCGCGCCGTCGAGCCCGGCGCCAGAAACTCGACGTGGTGGCAGTGGTCCACGCCCGCGGTCTCGGGGTGGTGTGGTGGCGCGGTCTCGTTGATGGCGGCCATGATGGCGAGGCCGACCGCCGTAATCTCGTGCTGGCGCGACCGGTCAAAAGTAAGCCCCACGTCCTCCAAGTTGACGATGGCATAGAAGTTGCCCCCGTAGGCGAGGCTGTAGGGCACTGCACCGAGGCCCGGTACGTCGAGGACGTCGTCGAGACGAACCACGAAGGACGGGACGTTCTCGATGGTCACAGCGTCAGCGTGACCATCGGACACACTCACCCGGGCGATGACCAGGCCAGCCGGCGTGTCGAGACGGATCGTCGTGACCGGTTCGACGGCCTCGACCATGCCGGTCTCGACGAGCACCGTGGCGAGCCCGATGGTGCCGTGGCCGCACATTGGCAGACAGCCCGACACCTCGATGTAGACCACGCCCCACTCGGCGTCGGGGCGGGTCGAGGGCTGCAGGATCGCGCCACTCATCGCCGCGTGCCCGCGAGGCTCGTACATCAGGAACTTGCGGATGTCGTCGAGGTGCTCGATGAAGTAGAGCCGCTTGTCGTTCATGGTGTCACCGGGGATCACCCCCACGCCGCCAGTGACGACCCGCGTCGACATGCCCTCAGTGTGTGAATCGACCGCGGTGATGACCCGGCTCGCTCGCATGCCGCTACCCCTTCGCCCGAGTGGCCAGGTAGTCAAGGGCCTTGGCGGTCTCGGCGCGCACGCGGGCCTCATTCTCGGCGCTGAGCGGTCCGCGCGGCGGACGCGTAGGCCCGCCGAAGCTCTGGCCGGCAATGTCGATCGACAGCTTGATGGCCTGGACGAACTCGACGCGAGAGTCCCAACGAAACACTGTCACGAGGTGCTCGTAGAGCTCCTTCGCCTCGGCGAAGCGCCCCGCCATCGCCAGCTCGTAGATCTCAACCGCCTCACGGGGGAAGGCGTTGGGATAGCCCGCGAACCAGCCGACGGCGCCGGCAACAATCGATTCATAGAGCAGATCGTCGGCGCCGGCGATCACGTCGATGTCACAGACCTCCTTGATCTCCATGACCCGTCGCACGTCGCCCGAGAACTCCTTGATCGCCTGGACCTCGGGTATCTCCGCCAGCCGCGCGACCATCGAGGGGACGATGTCGACCTTGGTGTCAAAAGGGTTGTTATAGGCCATGATCGGGATCCCCACCTCGGCCACGTGCGTAAAGTGATCGATCACCTCGGACTCCGATGCCCGGTAGATCGTTGGTGGCAGCAGCAGGACACCGTCGGCACCGTCCTCTTGGGCGTAGCGTGCCCACTGCTGGGCCTGGTGCCAGCCGACCCCGTGTACGCCCGCGACCACTATGCCTCGGTCTCCCACGGTGTCGACCGCGACCTGGACTACCTTGCGTCGCTCCTCGTCGGTGAGCGATGAGTACTCACCGAGCGATCCGTTCGGCCCGACCCCGCGACAGCCGTTGCCGATCAACCAGTCGCAGTGCTCGGCGAATCGGTCGTAGTCGACCGCGAGTCCGGCCGGAGCACTCGGGTCCTCCTTGAACGCGAGCGCCGTCGCGACGATGACTCCTCGAAAGTTCACGTGCTCATCCATGATCCCTGGCCTTTCACCGGTATTCCTGCTTCAACGTTTTGGCCACCCGCGAGCTCGCCGAGACGTATCGGCATGGCGATCGGACGGCGATCGGTGCTCGCACCGCCGAGTCCACCCTCGGGCGCGCGCGCGCTCAGCAGGGCTTCGACCGTGCGACCACAGACTCGGCCCTGACACGGTCCGAGGCCCGCACGACTCACGAGCTTGAGCGAACGAAGCCCGGACGAGCGCGTCGCCGATGTGGCCGCCGTGAGGTCGGCGACGGACACGTCCTCGCAACGACACACGATCGTCTCATCGCTCAACCAGGTCGCCCAGTTCTCACCGATGACGTGGGCGCGTGCGAGGCGTTGCGCGAAACGACGAAGGACCCGACGCCGGATCAACTCGACGCGCAACGAAGCATCTGAGAGCCGGCCGCCGGCCGCCACGTACCCGGCGATGGCGCCTTCAGCCAAGGCGAGGTCCACCCCGCCGATGCCCGTGATCTCGCCGGCGGCGAACACCGACGCCACGCTGGTTCGCTGCTCGGCGTCGACCTCGACGAATCGCCCGTCGTTGAGCCGACAGCCCGCGGCGAGCGCGAGCTCGAGCCGCGGGGTGAATCCGTGTCCGAGACACACCGCGTCCACCTCGAGTTGCCGTTCGCTCCCCTTGATCGGTCGCCACGACCCGTCAAGAGTGCTGACCGTGACCGATTCGACTCGGTCGCGGCCCTCGATCGCGGTGACCGCGTGGCCCGGCACGTACGCGATGCGATGGCGCGCGAGGACGGCGGCGTAGCCGACGAGCTCGCGGGCCTTGGCGGGCGTCGCCGCGAGCTCCCACGGGCGAGCGGCCCAGTGTCGAACCAGTCGCGCGGCGCGGCTCGCCTCGTAGACCCCGACGACGGTCGCGCCAGTGGCGACGACCGACGCCGCCACCGCGAGGAGGAACGGCCCCGCCCCGGCCACGACGACGTGCTCGCCCACGGCGACGCGCTCGCCCTTTGCGAGCGCCTGGGCGCCGCCCGCGGTGAAGACCCCGGGGAGGTCCCAACCCGGAACCGGCAGCGTGCGGTCGAAGGCCCCGGTCGCGAGCACCAGCGCGTCAGGCCGGTAGACCCGGGCCTCGCGGTTGCTGCCGTCGGCCTCACCGACGAGCACGTGGACCGCGCCACGGTCGATCGCCCAGACGTGGGCCGAGGTCACGATTGTACAGTTCGGATCGGCCGCGATCGCTCCACGCATTCGCTGGAACGTCGCCCACCCATGATGGAGCAGCGACTCGCGTTCGGACGGACGCTCGGGTGGCAGGTGTCGCCAGTACTGACCGCCGACGTCGTCGGACGCGTCGAGGACCACCACCCGACCACCGATCGCGCTCGCGGACAACGCAGCGGCGAGTCCGGCCGGGCCCGCCCCGATGATGACGACCTCGTTCATCCCCACTCCGTTCGCGAGGCACCATCGAACTCAACGACATCACCGTCGCGGGCTCGACGCTGACAGGCGCGCACGTCGCGCTGGCCGTTCACGACGACGAGGCAGTCGAAACAGATCCCGATGCCACAGAAGGCCCCGCGGGGGCGCCCACCCAACGGCGACGTTCGCCAGGTCAGCGTATCCGCGGCGAGCATGATGCCGGCCACCGTCTGGCCGAGGACGCCCGTACGACGATCACCGTTCACGAGGATCGTGATCGGTGTCGAGGCCGCCGGCTCCATTGGGTCGGTCGCGGGTGGGACCAGTCGTGCAACCACCTAGGCCACCTCGCGAAGCGTCGGGCGCCCAGGGGCGAAGGACTCAAGGGACATCGCGGTCGGTTCGCCGAGCATCGCCGCCGCCAGCAGTTCGGCGGTACCCGGGGCGAGTCCGATGCCAGCGCCCTCGTGGCCCGTCGCGTACCAGAGACCTTCCACGTCGGAATCGGCACCGATCACGGGCAGGTGATCACGCGAGAACGGGCGGAACCCGCCGTAGGCGCGGATCACCGTCGCCTCGGCGAGGAAGGGCATCAACGCGATCGCCTTGCGCGCGATCTCGGCCAGCACCGTGACGTCGATGGTCCCGTCATAGCCCACGTCCTGACGCGACGAGCCGATGAGCACCGTGCCCGACGCCGTCGATTCGATCACCGTCGAGGTCGCGAGGTCGCGCTCGTTGGACTGGACGGCACCGACGTAACTCGTGTCATAGACCTTGTGCCAGATCCGCTGTTGCATGCGCGCCGTCACGAGGAGTAGTCCCTTGCGTGGCCCGACGGCGAGGGTGGTGCCGAGGGTTCGCGCGACCTCCCCCGACCACGGTCCCGCGGCGACGAGCACGGCGTCGGCCTCGAGGGGACCATTGGATGTGACGACCCCGACCAGGCGACCGGACCCGTCTCGCAGTGGCCCGATGAGTGTCGTGTAGGCGAGCACGCGCGCGCCGGCCGCCCGGGCCGAGGCGAGCAGCGCCTCGGTCGCGATAGCCGGCTGCACCTGGGCGTCCTCGGGGTAGTGAACGGCGCCGGTGATCGAGGTCGCGAGCTCGGGTTCGAGCGCGCGAGCCTCGTCAACGCTGAGCGCGCGCGCGTCGACCCCGGCCCGGCGTTGTGCCTCGGCGAAGCGGTCGAGCGCCGCAGCCTCGGCCTCGCCTCTCGCGGCCACGACGCCACCCTTGGGCTGGTACTCGACTGAGGCGAACGCCCCGCCCGTCTCCACGGCAAGCTCGGTGCTCAGCGATGCCCACAGGCCCAGGGAGTACCGGGCGAGATCCAGTTCGGCGCCGGGTGCCTTGTCACTGACGAGCAGGTTCCCCTCGCCTGCGGCCGACGTGGCGCTCGCGGGTGCGCCGCGGTCGATCACCGTCACGGCGACCCCCCGTCGAGCGAGCGATCGAGCACACGCGGCACCGACGATACCAGCGCCAATGATCAGGACCTTCACCCCCACCCGCTCTCCACTTATAACATGTTACATTCTATTGTATACGACGGTGGCGGGTCCGTTCACCTACGTTGCGGCCTCGCTGGCTTC
The DNA here is from genome assembly GCA_021777285.1 of Actinomycetes bacterium. The sequence continues at coordinate 10,167 of JAJYDR010000042.1, forward strand.
GCCCTCCATGATCCCCGCCCACCAGCCGAGGACATGACCGACGTGACGTACCATCAACTGTTCGGCCGCGGGACCGTCGCCGATCCCGAGCAGGTCGAGCAGGCCATGGTGCTCGTGTGCTGAGCGGTACAGCATCTCGGTGTTCTTCAGCCCGACAAGTCCAGTCATGCGGGTCTGCTTGCGTAGCTCGGCGACGATGTCCACGAGACGACGATTACCGGTCAGCTCCAGCAGCGCCAAGTGGAACGCCGTGTCCGCGGCCAGGTACCCCTTGAAGTCGACCTGCTCGACGTTGGCGACAATCCGGTCCGCCAACGCCCGGTAGGTGTCGAGCGGTGCACCCTTGAGATGCTCGGCGACGATGCGCATCGCCGGCGCCTCGAGCCACTTACGAATCGCCACGATCTCGCGCAGGTCCTGGGTGCTGACCGTCGTCACCCGGAACCCCTTGTTCTTGACCGACTCGACGAACCCTCGCTTCTCGAGGTCCAGCATCGCCTCGCGCACCGGGGTCGCCGAGACCGCGAACTGTGCCGCGAGCGCCGGTACCGTCACCAGGACGCCCTGTTCGAGCTCGCCCGAGATGATGGCCGCGGCGAGTGAACTCTCGACTTTCGTGCGCAAGTTCTCCTCGACACGGATCACACGAATTGAGGACTTCTTAGTAGCCACGGTCACAACTCCCTGTGAGCGCACAAGACCGCTGACCGGTGCCCAATCCGCTAGTCCTCGACATCGGTGGACTTTCCAAGGTATGCGTCGGACAGCCGCGGATCGTTTTCGAGACTCGACGAGGGCCCCGATAGCACCACCGAGCCCTGTTGGAGGACGTAGGCGCGTGAGGCGATCTCGAGGGCCAGCGATACGTTTTGCTCGACGAGCAGGACCGTTGTGCCGAGTTTTGAAACTTCCTCGAGCATGTCGTACACGATATCGACCTTTTGGGGATCGAGACCGAGCGAAGGCTCGTCGATCATCAGGATCTTGGGGTTGGACATCATCGCGCGACCAATCGCGAGCACCTGCTGCTCACCACCCGAGAGCGTCCCGGCCAACCGTTGGAAGTGCTGGCGTAGCAACGGGAAAAGATCGAGGACCTCGTCCAGGCGCTCAGCGCGTTCGCTCCGGCTGCGTTGGGTGCCATAGGCGCCGAGCTCGAGGTTCTCGGCGATGGTGAGCGTCGTAAAGATCCGTCGGCCCTCGGGGACGTGCACGAGCCCACGGGCGACCCGACGGTGGGCCGACTGCTTGGCGAGCACGTCGCCGAAGTAGCTGATGGTGCCCTGACGCGGATGGATGATGCCCGAGATCGCCTTCAACAAGGTGCTCTTGCCGGCTCCATTGGCCCCGAGCAACGCCACGATCTCACCCTCGTCAACGTGCATGGTGACGTCCTCGACACCGCGCACGGCGCCGTAGTAGACGCTCACCGCGTCGAGTTCGAGGGCCCTCATTTGCGCTTCCTGCCCATGTAGGCGCGGATCACGTCAGGATTCGTTCGAACGTCCTGGGGTAATCCCGAGGCGATGATGCGGCCGTTGTCGAGCACGGTGACTTCCGTCGCGATCTCCATCACCAGGTCAACGTCGTGCTCGATCATCACGACGCACGTCCCCTCGTCGTGGATGCGCCGAATCACGCGCGACAATTCTTCGCGTTCCACCGAGCTCACGCCGGCCGCTGGCTCGTCAAGCAGCACCACGACCGGATTTGCGATCAACACGCGGGCGAGTTCCATACGCTTGCGCATTCCGTAGGGCAGGTCACCGGCGAGGTTGTTCCACTGGTCGGCGAGACCGACGAATTCGAGGCTCGCCATGGCCTCATCGTGCAAGAGGTGCTCGCGCCGTCTGAATCCTCGGCTGGCGACCGTGATCGACAGCAGATTCGAGGTAGCGCGCAGGTGCCCCCCGGCGAGGACGTTCTCCAGTACCGACATCTTGGGAAAGACTCGGATGTTCTGGAAGGTCCGACGGATCCCGAGCGCGGCGACCTTGGCCGCGTCGAGGCCCGTGACCTCGGTCCCCTGGAACCGGACCGCGCCGCCCGTTGGCTTGTAATAGCCGGTGAGACAGTTGAAGAAGGACGTCTTGCCGGCACCGTTGGGCCCGATGATGGCGTGCAGCGCTCCCTCGTCGACCTCGATCGACAGATCGCTCAACGCATTGACGCCGCCGAACTGAAGCGACAGGTGGTCGGTCTGCAGGACGGCGGTCACGGCTCCTCCGTCGGCAGTGACACGAGCGCCCCACCCGCGCCGGAGCGGGGGGACGGCACCGCATGTCCCAGTCGGGAACGGATCCGAGTTCCCAGACCCTGGAAGGCGCGCTCCGGGAAGAGGCCGCGCGGTCGCACGACCATCAAGATCACGAGCGCGATGCCGAAGACCAGCAAACGGGCCTGGGCGAAAGAGCGGAAGACCTCGGGGAAGATCTCGACGACGGCCGCGCCGAACATGACACCCCAGATGCTGCCGAGGCCACCGATCGCGACGGCCATGACGATGAGCAAAGACTCGCTGAACCCGAAGCTCGCCGGCGAGATGGCCGTCAGCGCTGGTGCGTAGAGCGAACCAGTGATCGACCCGAGCACCGCTCCGAACATATACGCGTAGAGCTTGTAGTGGTTGGTGTTGATGCCCATCGCCTTGGCGGCGTCCTCGTCCTCGCGGATGCACAGCCACGCTCGACCCAGTCGTGAGCCGCGCAATCGGGTAGAGAACAGGGCGAAGATGACCACCAGCACCAAGAAGACGTAGTAGTAGCCCGTGTTGCTGGTCACGACGACGCTGCCGATGGTGAGCGCCGGGATCGCGTAGATGCCGGTCGGACCGCCGGTCTGGTTGAGGTTGATCGCGATCGTCTGGATGATCTCCCCGAATCCCAGCGTGACCACCGCGAGGTAGTCACTGCGCAGGCGCAGCGTCGGGAAGCCGATAATGAGCGCACAGACCACCGCGATCAGCACGCCGGGCGCGATCGAGGCGAGTATCGACCAGTGCTCCTTGGTTGAGAGGATGCCGGTGGTGTACGCGCCGATGGCGAAGAACGCCGCGAAACCGAGGTCGAGCATGCCGGCGTAGCCGACGACGATGTTGAGTCCGAGCGCGAGGCACATCAGCATCTCGGCCTGGAACGCCACGCCCAGGTAGTACTGGTTCTGGGTCATCTGGGGCACGAGTGCCGCCGCCACCACGAGCGCGATCACCAGCCCGGCGCGCGTGACCCGGAACCCGTCAACCCTCGTGCGACCCGACTGGACCACGGTGTCAGTGGCCATCGCGGGTCACATCCTCCTCGCGACCCGCTCACCGAGCAGACCGGTGGGCCGGAACCACAGCATGAGAACGAGGGCACCAAAAGCGACCACGATCGCCCACTCCGCGCCGAAGATGCCCGTGCCAATCGACTGAACGATACCGAGAATCAGACCACCGAGCACCGCCCCACCGATGTTGCCGATGCCACCGAGCACGGCCGCGGTGAACGCCTCGAGGCCCACGGTGAAGCCCATTAGGTAGTTGATCTGCCCGTAGTACACGCCCGTCATCACCGCCGCCGCGCCAGCGAGGGCGCCGCCGATGAAGAAGACGATCGCGATCACCAGGTCGACGTTGATGCCCATCAACACCGCGGCGATTCGGTCCTCAGACACCGCACGCATTGCCTTGCCGAGCAGGGTGCGACCCACGAGGAAGTAGACGCCGAGGGCGAGCAGACCCGAGACGAGCACGATGATCAACTGGGCCCAGGTGTAGTGGTTCGACCCGAGGTTGAACCCACTCGGCGGCGTGGTCACGGGGAAGACGAGGTAGGTCGCGCCCCACTGGGGGGTGACCAGGACGCCGTTCTCGAGCACCTGGGAGAGGCCGATGGCGGCGATCATGAGGCTGAGGATGGCGGCGCGGCGCATGGGACGGTACACCAACTGGTTCGCGAGCATCGCGAGCCCGCCGGTGATCACCATCACGACGACCCCCACCCAGAGCACGGTCAACCACTGGCCGTGACTATTGCCGACGGCCACCGCGCCGAGGATGGTGTAGCTCACGAAGGCGGCGACCATGTAGAAGTCGCCGTGGGCGAAGTTGATCAGGCGAAGGATGCCGTAGACCATGCTGTAGCCGAGCGCCACCAGGCCGAAGAACGCGCCGAGGAAGATCCCGTTGCCTATTTCATTGAGTAGCAGAGACACTGGATCCCCTTGGTCACGGTTGAGACGATGCTGTCGTTGAACCATCGGCACCGGGCCCGTCACCCCGGGTCAGACGACCCTCGGGGCGACGGGCCCGGTGCCGATCACATCCTTAAAGCTTTGGCTGTGGCTTAGCCAGGGTGTACTGGCCGTTGACGACCTCCAACAGGTCCATCACCGCGCCGAGGCGGTTGCCAGTCTTGTCGAAGGACACCTTGCCGGTCAGACCGTTGAAGTGCAGCGTGCGAAGCCCGGCGATGACGCGTGCCGGCTTGATCGAGTGCACGTGCCTGGCCGCGAGGACGAGCGCCGTGATGGCGTCGTACCCGAAGGTCGAGTACGGACCGGGCGCCGACTTGAACTGCTTGTGGTAGGCGGCGTTGAACAAGTGGTCCGCGCGCGAGTTGAGCACGTTGCCCACGCCCGAAGCCAGCGCGGCGATCGTCGCGTAGGTCCCGTTCGCGGCCTGCCCCGCACCTGAGATGTACGTCGCGTCAACCGACCCGTCAGCCACGACGAACTTCGCCGTGCCGTTGGGTCCGATCACGTTCGCGGCGTTCAGCTGGGTCGCGAACTGCGCGGCCTGGGAGAAGTAGCCCGACCAATAGATCCCGGTCGCACCCGAACTCTTGATCTGTGAGATCACCGCCGAGAAGTCGTTGCTGGTCGCGGGAATCGACTGGACGCCTCCGGCGACGACCGTGCCGCCGTCCTTCGTGATGTCCTGTGCCGCTGCGTTGGCGATGGCAACACCGAAGGACGACTGGTCATCGATGATGAACACCTTCTTGATGCCCTGCTGCTTGAAGAACGCCGCGGCCTCGGCACCGTCACCGGAACCCGACGGGTCGATCAGGAAGACGTTCTTGTAGCCGCCCGTGGTCAACTCGGGGCTGTTCGCCGCGGGCATCACGTACGGGATCCCCGCTCGCGCGATGATGGGCTCTACGGGTAGCGTCGCGCCCGAGCAGTAGCCCCCGACGATCGCCTGGACGTTCTCGGAAACGAGTTTGTTCGCGGCGTTCACCGCGGTCCCGGCGTCACAGGCGTCGTCTTGCTCCAGCAACTTGATGGGGTGTCCGAGGACACCACCGTGCTTGTTCACCTGTTGGGCCGCCATCAACTCGGCGTTGAAGATCTGCGTCCCCGCTTGGGCCTCCGCACCGGTCATGGGCATTGGTACACCGACCAGATACGGCGACAGCTTCTTGGCCGCCGATGCCGGACCGCTCGCGGCTCCCGCCACGACGGTGAGCATGGTGGCAACGAGCAGACCTGAGGTCAGGACCCGCGCCTTGAAATTAGTTTTGATCACACTTTCCCCCCTGATTGACAGACTTCGTTTGATGAAGCACTTCGGTGAACAAACCCGACGTCGCGAGTAACATACCACAGCGACTTTCGACCGCCACGTCGCCTTGGAATATTTCACATATCACATGTTGGAGACCAGTCAACCGACTTCTGCTCACTGTTCAACCTGTTGACGTGGACTTTTCAATTGGTGTCGCGCCGACGCCGCACCGACCACGCGCTCGACACATCAAGTCACCGACACGACGTGACGCCAGGGCGGCAGGCTGGGGACATGCACACCGACGAGCACGGCCGACACGAGCCGCCAGCAACCGGCGAGGAGACAGCGATGCTCCTCGCTTTCCTCGACTACCACCGCCAGACCTTCATGTGGAAGTGTCGCGGCCTCGACGCGCGTGCGCTCAACACGCGCACCGCGGCCTCGACGATGACCCTCGGCGGGATGTTGAAACATCTCGCCCTCGTCGAGGACGCCTGGTTCTCGCGTTCGTTGTTCGGTCACGACCGCGCCGCCCCGTGGGACGCCGTCGACTGGCGCGCTGATCCCGATTGGGAGTGGCGCACCGCCGCCGAGGACAGCCCTGACGACTTGGTCGTCCTGTGGGAGACCGCCGTCGCGCGTTCGAGGCAACTCGTGAACGAGGCGATTGCCAACGGCGGGCTCGACCGGCTCGCGCTTCGCCCGTGGCCCGACGGTCGCACACCGAGCCTGCGATGGATCCTGTTGCACATGCTCGAGGAGTACGCCCGACACAACGGCCACGCCGACCTCTTGCGCGAAGCGATCGACGGCGAGACCGGCGAATAGCCGACGCGGTCTACGAACACGCGACCCCCACGGCGCAATGCGCGGGGACGACTCACCGCGCACAGTGACCGATGGTCGGTCGACGCCGTCGCTCAGCCGGCGGGCTTGGTCCCGGCGAGCGCCTTCTGGGCGAGTTGGAGTTGGCGGTACATGGCGTCGACGTCGTTCTGGTACCGCCCGAGCTCGCCCGCCGAGAGGGCCGTCTGGGCGGCGGCGTAGTCGGCCGACGCCTGCTGGATGTAGTACGCGGCGCTCTGTCCGGCCTTGCCCGT
>JAJYDR010000173.1 GCA_021777285.1 Actinomycetes bacterium
ACGGCGGCGCGGTGCAGGCCGTTGGCGGAGCGTCCCGACTGGGGACAGCCCTCTCCGCGGTGACGACACCGGTAGATGGCCTGGCCGCGGTTGTTGTAGTGAACGCCGGCGACGCGACCGCACAGTCCGCAGCGCACGAGGCCCGACAACAGGTCCTTGCTGCGACGTCGTCCCGGCGTGTGGGCCCGCTGGGCAGCGTGGAAGAGCTCGGGTGAGACGAGAGGAGAGTGGATGCCGGCAAACCAGTCGTCACTGAGCTTCACCTCGCCGAGGTAGACGCGATTGAGGCTGATGTGGCGAACGGTGGAGTAGTCCATACCCACGTCGCGCGAGATCTGCGGGTAGCTCGCGCCACCCGCGCGCAGGCTGAAGATGCGCTGGACGACCGGGGCCATGTCGTTGGCCACCAGATGGCCGTTCACCATGTCATAGCCGGTGGGTGCGCGGTTGAGCCAGCGGCCCTGCTCGGCGGCCTGGCGCTGGCCCATGCGGGTGTTCTCGACGATCTGGTCGCGGTAGTACTGGGCGAAGACGCCGTGCACGCCGATCTGCATGCGACCCGAGGCGCTGGCCAGATCGAGGTCGCCCTCGTTGACCGAGTGGACCCTCACGTGATGGCGGTCAAAGAGCTTCACCAATGTCGCGAAGTCGCCCTGGTCGCGACTGAGCCGGTCCCAGCGCCAGATCACGAGGTCTCGAACCTGGTCCGAAGCCACCAGTCGCAAGAGCTCACGCATCGCCGGGCGTTCGAGGTTCTTGCCCGACCAGCCCTCGTCGGTGAGTAGCGTCACTGGGCCCAGCTCGCGCAGTCTCGCGAGGTCACGACAGCGCTTCGCCTGGGCGTCGGGGGAGAACTCGACCTGGTCCTCCGTCGACACTCTCACGTAGGCCACGGTCATCGTCATGGTCGCTTCGTCCTTCCTGCTCGAGGAGCCGTACTCCGATTGCTATCAGCGTTGCAGCGACCCGTGACAGATCTCGTCCGTCGCTCACGATGCCGAGGCAGCCCACTCACAACGGCCGCACATAGGAAGTACCGCACGCAAGACCGCTGTTGAGTTCCCCATAGCTCTCCTCGCCGGAGAAACCTGGCTGGTCCCCCATATGAAAAGGACGTTCTTCGAGGGATTTCGAACACAACTCTCGACGAAGCGTCACGATCCCATCGCGGGATCCCACGTTCCGGAGATTCTGATGATCACTGGCTCGATCCGTCGGGCCGACCGGGCGTCACGCGCCCGTCGGCCTCGGAACGGCAATTGGGACTTCAGCGGCCCGAAGTGATGGCGGCGGTGATGAACTGTTCTCTACGTCTTCAAGGCAACTGCTCTACCGGTGGCGCGCCAGAAGAGAGACGGGGACCAGGAGACCCGCGGAGTCGTCAGTCGAGGTCAGGGTTTAGATGATGGAAACGCGCCGGCTCTCTGATCACCTTCAGGCCGGATTCTTCCAACGCGTCGAGAACCTCGGAGCGGTGAAATGTCCAGAACACCGCGAAGTCTGCCGGCCGATTAGTTCGGAATCGTATGCCAGTGGCGAAGAAGTCCGTGTTCCCGACCGCGCGAACTTCGGTGATCTCATCGAAACGCGCCTCCCATGTCGGTATCAGTGCATGAAGGAAGCGTGCGCTGGGACGGAATCGAATTCCGTCGCCGTAGAGATCCATTCGGACGAGGGGCCACGTCGCGTTCAAAAGACCAGTTCGCCGACCCCCCACGAAGCTGTGCGTTGGAGTCTTTTCGCCTCCATCCTTGGGCAGGGCATCCACGACGGCCATCCTTCCTCGCTAAAACCTTCCACAAGGTGCTACGGGACCGCGCCGCCCATGGGCAGATTGAGGATCAATAAAAGTGCGGCCAATGGTAGCGCGTAGAGCCCAATTACCAATAGTCCAAACATGGCTACCAAAAAGGTAAGTGACACGGCGACAACTTGGTATATGCCCCCCTTTTTGGAGCGTATTCCGAATCTATGACCTTGGATCCATGTTGTCAGAATTACTGCGACAATCATCGATACAACCAAGATCAGACTCTGTACCGGATATGCCTGGTAGCTGGTTTCGCGTGTGACGACAAGTTGTTGAATTGTCCACGATGTATAGGAGTCTATCCCAACGATTACGTATATTGCAAGACTGAGAGATAGGTACAAGAGAATCAGTAACAATAATCGAATTCTTGACATCGTCACTCCGCCCTAGGATAGCGCTGTGATTCACTAAGTTGATACGAGTGGCACGGTCGTCACTATCACAATAAGCTTCATCTACGTCGCCTTTCTCACTCAACCATTAGCACAACTTTGTGCAGTGATGGAAGACACCATCTAGAACGCGTCCGATCTAAGCCGCCAGTGAGTGGTGGCCCGTCGCGTCGGGTCTCCGACACCCTCTAGAACGCATTCGACCTAAGCCGCCAGTGAGTGGTGGCAGAACCGTCGCGTCGGGCCACCGACTTGCACAATCTAATGGGACCCGAAAGCTTAGCCCGCGAATCTTTCTTGGCTGATCCTCGCGTGCAAGTGCATGTCGTGCCATCCATCTGCGTGCAGTAACGCGCTCCTCATCGTGCCCTCCAGCTCGTACCCGGCCTTTGAAGCAACGCGACACGACGCAGGGTTATGAACTGAGTGTTCGAGCCCCAGACGGTGAAGCCCCAAATCCTCAAGCAGCCATTCGCTGAGAGTGCCTAGCGCCAATGAGGCTGCTCCAACTCCTCGGGATTGGGGCGCAACCCAGTACGAGACCTCCGCAAACCCCCCTTCGATCCACGCGCGCAGGCCAATTCGTCCGATGGCGAAGTCCTCTGATGTGTTCGTGATTGCCCAGTGAGCGCCCGTCTCGTTCTTCCAAACGTCGTTCCACTTCGCTATCAGGTCCCCAGCCTCAGCCTCACTCATTGAGTTGAAGTGCCAGTACTGGATGTCGGGATCTGCGTATGCGGCGACGAGTGCCGGGACATCATCTTTGGTCCAGGGTCGAAGCGCAAACCGATTATCGACGGCAAGAACAGGCTGTTGACGACTGCTCAGCGAGCCGGGCGGTAGGACTGGAGCAATCAACTTTGCCATCTCATCATTATCGTTCACCGCGCACCAACGACGCGGGAAGCGAAGCATCAATCAGTCGCTAGTGTGAGGTGGCATTCCTGCCACGACCCCCCTCCGACACCAATATCTGATAATCTGATTTCGTGACAGAAATTAGTGCCACCAACGCAGCACGAAACTTCGCCGAACTGCTAGACGCCGTCGAGCACAGGGGGGAAAGGATCACGATCGTTCGTCGTGGCCGGGCCGTAGCCCACATCGAGCCTGTTCCTCATGGCCTCGGGTCGGACGTGAAGTCCCTCTTAGATCGCCATCCAGCGGATGCACAATGGATG
>JAJYDR010000174.1 GCA_021777285.1 Actinomycetes bacterium
AGGGCATTTCTTCCTAGAGCAAGCGACTGTTAATCGCTAGGTTGCAGGTTCGAGTCCTGCTCTGGGAGCCAGTTGCTCGTTGGGTGGGTCGGCGTAAGCGTGTGTCGAAGGGCCGTAGCTCAGTGGTTAGAGCAGGGGACTCATAATCCCTCGGTCGTGGGTTCGATCCCCACCGGCCCTACCGGATCAAGTAGTGAGCATTCATGCCGGCGACAATCCTCGACAGATGCCTTTACCCATGGGGCCTTCTCGCAACGTGGCTGGCGGTTGCCTCGGTTTGCATTTGTGCGAATTCCGATGTGAACCCGCACGCGATTCCCATCGAGAAAATCCCTCCGAAAATCCTTGGGGCCACGCTGACCGGTCTGGTTTTGAGAACGCCGGTGGATGCCCCGGCAATGATTCAGCGTGGGCGGAAGCGCTCAATGTCGGCCGCGACGGCGGCAGTGGTCGTTGCGTCCACCTGAGCATCACTGGCGAAGTCGGGCCAGTGATCGATGGCCTCGTTGACCTGGGTGATGGTCGCAGCAATGGCGGGGACTTCGTGGCGATCGCCCATGGCTCGAAAATCGTCAAGAGAGATCTCGGCGAACTTGGCGTTCACGCTCATCTGATGAGCCTGGGGCCACTCGGCGTCCCAGTACCAATGCGTGACGTCGTACGCGGGTGCCAGCTGCCAGTTGCCGTGCTCGGTGAGCAGGAACGAGGCGTTCTTCGTGTGGTCGTCGCGGTTGACGCCGGCCACGTTGAATAGAGCGCGCCGGAAGATCTCGCCCGCCGCGTCGAGTCCGATCTCTCTCGCGGTGAGGAAGTAACTCGAATACGAGTGCGTGCGCGACATGTTGTAATCGAGGTGGGCCAGTGCGCAGAGTGTCTGACTGTGGATGCGCTCGTTGCCAGCCGCGCGATCGAAACGGCGTGTCAGGAAGTGCGCGCGCGGTCCTTCGAGCAGGAGTCGAGACTCGTTGATATTGATCCCGGCGGCGCGCGCCATGAGGTAGTAGGCGTACTCGACGCGACCGTAGGGCTGGGAATCGGCAAGCGGATCCGTGCCCGGGACTGCCGGGTCGCCGACTCCGTCGAGCTTGATTAACCACTGCTCGAATCCTTCAGGCGCGTTGAACTGACCCGAGAGCATTTCGTAGGTCTCGGGGTTGAAGGCGATGACGGCCTTGGCCCGAGCCCCGCCGGCGGTCGAGCCAACGGTGATGAGGTCAGCCAGGGCGTCGTGCACGTCGTCCTCACGCAGCGTTCCGTGTAGGGCGGAGCGCGCGGCTGTGACAAGGCGGGCTACCTGGACCAGACTCGGCACGCCGGATTCGGGTCCGATGGGCGGAGCGAAGGTGAGAGCGCCCATGGCACGTGAGCCGGCGTAGGCGAGCCGGTCCAGGGGCGTGATCTGCGAGGCACGGATGCCCTGATCACTCATCCACGCGGTCACGAGAGCGCTGCCGAACCGGTCGGGTAAGGCGTCGGCGAGCATGGCCGGCAGGCCGTAGAAAGTCGAGCGGGCCAGGTCAGGGAATTCGTAGGTGCCGCGGCGGCGCGGCATGTGTAGTGGCGCGAGTTCCGCGCCATCGCGCAACCAGCTCTCGTCGTACTCGAAGGCGTAAAAGCCGGTGGCGGGATTCAGGGCGACGGCGCCGACGCGCTGGCCCCACGCGGAGACCTCGAGGACGGTGGCGGGGGCGTACGTCACGGCTGGGTCGCCGAGTGACGTACCCGACGAGAACGCGACGACGCGACGTTCTTGCGCAGCATTTCCATCGGGCTGAAGGCGGACTCGGCGGGAGCGAAGGAGTCAAGCCACTCGGTGCGGCCCAGGGCACGCGCGACGCGCACCACGCTTGACAGACTCGAGCCGCGTCCCCGTTCGAGGTTCTTCAGAGCGCTCAACGAGACATTGGCCCTCTGCGCCAATTCGGCCTGGGTCAGGCGGCGCGCGTGGCGAAGTCGGCGAACCGCGGCACCGAACTGCTCTTCCCACTCCTCAACGGTGTTTGTTGGTTGGTTTTTCACCTTTTACACTCCATAATGCGACTTAACAGTTTGAATAGTACCGCTTTTCTCCGCTCGCATACACACCTGTTGCAGAATAGTTGTCTTCCTGGCTGGCAGGGTAGGTGTCACTGGTGGCAATCGGATCCATTCGTGGTGCACAACGCCAGCTCAGCCGGTGAAGCTCTTGGCGCGGGCCTTTGATCGTCGTCGAAGGCCCTTCGCTTTACCGGTCCTTCTCATCACCCGAATTCCCCCACGCACCCGGGTGCCGAGCGGTGAAAACTTCGGGGCAAAGGCGTGGGATGTGTCGGCGACGTCTCCCAATCCTCAACCCCGCTTCGGCAAACAGTGGGGGGTGACGCGCGGTCAATGTGACACCCTGAGCCGATACTGACTCTGTGACCACGGCCATTCTCGAGCTCACGTCGACCTCGACGGCGACCGTCACCCAGGCCTACGCCTACGCTTTTGACCCCACCCCCGAGCAGGTCAATCTCCTGCGCAGTCACATCGGTGGCTCGCGCTTCGCCTACAACGCCCTGCTCGGGCTGGTGAAGGCCAACTGGGACGAGAACCGTGCGAGGAAGGACACCGGGGAGGAGGTGTCCAAGGAGGAGTACCTCGGCACCGGTCACTTCGACCTGCTCTACCTCTGGGCGAAGCACCGCGACGAACTGGCCCCGTGGTGGGGCGAGAACGGCTCGTCCACCTACAATGACGCCACCTAGCGCCTGAGCCGGGCCTTCACCAACTGGAAGAAGGGCACGGCCAAGTTCCCCACCTTCAAGAAGCGACAACCGGGTGGCTCGGTGCGCCTCACGAACACCGCGGTGCGACTCACCGACTCACACCACGTGAGGGTCTCTCGCGTCGGAGAGCTGAAGACCTACGAGTCCACCCGCAAGCTCTACCGGCACCTCGAGCGCGGCAGCGGACGAATCATGGCCGCCACCATCACCGAGCGGCGGGGCACCTGGACGATCGCCTTCTCCGTTCAAGTGCAGCGCGTCGTTCCCACGACCCGGTCCCCAGAGAGGATCATCGGCATCGACGTCGGGCTCAGCACCCTCTACACCGGGGCTACCCCTGACGGAATCCACGTGCTCGACGTGAAGAACCCCCACCACCTCGTAGCGGCCGAGAAGAAGCTGGCCCACGCCCAGCGCGTCGCTTCGCGCCGCCAAGGACCACGCAAAGGCGTTGCGCCGTCGAACCGGTGGAAGCACGCCCACGTTCGAGTTCAGAAGGTCCTCGCGGGTGTCGCCAACTCTCGCAAGAACCTCATCCACGAGACGACCACGATGCTCGCGAAGAACTACGACCTCAAGGGCTATCCATCTGACC
>JAJYDR010000175.1 GCA_021777285.1 Actinomycetes bacterium
GCGAGGTGCGTCCGACGATGCCGACGCCGACCCCCGAATTCGCTCGCAGGCCCAAGGCCGGTCTCCAGCGCTCGCCGCACCTGTTCGCCGGTAGCGGCGCGGGTACGCCCGCGCCCGGTGGCGGCTACGCGCTGACCATCGCCGAACGAGAGGTCGCGAAGTTGGCCTTTGACCACGAGCACGACCGCCACGACGTGGCAGTCGGCATCGCCGTGGTCGCCGAGAAGCGGGCGAGTCTGATCGGGCGCGGTCCGACGGTCGGCGACGTCCGGGCAGCCCTCGACCATTTCGGGCTGCTCAGCGCCACCTCGGTCGACCATCACCTGGCGGCTCCCTTCGCCGGCCTTGCGCACAGTTACGTGGCCCAGCGCGCCTTCGCTGACGCGGTGAGCGTCGATGAGTTGGTCGCCGCAGGCGATCGCTGAAGCTGAGAGGACCAGTATGAGTTACACGCTGAATGATGAGCAACGGGCGTTTCGCGACGTGATGCGCGGTTTCGTGGACGAGCGCATCGCGCCGTTCGCCGCCGAGTACGACCGCGACCAGGTGTTCCCCCAGAAGAGTTTCGACGCGTGCGTCGAGATGGAGCTGCCCTCGCTCGGCGTTCCGGTCGCCTACGGCGGCGCGGGCGCGGACATGGTGACCCAAGCGATCATGGCCGAGGAGATCGCGCGGGCCTGTGCGTCGACCTCGGTGACGATGTTGATCTCGAAGCTGGGCATGTTGCCCGTGATCAACTTCGCGTCCGAGGAGATCAAGCGGGAGTACTTGCCACGGATCGCCACCGGGGAGATCCAGGCGAGCTACTGCCTATCCGAGGCTGACGCGGGTTCGGACGTGGCGGCCATGCGAACGCGCGCGGTCCGTGACGGCGATGACTACATCATCAACGGCTCGAAGTACTGGATCACCAACGCGGGCGTCTCAGAGACCTACACCGTCTTCGCGAGTACTGACCCCGACGCGAAGGGACACGGCATCACGTGCTTCCTCGTGGAGAAGGGCTGGGGTGTTGAGTTCCCGAAGCACGAGGACAAGATGGGCCTACGCGCGTCGCCCACCGGCGAGGTCGTCTTCAACGACGTCCGCGTGCCGGCGTCGCACCGGATTGGCGCCGAGGGTGATGGCTTCAAGATCGCGATGCACACGTTGGACCGCTCACGTCCCACCATTGGCGCCCAGGCCGTGGGGATCGCCCAGGGGGCGATCGATTACGCAGCCCAGTACATGACCCAGCGTCGAGCGTTTGGCTCACCGATCAGCGATCTGCAGGGGTTGCGCTTCATGTTGGCCGACATGGCCATTCGCACCGAGGCGGCTCGCGCGTTGGTGTATCGGGCCTGTGCCGCGATCGACGACGGCGATCCCGACCACAACCTCAGCTACTTGACGGCGGCCGCCAAGTCGTTCGCATCAGACACGGCGATGAGCGTCACGGTCGACGCGGTCCAGTTGCTCGGCGGCTACGGGTTCACCAAGGACTTCCCGGTGGAGCGGTTCATGCGCGACGCCAAGATCACCCAGATCTACGAAGGGACCAACCAGGTCCAGCGCGTCGTGGTAGCAAAGCACCTGCTCAAGTAGGTCGAAATCTGAAACTAGCGGCGGAACCAGCGTTTTGGGCGATGGCACAGCCATCGCGTCGACCGGCTTGGATACGCCAGCCAGTCCCATTCGTGGTGACGTGGGAATCATGGTCTCACACGGGATCCGGTGTTGTTCGGCGTGCCCCTTGTCCGACGAAAGGTGCGTGCACTCGGCAAACAGTGACTAAATGCGGCGTGGCAAGGTGAGTGTGGGTTCACGTCGGGCCACGGATGCCGTGATGCGTGCACCGCAGGATCAGAGCACGCCACTTCTCCAAGAAATCGTCATTACGGTGTAAATTCACAGCCGTGATCCGACACGAGATAGGAAGAAACCTCGCCATAGGTGTAGTACTGGCCGCACTCGGCATAGCGTGGCTTGCCTACCTTGGACCAAGTCACTCAGCCTGCAGTTCGGTCCTCATTTCAGCAGCAGACCAATCTGCCTGCCGGGGAGACGCTATACGGTGGTATGTCGCTTGGGGGATGGTTTTGGTTGGAATTACATTCGGAGTTCTCGCTGTAATCGGCTACGTAAAGAACGACGAGCCGCAACGAGGATTGCGATACTGCACCAAATGCGGTGTGGCAACGCAACAGACAGATATCTTCTGCTCGAACTGTGGAGTCTCACTGCATAATGCGAAGTCTGAATAACCGGTATTTGCGTCACTGCTACTAATGAAACACTTTGCGTTGAACTCGCCGGGGCAAACCTTTAACACCTAAGAGACTGTCAATTTCAGGACCCAGTCAGCGGCTTCGGTCAAGATGGCCAGCAGAACTGGCCAATGGGCGACTGGAACTGTAGAATTCGCCGCAGCGGAACTGCACCACCCTTCTCCATACTCGACCAAGGGGTTGTTTTGATCAATGTAATCGCGTGTCCCGGTTGTAACACCACTAACCGCGCTAACTCTTTGCTCTGCACAAATTGTGGTTGTGCTTTACCAAATAGTCTATTGACAACCACTGACTCCCCACAGTTTGGAGGTGCGAGAATTACCGCTACGGTCCTGAAGACCTTCGCCATGATTTGGATTCTTGCCGGAATCGTTGCGTTGATTCGAACCAATAGCGTGCTTCATGGCCTCAATGCCCCCTCAACTACCCTCTTGTATTCCGCGTTGGCAGAGATAGCGATCACTGTATTAGGCGCTGCGTCAATCGGCTTTTTCGCATACGTCCTTGAACTCTTAATTTCGATAGAAAGGAACACCAAGAGTTTCTCGAAATAGTTAGGTCGATGTATGTCAGATAAGTGCCGCTACATTACTGCTGTCATTGCTATACCCACCTGTCTACGCCGACTCGTATCTGGCTTTCATTCGTGACTCGACGAAAACAACTGGCCGTCCTCATCGTTGTAGACCATTCCCATCAATTCCTTAAGCGAGGTCGCAGGGTACTCCTCCTCGATCCAAGATTCGGTGAACCCACTAAATCTTCCAGCAATGTCTACCGGACCAAGCGCCACGCCGCGGCGCCTCAGCGCCTGCAAGATGTCCTGTTCCCACTGGCGAGTTATGTGGCGCTTCGGAAATGCGCGGGGTCCTGGCGGTGAGTACGAGCCGGTGACAAGGGGCTGAAGCAAGACGGGGGCTCTGCAAATCTTTAGGTAGTTGACGCCTAGAGATTGGAAGAACCCCCGTGGAAACAGACCCTACCCGCATGTGCGAGATCCTGGTCGACCTGCTTGACGTGAACATCATGGGCG
>JAJYDR010000043.1 GCA_021777285.1 Actinomycetes bacterium
TCGGTCGTCGCTTCGATGCCCGAGCTGCCCTTCGGCGGCACCAAGAACTCCGGCTTCGGGCGCGAGCTCTCGGCCTACGGCATCAAGGAGTTCACCAATATCAAGTCCTTCTACGTGGTCTGATGGCGACCTACTACTTCGACCACGCGGCGTCCGCGCCGCGGCGAGACGAGGTGGCCGCGGCGATGGAACCGTGGGAACACGGCGTCGTCGGCAACCCCTCGGGTAGTCACCGCGCAGCGCGCGTGGCCCGTCGGGCCGTCGAAGAGGCTCGTGACGTCGTCGCCGAGTTCGTGGGCGCCGAGGCGGGAGGCGTTGTCTTCACCGCCGGTGGCACCGAGTCGTGCCAGCTGGCGATCGCGGGGGTGGCGAACTTGCATCGCCGCAACCACGACTCGACCACCATCGTCGTCTCGCGGGTCGAACACCACGCCGTGCTCGACGCCGCGGCGATGATGGCGCGGGACTTCCCGAGCGTCTCGGTGCGTTACGTCGAGGTCGACGCCGACGGCGTCGTGGACCTCGAGTCGCTGCGAGAGGTCGTCGGTCCCGACACCGCCGTCGTCAGTGTGATGACGGCCAACAACGAGACCGGCGTACGCCAACCGCTCGACGGCGTCTCGGCGATCGCCCACGGCGCCTTCGACGGCGGGTCCGTGGTGCACACCGACGCGGTCGCCGCGGCGCCCTGGCTGTATCTGCCGACGGTGACCGCGTCGGCCGACATGGTCTCGTTGTGCGCGCACAAACTCGGCGGACCGGTGAACGCGGGCGCCCTCGTCGTGCGAGGCGACGTCGCCTTTGACGCGCTGGTCCCCGGCGGCGGCCAGGAACAGGGTCACCGCGGGGGGACCGTGGACGTCGCGGCGGCCGTCGGCCTCGCCGCCGCAGTCCGAGCGACCGCTCGCGAACTCGACGAGGTCACCGAGCGCGTCGAGGCGCTGCAGGCGACGATGGTCTACGCCCTGTCACTACTGCCGGGTTGCACCGTCACGAGCGTCGGGGCGTTGCGTGTCGCGGGGACGGTCCACGCGACGTTCGAGGGTCTCGCGAGTGACGAGTTGCTCTTCCTGCTCGATCAGGCGGGTGTCTACGCGTCAGCGGCCGCCAGCTGCTCGAGCGGCGCGAGCCAGGCGAGCCACGTGCTCGAGGCCATGGGCGTCAGCGCGGACCGGGCCCGGGGATCGGTGCGGTTCTCCATGGGCGCCGAGACGACCGCCGACGACGTGGACGCGGTCATCGCCATCCTGGCGCGGATCGTGCACCAACTCCGCTGAACGGCCGCGGGGGTCGGGCTGGCAGACTGGTCCCGTGAAGATTCTGGTGGCGATGAGTGGCGGGGTCGATTCGTCGGTCGCCGCCGGACTGCTGCGCGACGCCGGACACGACGTGGTCGGTGCGACGCTCAAATTGTGGGGTGGCGCGTCGGATTCGGGTTGCTGCTCGGTGGCCGACGTCGATGACGCGCGACGCGTCGCGCAGGTCCTGGACATCGACCACCACGTCTTCAACTACACCGAGGAGTTCGAACGGCACGTCGTGGCGCCCTTCGTCGCCGGTCACGCCGCGGGCCTGACGCCAAACCCCTGCATCGAGTGCAACCGGCACATCAAGTTCGACCTGTTGATCGAGCGGGCGAATCGGCTGGGCTTTGATGCGGTGGCGACGGGCCATCACGCCCGGGTCGTCGAACGAGCCGGGCGGCCCGCCCTCGCGCGCGGCGCCGACCCGGCCAAGGATCAGAGTTACGTGCTGGGCTATCTGGGTGCCGCACAACTGGACCGACTGCAGTTACCAATCGGCACGATGACCAAGGATGCGGTGCGTCACGAAGCCGAGCGGTTGGGGCTTCGCACGTGGAACAAGCCCGACAGCCAGGACGTCTGTTTCATCGAGGCGTCACGGGGTCGCGAGGTGTTCCTGCGCAGTCGCATCCCCGTGACCGCGGCCACAGTCGTCGACCGTGCGACCGGTGATGTCCTCGGACACGTGGACGTGGCCGAGGTGGTCACCGTCGGGCAGCGCCGCGGCGTCGCCCCGGGCCGCGACGGCGAGCGCCGGTACGTGACGCGCGTGGATCTGGCGGCGGGGCGTGTCGAGGTGGACCGCCTCGAGGAGGTCATGGTCACCACGGTGCCGCTGGACGTCCATTCGCTGAGTACGACGGACACGACACTGCTCAACGGTGAGCGCGTCTGGGTCCAGACGAGCGCGCACGGTGTAGCGCGTCGGGCCGTGCTTGGCGGGCCGGACCATTGGTCGGTCGAGTTCGACGAGCCGATCCGTCCGGTCGCGCCGGGCCAGTCGATCGTCTTCTACGCGTTGGACGACCCCGACGTCGTTCGCGGCGCCGCGGTCGTGGCCCGGTCGTGAGCGACTCGGCCGAGCGAGCGGCGTGGTTACGCACGCAGATCGCGGCGCACAACGAGGCCTACTTCGTGCGCGATTCGCCGCTCATCCCCGACGCCGACTACGACGAGCTCGTGCGCGAACTGCGCCGCCTGGAACAACAGGACCCGTCCCTGGTCGTGTCCACCTCGCCGAGCCAGACCGTCGGCGCGGCGCCCGACAGCACGTTCCGGTCCATTGAACACAGCGAGGCGATGCTCAGCCTGGACAACGTCTTTGACGAGACCGAGTTACGGGCGTGGGCCGAACGAGTGTCGCGCGCCCTCGATCTGGACCCCGCGGCTATCGCCTTCGCGGTCGAGCCCAAGATCGACGGCCTGGCGCTCTCGATCCACTACGACGGCGGGCAGCTCGCGTGGGCGGCGACCCGCGGCGACGGGCGCACCGGCGAGGACGTGACCGCGAACGTGCGCACGGTGGCGAGTGTCCCGGATTGGATCGGTGCACGCTCGGGGGCGATAGACGTTCGTGGTGAGGTCTTTCTCACCAAGGCGGCCTTCCTCGAGTTGAACCGCGTGCAGCGTGAGCGCGCTGAGCGCGAGTTCGCCAATCCCCGCAACGCGGCCGCCGGCAGCCTGCGTCAGAAGAACGCGGCGGTCACGGCCGAGCGCGCCCTGTCGTTCCTCGCCTACCAGGTCGTCGACCGTTCGAACGCGCTCGGCGTGACGAGTCAGGGGGCGCTCTTGGCGGCCCTGGCGCAGCAGGGATTCCTCGTCGCCCAGGTCGCACGGGTTGTCGTGGGTGTGGACGCGATGGTTGAGCGGTCGTCGTGGTTCGAGGCGCACCGTCACGACCTGGACTTTGACGTGGACGGGGCCGTGATCAAAGTCGACGACTTCGCGCTTCGCTCCGAGCTGGGCTCGACGTCGCGGGCGCCGCGATGGGCCGTCGCGCGAAAGTTTCCCCCCGAGGAGCGCACGACACGACTACTCGCAATCGAGGTCTCGATCGGCCGTACCGGGCGGGCGACCCCCTTTGCGGTCCTCGAGCCCGTGGTCGTCGCGGGATCGACGGTGTCGCTCGCGACGCTGCACAACGCTGACCAGGTGGCGCTGAAGGACGTGCGCCCCGGTGACGTCGTGGTGGTGCGCAAGGCGGGCGACGTCATTCCCGAGGTGGTGGGTGCGGTGATCGACCCCACCGTCGAGCGCGGCGAGCCGTGGACGTTCCCGAGCGTGTGCCCCGAGTGCGGCGGCCCCCTCGTGCGACTCGGCGATGAGCGTGACAGCTACTGCGTGAATCCGAAGTGCCCAGCCAAACTCCTCCAGCAGATCGTCCACTTCGCGTCGCGCGGCGCGCTCGACATCGAGGGCCTGGGTGAGCAGCGCGCTGCTCAGTTGATCGAGTCGGGGCTCGTGGCCGACGTGGCCGACCTGTTCGACCTCGACGTGGCGGCGCTCGAGCAACTCGAGGGAATGGGTGCGGTGTCCGCGGCGGCGCTCGTGAACTCGATCGAGCGGGCCAAGGTCCAACCACTCAGTCGACTGCTCGCGGCCCTCGGGATCCGTCACGTCGGGCCGGTCGCGGCCCGCGCCCTCGCCACCTGGTTCACGTCCTACGCGGCGTTGGTCGAGGCGCCACTGTTCGAACTGGAGGCGATCGACGGCGTCGGGCCGGTCATCGCGGCGTCGGTCTTCCAGTTCGTGCGCTCACCCGAGGTGATCGAGCGCATGGCGCGTCTGGCCGACGCCGGGCTGACCCTCGTCGAGCCCTCGAGCGGGGCGCTGGACCAGACGTTGGCCGGTCGCGCCGTTGTGGTCACCGGGTCGGTTCCGGGCTTCACCCGTGAGGCCGCCGAGGCCGCCATCGTCGCGCGCGGCGGCACGTCGCCGGGCACAGTGTCGGCCAAGACCTACTGCGTCGTGGTTGGTGACGCACCGGGGGCGAGCAAGCTCACAAAGGCTAGGACCCTCGGCGTGCCGCTCGTCAGCGCCGACGAGTTCGAGACGCTGCTCGCCTCGGGCACTTGGCGCGTGACCATTGACCGAGACGACGAGACAGTGCTCTAGGGTTGGGTCTGCCCATGTCTACCTACACGTTCTCGCCCGGTCATGACGTCGTTGGTCGCTACCGCATCACCGATACCGTGGGTGTCGGGTCGACGGCTGAGGTCTACGTCGCCGAGGATCGCACGCTCCACCGGACGGTGATTCTGAAGGTCCTGCTCCCACAGTTGGCCGAGCACGAAGACGTGCGCCGAACGTTCCGCGATCAGATCATCCGCTCGGCGACGTTGAGCCACCCACACCTCGCACGGGTCTTCGACGGCGGTCAGGAGTCGGGCTCGATCTTCGTGGTGAGCGAGTACATGAGCGGTGGCTCGCTCGAGGACGTGTTGGCCGCGGGCCGTCGTCTCGACGTCGGCGACACCGCCAAGCTGGGCAGCGACGTGGCTTCGGCGTTGGCGTACCTGCACGCCAACGGGATCGTTCACGGATCGTTGTCACCGAGCAAGCTACTCATCGGCGACGACGGTGGCGTGCGAGTCAGCGACGTCGCCATGTCGGGGTTGCGCACGATGCACCCGGGCCACTACTCGATCAACGATGTGCGCTACCTCAGTCCCGAACAAGCTCAGGGAATGCCGGGGGACGCCAAGTCCGACGTGTACGCGCTCGCGTTGATCCTGTTCGAGGTCGCGACCGGCGAGGCCCCGTTCGACGCGGTGTCGGCCGACGCGATGCTGCGGGCTCGGATTAACACGCCGCTGCCGATCCGCCCGGAACTCGGGACCCTCGACATGATCCTCGCCCAGGCGGCGGTCCCTGACCCGCTGCTTCGGCTCTCGGCGGATCAGTTCGCGAATCGACTCACCGCGAGTGTCACCGACCCCTCCCCGTTGGTCATCGCGCCCGTGAACCGTTCGATGCCGTTGCTCGCGCACTATCAACCCTCGGAGCCACGGACCTCCATTGGGTTCCGCGCACCGTCGGCCGAACAGATCGCGGGCTCGGAGTACGACGAGTTGCCGTCGACACGCTTCCCGCGTCCCCAACCGGCCCGTCAGTCCTCCCCCGGTGCGTCGGCGGCCGACGCGAGGGCCCGTGCACGCGCATCCGAGCCGTATCCGATCGTGCCGGCGCCACGACGGCGGCGTGCCGCACTCGTGCTCGCCGCGATTGTGCTGGTCGCGGCCGTCGCGGGTGCCGCGGTGTGGAAGTCCGGACTGCTGACCCAGAGTCACACCGTGCCGTCCCTGGTGGGCCTGACCACGAGCCAGGCGGCCAGCCAGTTGAGTGCCGAGGGCCTCACGGTCCGCGTCGCCAAGCACGAGCGCTCGGGCACGATCGCCGCCCACGAGATCATCGCCCAGTCGCCCGCGGCGGGCAGCTCGGCCAAGGCCGGTACCACCGTGACCGTTACGGTCTCAGACGGCGCTGGTCGCATCACGGTGCCGGCTGTGGCCGGCGAGACCTGTGCCGTCGCGACGGCGGCGCTCAAGAAGGTGGGGATCGGCGCGACGTGTCCGAGCACGGCCTACGTTGTGAGTTCTCGCGGCGCCGGTCAGGTCGTCTCGGTGCTCTACCACGGGTTCTCGAATCCCGCGAGCGTGCCCCCGGGTGCGACGGTCGTGCTGGCGTTGAGTAAGGGTCCCACGCCAACCACGACGACACCGACGACGACCGCACCCACGCCAACCACGACGACGCCCGCGCCAACGACGACCGTACCCGCGACCACGACGGTCGCCGGTACCGGTCCGCGGCCGGTGCCCAACGTGATCGGCATGGACCAGTCCCAGACCTTCGCCGCCTTCAAGAAGGCTGTCCTCTTCTTCCGCACCAAGGGACCGGGATCGGCCAACGGAACCTGGACCACCGTGGTGTCGACGATCCCGGCGCCGGGCACGATGGTGCCGTACCGGTCCACGATCATCGTCAACGTCAAGTGAACGATGACTGCGAGCTCTGCCAGGCGGCGGTGATCACGACGCGATACGTCGAGGACGAGCTCTGCTGGATCGCGGATTGCGAGATCTGCCTCGTGCCCATGGTGGTGTGGCGTCAGCACGACGCCGCGCCGCCGGAGGATTTGAAACGACTGCTCCACGAACGACTCGCGGCGGTGGCTGACCGTGAACTCGGGGTCGGCCAGTGGACGATCGATGACCACATGCGCAACATCCCCGACCACTACCACGCCCACGCCCGCCCGCCGGCGTTCTGGCGGCGGTAGGGCCACCAGCGCCTCACTACAATCGGGCGAGGACGAGTGAGGGAGTTGTCATGGGTGCGTTGGACGGTCGAGTAGCGATTATCACCGGTGCCGGCCGCGGGATCGGCCGCGAGCACGCGTTGCTGTTCGCGGCCGAGGGCGCGAAGGTCGTGGTGAACGACCTGGGCGGGGCCCTCGACGGTTCGACGAGCGAGGCCGCACCCGCGGAGGAGGTCGTCGCCGAGATCCGCGCCTTCGGGGGCGAAGCCGTCGCCAACCACGACAACGTCGCCGAGTGGGAGGGTGGCGCCCGGCTGATCCAGAGCGCGCTTGACACCTACGGCGAGCTGGACGTCCTGGTCAACAATGCCGGAATCCTGCGTGACCGGGTGCTCGTGAACCTCTCGGAGTCGGACTGGGACGCGGTCATCAACGTCCACCTCAAGGGTCACTTCGTTCCCACGCGCCACGCCGCGACCTACTGGCGCGAGCGGGCCAAGG
Organism: Actinomycetes bacterium; assembly: GCA_021777285.1. The sequence goes on from JAJYDR010000043.1 coordinate 7,066, forward strand.
CCGGCCACCCGGTCAACGCCTCGATCATCAACACGTCGTCGACCTCGGGGCTGCTCGGCAACATCGGTCAGTCGAACTACGGCGCGGCGAAGGCGGGCATCGCCGCGTTCACGGTCATCATCGCCGAGGAGCTGGGTCGCTACGGTGTGCGGGCGAATGCCATCGCACCGGCCGCGCGCACTCGGATGACCGAGTCGACCCCGGGCCTCGCGGACTACGTCGTCAAGCCGACCGACGAGGCGGCCTTTGACGTGTGGGACCCCGCCAACATCTCACCCTTGGTCGCGACGTTGGCGATGGCCGACTGCACCGCCACCGGACGGGTCTTCTTCGTCCAGGGCGGCACCGTACGACTCTTCCAGAACTGGACGATGACCGAGACCCTCGAACGCGACGATCGGTGGGCCGTAGCGGACCTCGCCGCCCAGCTGCCGACCCTGCTCGGCTGATCGAGCCCGTGGGCCACCGACCGGCTGCGGCGCGGCCGGTAGTCTGTGAGCCATGACGACTGCCATACTCCCCGGCTGTGAGCCCTTCGAGGCGGCCGGGGGCGACGTCGGCGTGCTCGTGCTGCACGGGTTCACCGGCAATCCTTCCTCGCTGCGGCCACTCGCCGACTACCTCGCCGACGACGGCTTCACCGTCTCGTTGCCGCGTTTGCCGGGCCACGGCACCTCGGTGGCGGACATGATGACGACGAGCTGGGCCGACTGGACCGGCGCTGCTCTCACGGCCTACGACGACCTCGCCGGACGGACCACGCGCGTCGCGGTCGTGGGCCTGTCGATGGGAGGCGGGCTGAGTGCCTACGTTGCCCAGCGTCGAGAGGTCGGTGCCGTCGTCTTCATCAACCCGCTCGTCAAGCCCCCCGTCGCCGAGATGATCGACGGACTCAACCAGCTCATCGAGGCCGGGCTCACGACGATTGACGCCATCGGATCGGACGTGAAGCGCGAGGGCGTCAGCGAACTCGCCTACGACGCGACACCGCTCGCGTGCGCGAAGAGCCTCTTTGACGGCATCAGTGAGGTCTATGACGCACTGGGGTCGATCGTCGCGCCGAGTCTCCTGCTCTCGAGTCGCGAGGACCACGTCGTGACCGCGGACAACGGTGACGACCTCGTCGCACGGGTGCGCGGTCCCATCGAACGGGTCTGGCTCGAGAACTCGTATCACGTCGCCACGATCGACAACGATCAGGCGGTTGTGCAGACCCTGACGCGCGACTTCATCCACAAGACGGTCGCCCCATGAGCGGGCTCACCCGGGCCGAGGTCGCCCACGTCGCCAAGCTCGCGCGGTTGCGCCTGAGTGACGAGGAGCTCGACCTGTTCACCGTGCAGTTGGCGCGCATCCTCGACCACGCAGCGGACATGCAGACACTCGAGCTCACCGACGTCGTCGCGACCGCCCACCCCTATGACCTGATCAACGTGGTCCGCGAGGACGTCGTGCGCCCGAGTCTCGCCCGCGACGTCGTGCTTGCGGCCGCTCCCGACACCGAGGACGGCTGTTTCGCCGTGCCGCGGATCATGGGGGAGGCGCCGTGAACGCGACCACCATGGCCGAAGGCGTGCGCGCCGGTGCATTGCGCGCGACGAACCTCGCCGAGGAATCGCTCAACGCGATCCGGGCCCGCAACGACGAACTGAACGTCTTCTTGCACGTCGACGAGGACGGGGCGATGGCGGCGGCGGCGCGCGTCGACGACGCGGTCGCCCGCGGTGTCGATCCGGGACGCCTCGCCGGCGTGCCGATCGCACTCAAGGACAACCTCTGCCAGGTCGGGGTCCCGACCACCTGCTCATCGCGGATCCTCGAGGGGTGGCGCCCGCCCTACAGCGCCACGGTCGTCGACCGGCTCCTCGGGGCTGGCGCCGTGCCGATGGGCAAGACCAACCTCGACGAGTTCGCGATGGGCTCGTCGACCGAGACCTCCGCGTTCGGGCCCACTCGTAATCCGCTCGACCCGACCCGGGTGCCGGGTGGTTCCTCGGGTGGCTCCGCGGCCGCGGTGGCCGCAGCCATGACCCCCCTCGCGCTCGGCAGCGACACCGGCGGGTCGATCAGACAGCCGGCCGCGCTCTGTGGCATCGTCGGCGTCAAGCCCACCTACGGGTTGGTCTCGCGCTACGGCCTGATCGCTTTTGCGAGTTCACTCGACCAGATCGGACCCTTCGCCGCGAACGTGGCGGACGCGGCGCTGCTGCTCGAGGTCATCGCGGGACATGACCCGATGGATTCGACGTCGTTGCCCGAACCGTCACCGAGCCTCGTCGCGCATCTCGGCGACGGCGTGGCCGGACAGCGGATCGGGCTGGTTCGCGAGTTGATCGACGGCGCCGACGCCGAGATCGTGGACGCGGTCGAACGGGCCGCGGCGGTCCTCGCGGCGGCCGGGGCCACGATCGTCGAGTTGTCGATCCCCGAGCTGCGACTCGGGCTCAGCGCCTACTACCTCATTGCACCGGCCGAGGCGTCGAGCAACCTCGCGCGCTACGACGGCGTGCGCTACGGACTGCGCGTGGACGCCGAGGACGTCGCGGCGATGAATGAGGCGACCCGAACGGCGGGTTTCGGGGCCGAGGTGAAGCGACGGATCATGCTCGGGACCTACGCGCTGTCGGCGGGGTACTACGACGCCTACTACGGCCAGGCGCTGAAGGTCCGCACGCAGATGCGCGACGCGTTTCGCCGCGCGTACCAGGACGTCGACCTGCTGCTCGGGGCCACGACCCCCTCGGTTGCCTTCACGTTCGGCTCCAAGACGAACGACCCGATGGCCATGTACTTGTCGGACGTCTTCACGATTCCGACGAACCTAGCCGGCGAGGCCGCGCTCTCGGTCCCCTTCGGCCGGGGCGAGGCGGACCTGCCGATCGGCGTCCAGCTGCTCGGACCGGGTCGCAGTGAAGCGCGGCTCTTCGCCGCGGCCACGGTGCTCGAAGACGCGGAGCGAGGATCATGACGTTGCCAGCTGGCTGGGAGATGGTGGTCGGACTCGAGGTCCACACCGAGCTGCGAACGGCCACCAAGATGTTCTGTGGCTGCGCCAACGTCTTTGGCGCCGAGGCCAACACGAACATCTGCCCGGTGTGCCTGGGCCTGCCCGGCTCGCTGCCGGTGCTGAACGAGCGGGCCGTCTCGATGGCGATGTCGATCGGCATGGCGCTGCACGCCACGATCGCGCCCTCGACGTTCCACCGCAAGAACTACTTCTACCCCGACATGCCCAAGGACTTCCAGATCTCCCAGTACGACCTGCCGATCAACTCGGGCGGTTACCTCGACCTGCCCGACGGGTCCCGGGTGCGCATCGAGCGCGCGCACCTGGAGGAGGACACGGGCAAGTCGACGCACCTGGGCGCCAGTGGACGCATCCACGGCGCCGAACGCTCGCTCGTGGACTACAACCGCTCCGGCGTGCCGCTCGTCGAGATCGTCTCGGGCCCCGACATCCGTTCGGCCGCCCAGGCGCGTCTTTACGCGAGCGAATTACGGGCGGTGTTGATCGCGACCGGCGCCTCAGACGGTCGGATGGAGGAGGGGTCGATGCGCATCGACGCCAACGTCTCGGTTCGCCGTAGTGGTGACCCCTTCGGGACCCGCTGTGAGATCAAGAACCTCAACTCGCTGCGCAGCCTTCACCGGGCGATCGAGTTCGAGGCGGAGCGACAGGCGGCCCTCATCGAGGGGGGCGGCGTCGTTCGACAAGAGACCCGGCACTGGGACGAGACCCTCGGGGCGACCTCGACGATGCGCGTGAAGGAGGAGGCCGAGGACTACCGCTACTTCCGCGAGCCCGATCTGGTCGACCTGGCACCCGACGCCGACTGGCAGCGCAGGGTGGCTGAGTCCTTGGGCCCGATGCCGGCCGAGCGACGCGCCGCGGTCGTGGCACTCCTCGGTGAGGCGAGCGACGCCCAGCGTGACGCCATCGACGTGGTCATCGACCTCGGTCTCGAGCGCTACGTTCACGCGACGGCCGCAGCCGGGGGTGACGTGGGCGTCGCCGTGGCGCGCGTCGCCAACGAGCTCGCCGCCGCGGGGGACGTCTCGAATCTCACCGAGGACGCCTTCGTGGCCACGGTCGCGATGGAGTCTCGTGGTCAGCTCTCGGCGACCCAGGCCAAGGCCGTGCTCGCCGAACTGCTCGCCTCGGGTGGCGACCCAACGGCCATCGCCGCGGCGAAGGGTTTCGAACAGCTCTCGGCCGACTCGCTCGGCGACGTCGTCGCGACCTTGATCGTGGCCCACCCCGACGAGTGGACGCGCTTCTGCGAGGGCGACGAGAAGCTCGCCCAGTTCTTCATCGGCCTCGTCATGCGCGAGACGCGCGGTCGGGCCAACGGCAAGGCCGTCATCGCCGAGTTGCACGCGCGGCGCTAGTCATGGGCTCGCCGCGGACACTGCGCACCCGTCGCATCGCCCTGGTGCTCGCCGCCTCGCTCGCCATCGCGCCGGTCGCGGGTGCCGTGTCGGCGCGACGGAGCACGACGACCGCGACGCTGAACGCCCAGGCCCGTCATCGACGGGTGGCGCCGCTAACCGGTCTGCCCGATCCGACGGCGGTCTCGATGCGCCGCTCGGCCCTGACCGTCAAGATCGACAACACGCCGATGGCCCATCCCCAGTTCGGGATCAACGAGGCGGACGTGGTCTACGAGGAGATCGTCGAGGGTGGGATCACGCGCCTCGCCGCGGTCTTCAACTCGCACCTGCCCCCGGTCATCGGGCCGGTTCGTTCGGTGCGACGAACCGACCGTGAGATCGTCTTCCCGCTGAAGGGGGTCTTCGCCTTCTCCGGCGGCGCGGCCTACGCACTGGCGAGCATCGCGACGGCGCCGGTCAAGCGTTACGACGAGGCGACCGCGGGGTCGGCGATGTACCGCGACCCCGCGCGCTACGCACCCCACAACCTGCTGTTGAACCCGGTGAAACTGCTCGCCATGGCCGGTCGACCGACGCCGCCGCATCCAATCTTCACCTACGTCGCGAAGGACGCCCCGCCGCGCGGCGCCCCAGTCGGCGCGTTCACGGTCAACTTCCCCGCGGGCTACGCCGTGCACTACGTGTGGGACGCCCGGACAAGTTCCTGGGACCGATCGATCTTCGGTGCCCCCGACGTCACCGCGAGTGGGGCACGCGTCTCGCCGGTCAACGTGATCGTGATGGAGGTCAACTACATCGGCGGTGTCGGCGCGATGGGGGCCGAGGCGAACCTGGTCGGGCACGGCCCGGCGATGGTGCTGAGCGATGGGCGCCTGGTGCGTGGCTCGTGGTTCCGCTCCGGTGTCGCCAAGGTCACGGCGTATCGCACGGCCACGGGAAAGGTGATCGCCCTGCGGCCGGGCCAGACCTGGGTGGAGCTGCTCGGGCCGGGCGAGACGGTGAACCTCTACGCGCCGGTTGGGTGAGCGGTCGACTCATTTCGTAGACTGCTGCCATGACGACCCACCCCACGCCCCGTAGCACCGACGTCACCCTCGGCAAGGGCCGCGCGCCCGCGCGCGCGATGCTGCGCGCCATGGGAATGGGCGACGACGACATGGTCAAGGCCCAGGTCGGCGTGGCGTCGAGCTGGAACGAAGTGACGCCGTGCAACCTGCCGCTCGACCGACTGGCCAAACGCGCCAAGGTCGCGGTTCGTGACGCCGGGGCCGTGCCCTTCGAATTCGTCACTATCGCCGTCTCCGACGGTATCTCGATGGGCCACGAGGGGATGCGCGCCTCGCTCGTCTCGCGCGAGGTCATCGCCGACTCGGTCGAGACGGTGATGCACGCGGAGCGATTCGACGCACTGGTGACCTTCGCGGGCTGTGACAAGTCGCTGCCCGGCATGTTGATGGCGGCCGCGCGCCTGGACGTGCCCGCGGTCTTCCTCTACGGCGGAACGATCATGCCCGGCCACCTCCACGGCCAGTCCCTCGACATCACCTCGGTGTTCGAGGCGGTCGGCGCCAACGCTGTCGGCTCGATGAGTGACGACGAGCTACGCGAGGTCGAGCTCGCGGCCTGCCCCGGTGAGGGGAGCTGTGCGGGCATGTTCACGGCCAACACCATGGCGAGCGTTGGCGAGGCGCTCGGCATGTCACTGCTCGGCAGCGCGAGTGTCCCCTCCATCGACCCCCGACGCGACCAGTACGCCTATGACTCGGGGCTGGCCGTCGTGAACCTGCTCGACCGCGGGATTACGGCCCGCCAGATTATGACGCGCGAGGCGTTTGAGAACGCCATCGCGGTGGTGATGGCCCTCGGCGGCTCAACCAACGCGGTGCTGCACCTGCTCGCTATCGCCCACGAGGCGCGGGTCCCACTGGCGTTGGACGACTTCAACACGATCGCCGCGCGCGTGCCCCACATCGCCGACACCAAGCCCCACGGCAAGTACCACATGAGCGACATCGACGAGATCGGCGGCGTGCCCGTTGTGCTTGCGCACCTGCTCGACCGCGGTCTCCTCCACGGCGACGCGATGACCGTGTCGGGTCAGACGATGGCCGAGAGCCTCGAGGCCTTCGCGGCGCGCCAGCCCGACGGCGAGGTCATTCACGATGTCGACCACCCGATCCACGACCGGGGCGGCATCGCGGTGCTGCGTGGGTCCCTCGCGCCCAAGGGCGCCGTCGTGAAGGTCGCGGGTATCGATCAGCTTCACTTCCGTGGCACGGCGCGGGTCTTTGACGGCGAGGACGCAGCCATGACCGCCATCCTCGCGGGGGAGATCCAGCCCGAGACGGTGGTCGTCATCCGCTACGAGGGACCCAAGTCGGGGCCCGGTATGCGCGAGATGCTCGCGATCACCGGCGCGATGAAGGGCGTGGGGCGCGGCAGTGACTCCGCGCTCGTCACCGACGGACGGTTCAGTGGTGGCACGCACGGCTTCTGCGTCGGCCACGTGGCGCCCGAGGCGCTCGACGGCGGGCCCATCGGACTGGTCGAGGACGGCGACGTCATCGAGATCGACGTCACGACCAATACCATCGACCTGCTCGTTGACGACGCGGTCCTCGCCGAGCGCGCTACGCGCCGCACGCCGTTCGTGCCGCGGTACACGACCGGGGTCCTCGAGAAGTTCGCCCGTCTCGTCCAGGGCGCCGAGACCGGCGCCGTCACGTCGCGCTAGCGCCGAGACCCGACGATCCCGCCGCGGGCTCGCCTTGTGCCGGTCGCGTCGGTGTGCTTAGATAGGTTCGTGACAACGGGACGCCTGATTCTGGTAGTAGTAGGGGACAGGCACCGGTAGTCACGTATACGCGTTCACCGGAAGCCTCCCAATCGGGAGGCTTTTTTCTTTATACCGACGGAAGTAGGAATCGTGGAACTCACTGGCGCGCAAGCCCTCATCAAGAGCCTCGAACAGCAGGGCGTCGACACCATCTTCGGCCTGCCCGGCGGCGCCATCCTGCCGGTGTACGACCCGCTGCTCGACTCGTCGATCCGCCACATCCTCGTGCGTCACGAACAGGGGGCTGGCCACATGGCCGAGGGCTACGCGATGGCGACCGGTCGCGCGGGGGTGGCGATGGTCACGAGCGGCCCGGGCGCGACCAATATCGTCACGCCGATCACCAACGCGCACATGGACTCGACACCCCTGGTCGTGATCACCGGCCAAGTGGCGACCAGCTCGATCGGCCTGGACGCGTTCCAGGAGTGCGACATCACCGGCATCACGATGGGGGTGACCAAGCACAACTTCCTCGTCCAGTCGGCCCACGAGCTGCCGCGCGCGGTGGCCGCGGCCTTCCACCTCGCGACCACGGGACGTCCCGGGCCGGTGCTGATCGACGTGCCCAAGGACGTCGCCCAGTCGACGATGGAGTGGTGGTACCCGTCGGGAGTCGACGAGTACGACCTGCCGGGCTACCGTCCGACGGTCGAGCTCGACGAGGCAGCCGTGGCGCGCTGCGTCGCGTTGATCGAGCAGTCTGAACGGCCGGTGCTCTACGTGGGTGGCGGGACGCTCAAGTCCCGCGCGTCGGCTGAGTTGCTCGCCTTCGCCGAGCGAACGCGCATCCCCGTGGTTACGACGCTCATGGCGCGCGGTGCCTTCCCAGACTCCCACGAGCAGCACCTGGGCATGCCCGGCATGCACGGCGTCTACGCCGCGGTCATGGCGATCCAGCGAAGCGACCTGCTGATCACGCTCGGTGCCCGGTTCGATGACCGGGTGACCGGCAAGATCGCCTCCTTCGCCCCCGACGCACAGGTGATCCACGTGGACATCGACCGGGCCGAGTTCGGCAAGATCCGTCGCCCCGACGTCGCCCTGCAGACTGACATCGCCACGGCGCTGCGCAACTTTGACGCCGCGGGCGCGCACCCGAAGAACCTCGACGGTTGGTGGCGCGAGATCCGCACGTGGCAGGCGAACTACCCCCTCGTCTACGACGAGCCCCAGGTTGACGGGCCACTGCGCCCCCAGCACGTCATCGAGTCGATCGCCCGAACGGCGCCCGCCGGGACGATCGTCGCCTCGGGGGTGGGCCAGCACCAGATGTGGACCGCCCAGCACTGGCCCTTCGAGGAGCCCAACACCTGGGTCAACTCGGGTGGTGCGGGGACCATGGGGTTCGGCGTGCCGGCCGCGATCGGGGCCAAGGCCGGTCGCCCGGATCGCACTGTTTGGTGCATCGACGGTGACGGGTGCTTCCAGATGACGGCGCAGGAACTTGTCACGGCCCGTTCCGAGGGGATCCCGATCAAGGTGGCGATCTTGAACAACGCCTACCTGGGCATGGTGCGTCAGTGGCAGGAGATGTTCTACGACGAGCGATATAGCGAGGTCTACCTCTCGCCGGACCTGCCCGACTACGTCAAGTGGGCCGAGGCGATGGGCTGCGTGGGCCTGCGCGCGACCAACGTGAAGGAGATGAACGACGTGATCGACGAGGCCAACACGATCAACGACGTGCCAGTGGTGATCGATTTTCGCACCGACAGCACCGAGAAGGTCTTCCCGATGGTGCCCGCGGGCGTCAGCAACGACGACATCATGGTTCACCCCTCCCAGCGCGGCGGTGCGCGATGAACGTCCCCGAGCCCTTCGCCGGCGAGCCGGTCCACTCACCAGTGCGCCACCACATCCTCTCGGTGCTGGTGGAGAACAAGTCGGGCGTGCTCGCACGCATCGCCGGGCTGTTCGCCCGGCGCGGCTTTAACATCTACTCACTGGCCGTCGCCCCGTCCGAGAGCCACGCCCGGTACTCGC
>JAJYDR010000044.1 GCA_021777285.1 Actinomycetes bacterium
CGACGCGATCTCGACCTCGGTCGACGGGTTGACTATGGAAACCATGCTCATAACCTCTCGAATCCTCGGAATCGTTCCCAATCGGTCACCGCAGCGTCAAACGCGGCGACCTCAACCCGCGCGGCGTGGACGTAGTGGTCGACTACGTCGTCACCAAAGGCTTCGCGGGCCACGACCGACGCGTCAAACAGTGCGGCAGCCTCTCGGAGGGTCGTCGGGACGCGAGGCGCGTCAGCAGCGTAGGCGTTGCCCGCGAATGGCGGCGCGAGAGGCAGCGACTCCTCGATGCCGCGAAGTCCCGCAGCGACCAGGGCGGCCTCGGCGAGGTAGGGATTGACGTCTCCGCCCGGGATTCGGCACTCCACGCGAACCGACGACCCGTGTCCCACGACTCGAAAGGCGCACGTCCGATTGTCAAGCCCCCATACCAGAGCGGTCGGCGCGAACGACCCCTCGACGAAGCGCTTGTAGCTGTTGACGTTGGGCGCCAGCCACAGCGACATCTCCCTCGCGTAGGCGATCTGACCGGCCAAGAAGTGCTCGAAGATCGGCGAGAACCCGTACGGCCCATCGCCAGTGAAGATCGGTTCACCTGCGCGGTTGCGAAGCGAGAGATGGATGTGGCAGGAGTTACCTTCGCGCTCGTTGAATTTCGCCATGAAGGTCAGGCTGTAGCCCTCCTGGGCCGCGATCTCCTTCGCGCCGAGCTTAAAGAGTCCGTGCTCGTCACACTTGTCAACCAGCGGGGCGTACCGAAAGGCGATCTCGTGTTGCCCGAAGTTGCACTCCCCCTTCAATGACTCGACCTCCATACCGGCGCCGCGCATCGAGCGCCGTATCCGCCCGAGCAGGGGTTCAACGCGTGAGGTCCCCAAGATGGAGTAGTCGACATTGTATTGATTGGCGGGCGTGAGGTCTCGATACCCCGCGTCCCACGCCTCCTCGTAGGTGTCGGCGAAGACGAGGAACTCCAATTCGGTCCCGGTGAAACCCACCCACCCGCGATCGTCAAGACGTTCGACCTGGCGCTGGAGTATCTGTCGCGGCGACACGGCGACGGCGGCACCGTCAATGGTTTGAACATCGGCGAACACCACCGCGGTGGATTCGTGCCACGGTACCGCGCGCACGGTCGAGAAGTCGGGTACGAATGCCAGATCACCGTAGCCCCGCTCCCAGGACGTCAGGGCGAAGCCATCGACGGTACGCATGTCGACGTCGGACGCGAGGACATAACTGCAACCCTCTCCTGCGCCTTCGAGGAACTCGCGCGCGAAGAACCGCCCATCGATCCGTTTACCTTGCAGGCGGCCTTGCATGTCGGTGATCGCGAGAATCACCGTGTCGATCTCATCGCGCTCGATAAGTTCGAGTAACACCTCTAGAGACATTCGACCCGTCGTCATGGCTCCTCCGCCTGAGCCGCGTGGGCGGCGCACTGATTCCTCACCATATCGGACGCGACGCGTTCAACTCCAACCGCCGATGACAGCGAGTACCCCCTCGTACCAGGCGTAAAGCGGCTCCGATGGCGTTCTGCAGCCCCCCAACGACTCGTAACATCAAATCGTGCGAGAACAGACCGACGACGTGGACCACGCCCTGTCGTGGGCGACGACGCGCTACGGCGACGCGAGTCCATTCCATTTCTTCACCGTGCGCGAACAATTCGGCGGCGCGCAACGCGACGGCGACACGATCTGGTTCACGGTCGAACGGGAGGAGGCATTCGGCCTGAGCGCCGGTTCGGCCGCGAGTCCGCTCGACGAATGGCGAACGTGCCTCATCGTCGACTCGTCACTCGGGGACCGCGCCGGCGAGCTCAGACTGCGGAGCAACTGGGACTTCTACACCCGTCGTACCGAGGCGACTCACGATGACGTTGACGTCGTCGAGGTGACCGACGAACTCGCGATCACGGCGCTCCTTGAGCGAGATGCCCCGCGTTCATCGGTCTGGCCCGGAGCGGAGTCGGTGGTCTCGTGGTACGGCATCTGGGACGGGACGATCCTGAGCGCGGTCGCGGCTCTCACGCGGTGGCGATCGGGCTATCACGTCATAGCCTCCGTGGCCACGGCGAGTTCCTACCGTGGCCACGGACTAGCGCGACGCATCATGCGCGGCGTCGTCGGTGCCGCGCACGCGCGCGGCGTGCCCTGGGTCGGACTGGGCGTCGCCCATTCAAACCACGTCGCCCAGCGCGTCTATCGCGACACGGGATTCACCGAACGGGCCCGATTCTCTCGATACGGGCTCCCCGAGGGTTAGTCCGCCGGGCGAAGGATCGGACGAAGCGCGTCGAGAGTGGCGGGGTTATCGATTGTCGACGGTACCGGCATGTCGACGCCGTCGGCGATCGCCCGCATCGACTTGCGCAACACCTTGCCCGATCGAGTCTTGGGCAGCGCGTCCACGATGTCAACCTGACGAAGGCTCGCGACCGCTCCGAGCTGGTCTCGGACCTTCTGGACCAGTTCAGCCGCGATTTCGTCGTGGTCTCGCTCGACACCGGCCTTCAGGACGGCGAGCCCGCGTGGAATCTGTCCCTTGAGCGCGTCGGCCACACCGATGACGGCGCATTCGGCGACGTCGGGGTGCGACGCGATGATTTCCTCGATCTCACCGGTGGAGAGCCGGTGACCCGCCACGTTGATGACGTCGTCGACGCGACCCATGACGAAGAGATACCCGTCCTCGTCGAAGTGACCACCGTCTCCCGTCAGGTAGTAACCAGGAGTGTGACTCAGGTACGTGTCAAAGAACTTCTGGTCGTCGCCCCAGACACCCGCCATGCAGCCTGGCGGCAACGGGAGTTCGATCATGATGAGGCCCTCGGTGTCAGCGGGCGCGCGTTCTCCCGATTCGCCGAAGATCTGCACGTTGAATCCGGGCACCGGCACTGTTGGCGACCCCGGCTTGACGACCATCGGTTCCAGACCCATGAGGTTCGCCGCGACGGGCCAGCCAGTCTCGGTCTGCCACCAGTGATCGATCACCGGGACACCCAACTGTTCGCTCGCCCACGAGTAGGTCTCCGGGTCCAACCGTTCACCGGCGAGGAAGAGGTATTTGAACCCTGACAGGTCGTACTGGCCGATCAGGGACCCGGTGGGATCCTCGCGCTTCACGGCACGGAATCCTGTCGGCGCAGTGAACAAGGTCTTCACGCCCCATTCGGCAATGACTCGCCAGTACGCCCCGGCGTCGGGTGTCCCAACCGGCTTTCCCTCGTAGAGCAAGGTCGTCGCACCGGCGAGCAACGGCGCGTACACGATGTACGAGTGCCCAACGACCCACCCGACGTCAGAGGCCGCCCAGAACACCTCGCCCGCCGTGGTGTCATAGATGTTCGGCATCGACCAGGTCAGTGCGACGGCGTGACCACCGTTGTCGCGCACCACTCCCTTGGGTCGACCGGTGGTACCAGAGGTGTAGAGGATGTAGAGCGGATCCGTGGCCTGAACCGGCACGCACGGCGCCGCAGCTGCCGAAGCCATCAAATCGTTCCAATCGAAGTCCCGGCCGACTTCCATCGTGGCTTGCGCCTGGGGCCGTTGCACGATGACGCACGCGTCGGGATGATGGCTCGCCTCGCTCAGTGCTGCGTCGAGCAACGGCTTGTATTCGATGACGCGACTTACTTCGATGCCGCAGGACGCCGAGACGACGACCTTCGGTGCCGCATCATTGATACGCATCGCCAACTCGTGCGCCGCGAAGCCGCCGAAGACAACCGAGTGGATGGCGCCAATCCGGGCACAGGCGAGCATCGCGATGAGCGCCTCGGGAATCATGGGCATGTAGATCACCACGCGGTCGCCCTTGGCGACGTTGAGCGACTGAAGCGCTCCCGCGAACCGGGACACCTCGTCGAGCAACTCATCGTAGGTATAGACACGCTTTACCCCGGTGACCGGGCTGTCGTAGATCAGCGCGCGCTGGGCACCGCGTCCCGCCTCAACGTGTCGGTCAATCGCGTTGTAACACGTGTTCATCACGCCATCGCTGAACCAGCGATAGAGGGGCGCGTTGGTGTCGTCGAGGACGACTGACGGACTCTGGTACCAGGTGACGCCCTTAGCGGCCTCGCCCCAGAACTCATTCGGACTCTTGATGCTCTGTTCCCACGCGTCGCGGTATGAACCCATGACCCCCCCCACCATCGCTCGAAATGCCTAGGGCTTATCTAGTGGAGATTCGGGGCTCAGCACAACTTCTCGCTAGGGACCTAAGTCCAATCGATGAACTGGGAATTGACTTACCTGGTCAACTGGGTAGTGCTGCGCTGGGACTCTTGGTCGCTCACCCAGTCACGATCGAGGAGTAGGCCACCAAATTCGACGAGGGCGGTGGCGTCACCGAGAACGACTTGCCCCACCGTGAGAACTTGGTCTTGCCGCTGCCGGTGGTTCCACTCACGACTTCAGAGAGTGGGAGCGCCTTCTTGCCCGACGAGATCGTCAGCACGCTCTTGGTCTTTGACGTGGTGCTCGTCGCGGGCTTCGTCCAGGTCAAGACGTAGTTCTTGTGACGGTTGGTGGTGAGTGACACACCCTTGACAGCCGGCAAGAACGTCGCGAAGGCGGACACGGTGAGATTGGACTGGAACGTCGTGTACGGCGAGGTTCCCGCCTTCATCACGATCACCCTGGTCCCGACCTTCTTCTGCTGGGCGGCGGTGAGGCCGACCAACGTGGTCAAACCCTTGGCGTTCCCGCTCAGGTAGGCGTTCTTCGCGGTGACCCGGATCTCCACCTTGGCCGTGCCCGAGACGAAATACTCCTGTCCGCTCGACGTGCCGAGGTCGGCCGTGACGTGATTCACCGTCTTGCCGGATGTGGACGCAACGACGATATGCACACTCTTCTCACCAATCATGGCGTTCTTGGCCGCGGCCAGCACCGTCGACACCGAGACCTTGCTCGACGCCTGCGAAACCGCTGGCGTGAGGACGACGCCTCCGAGGGCGAGCGAGCTAAGGATGAGAAGGTGCGTTGGTCGAATTGGCATTCACCCAGCCTACGGGCTCTAGCGATGGCGTGGCCCGTCGGGACCTCGAAGAGTCACACCACGTCGGCGAGTGAGAACAGAAGCGACTGCAGGATCTGGACCTCACCCAGTACGGCTTCGTCAGCGCTATTGATCCGTTCGTCGTTGACCAGTCCATGCGCACTGGCGGTCGCACGAAGCGCGACCTGCAGGGTACTCAGCCAGGCCCACGCCTCTCCGTCGTTCAGAAAAGGCTCGTCGACGGTCATCAACGCCAGTTCGGCGTTGGAGCTCATGTCGTGTTGGCGTGCCAGCGTGAGCAAAGGGTCGTCCTGATCTCGACTCGGGTCAATGGGTCCGTTCAACGTCGTGTTCCACTCATCGTCGATATCGTTCTCGGCCGCGACCACTCGACGCACCACCGTGCGCACGACATCGCGGCCAGCTTCGTTGAGTCGAACTTCGATGCGGCCGTCGCGGCGCCGGATGAAGAGCCGTGGCGCCATCAGGCAGCCTCCTCCACGGTGCACTGGAGTCCCGCGACCTGGATCTTCACGCAGTAACGCTCGGCGCGTTCACGCTCACCGGACCAGACAACGGCGCGCCCTTCGTGATGAACCGTCAGCATCAGCTGGGTGCACCTGTTGTTCGAATAGCCGAAGATTCGCTTGAAGATGACCACGACCACGTTCATCGGCGTGACCGGATCGTTCCACACGACGACGTTCCACGGTCGTTTCGTCGCCGTCGTGGTCTCACTTGAAACATCAGATTCTGTAGCGACATCGGCGTCAGTCGATCGCCGACGTGTCGTTTGAGCCATCACACAGTGTCCCAGAGCGCAGAGGAAAATGAAAGCAGCCGTAAAATCTACGAGGCGTGACCGAGGAGGACAACACGGTGCCCCAACCGAGAACCCCGATTCCCGAGCGGATTCGGGTGTGGGCCAACCGATCGATCCGCAATGCCGTCGGTTTAACGCGCGAACCCCCGGCGATGTGCCTCGACCCGACCGAGTCGTACCAACCGGTCGACGGCGTCGCGCGCCTCGTCCACGGGGACTTGGCGGCCATGCTCATTGGGGGTATTGGCTCGCTGTTCCTCGAAATGCTGCACCCCTACACGATGGCGGGTGTCGCGCAGCACTCGCGGTACCGCGAAGACACACTTGGTCGAGTGCTCCAGACCGCGAACTTCATCGGAGACACCACCTACGGATCGCGCAACACTGCCTACGCGTCAATCGAACGGGTGAAAGCGATCCACCTCGCGGTGCGCGGCGTCGCCGATGACGGCGTGAACTACGAGGCGAGCGACCCGCACCTGCTGTCGTGGGTACACGTCGCCGGCACGACAATCTTCCTCGAGTCCTACCGGCACTTTGGCCCTAACCAACTTTCTTCGGCCGACGCCGACCGTTACGTGTGCGAAATGGCCAAAGTGGCGGCAGACCTCGGCGGCGAGTCGCCGCCGAAGACGGTAAAGGAACTACACCACCAGCTACGCGCCTTTCGTCCGGAACTGCGTTTAAGCGCTGACGGCGTCGAAGCGCGCGACTTCCTCATAGCCGGCGTCGGTGGTGGTCTCGTTCAGCGACTCGCGTATTGGCTGCTCGTCGAAAGCGCCCTCGGCCTACTGCCGGGCTGGGCGCTTGAATCGCTCGGAGTCGCCCAACGAAACCGTTGGCAACGTCTCATAATCGGAGGCGCCACCCGTGCGATGAACCGAGTACTGCGAGCAGCAGTGCCACCCACGAAACCGGTCACTGCATCAAGCTGAGACCTCCGTCGACCGCGAGGATCTGTCCGGTCACATAGACGTTGTCCACCAACGACTCGATCGCAGCGGCCACGTCCTCGGGTGTCGCGCTGCGACGCAGCGGGGCGACCGTCTGGACGTGACGGCGAACTGCGTCCCACTGCGCCGTCCACTCGGTATCGACGAGTCCCGGGGCGACGGCGTTGACGCGTACCTCGGGGCCCACGACTTTGGCGAGCAGCGTGGTGAGGTGATTGAGCGCCGCCTTGGAGGTCGCGTAGGGGATCGACGATCCGGTCTGACGAATACCGGCGATCGACGACACATTGACGATGGACCCCTTGGTTGCTCGCAGCGCCTCCATCGCGGCGACCGACATCGCCCACGTCCCGAACACGTTCACCTCGAAGATCTGACGCCACACCTCCAGGGACGCCGCAGCGAGGTCGCGGTGATCGATGACCGACGTCGTGGCCGCGTTGTTGATGAGTACGTCGAGACGGCCCAGCCGATCGAGCACCTCGGCGACGAGTCGCTCGGCGTCACCCGGCACGCCGATTGACGCCTGGACGTAGATCGAGTTCGGAGTCTGCGCAGCGAGGCGTTCGCCCGCTTGGACGCTCGTAGCTGAATTGAAAACGACGCGATCACCCCGTGCGGCGAATCTCATCGCCGTCGCCGCCCCGATGCCGCGAGACGAACCGGTCACGAGGATGACTCGACTGCTCACGGCAGGCGGCGCATCCGCCATGATCCCGCCCAGTGCTGACCGGGTTGGAGTACCACGAGGTCCTTACCGCTACGCAACGCGTCCGGCGGGCACGTCATCGGTTCGACCGCGACCGACGTCCGTCGCCGACCGTGCCCGAGTTGATCGCCGGTGTAGATCTGGACGTAGGGGAAGTTCCGGTCCATGCTCAATTCGACGCAGCCGTCGTCCTTGTCGAACAACGAGACCGTGGCCATGCCGTAGTCGTCACGGGTGAGCTCGGTGTACGTGACGTCGAGTTCATGGCCACTGAGCGATTTGGCCACGGTGAAATCGAGCACGTGATGCGTCACGGGCAGAATCTCGCCGGTTGGTAACTGTCGCTCGTTCACCGCCACGAAGGCTCGGGCCGGCACTCGCAACGTCGAACCTTCGATCGTTGGCGTCGTCACGGCGAGATACGGGTGGAAGCCCAAGCCAAATGGGATCGCCACTTCGTCGAGGTTCTTGATCGTCGTGGTCACGGTGAGGCCCATCGATCCGAGGTGGTACGCCACCTCGATCGATGACGCGAAGGGATACGCCGGCGTGGGATGCAGGAGCAGCGATAGCGCGCAGCGGTTCTGGTTGACCGACTCCACTCGAAAGGGTCGCCACCTAACGAGCCCGTGGATTGCCGCTACCTGTTCGACGATGTCGACCGTTGGTCGTCCCGTTCGATCCGAGAAGGACCAGGGTTCCGCGCTCAGGCGGTTCGGCCACGGGTAGAGGACCTGGCCGTGAGCTCCGACAGGCACTTCGTCACCCGCGTACCCTTCGACGACGGCGACTCCGCCCTGAACATAGGTACGAAGGGTGGCGCCCACCTCGGTGATGACGGCACGTTGATTGCCATGGGCAATCGCGATCTGTTCGCCAGAGGGCAGCATCGACCGATTCCTCTCTTCCTCGGTACGTAACTTACGACAGTTAGGGTACGACGTATGCGAATTCTCATCACGAACGACGATGGCGTGGGGGCGCCGGGCATCGCGGTACTCGCCCGTGCGGTAGCCCGTTGGATCGAGGACGGCGCCGACGGCGACGTGCGTGAAGCCGTCGTCGTGGCACCGCGAACGAACTACTCGGGGATGTCCGCCGCCGTCGGTGATGTCTTTGACCATCCCTCAGTTGGGTACCGTCGACACACCATCGCAGGCGCCGAGTCGATTCCCACCTTCGCCCTCGAGGCGCCGCCAGCACTGTGCGCGTTGCTCGGGTCGATCGGAAGCTTCGGAATCGAGCCGGACCTCGTACTCTCGGGAATCAACGCCGGAGCCAACGTTGGTCGCAGCGTGCTGCACTCAGGTACCGTTGGCGCAATCCTCACCGCCGCACAGTTGGGCTTGTCCGGACTCGCGATATCGGTGCAGTGGGGTGAAACCGTCCACTACGAAACCGCGGCGGCGGTGGCGCTCGAGGTCGTTGACGAACTCCTGCGCGCGCCCTCGAGCACGGTGTTCAACCTCAATGTCCCGAATCTGCCCGCGGCCCAGCTGCGAGGTGTTCGACGAGGACACATCTCGACCGCCGGAGTTGTGAGTGCCGCGGGACCGCGAGCTGGCGGCGAGCCACTCGGTGATGAGGGTGAGTTGCCGCTCCGCTTCGGCGCCGCCTCCCCCGAACTCGGTGACGTGAGCGACGAGTCAAACGATGACGACGGTGCGTTACTCGCGGCCGGCTACGCGTCGCTAACACCACTGCGGGGCCCCCACGAGAACCTCGACGAATCGATGAACGGTCCGGTGACCGCAGCGCTCGACTTGATCAGTCGCCACCTCGCGCGCGCTCGCTAGTCAGTCGTCGTCTGTGGAACGGCGGCTCTGCTTCTGACGTCCCCGC
Organism: Actinomycetes bacterium; assembly: GCA_021777285.1. Next base: position 9,338 of record JAJYDR010000044.1, read on the forward strand.
GCTCGTTTCTCCTCGATTCGACGGATTCGCGATGCGCGTGTCGCGCGAGTGGGCCGCCGAACCTCCGGTTCACTCAGCGCCGAAGCCAGTCGCAGGCGGAGTTGTTCGAGGGCCGCCTCGCGATTCTGGGCTTGTGAGCGGAAACGGCTGGCCGACGACCGCACGACTGGTCCGAGCACGCTGGCCAACCGCTCGCGCGCCGCTGGGTCGAGCGTCGTAGCCTCTTCGACGCGTAACGAAACGACGATCTTCGTCTTGGCCCGATTCGCGTGCTGTCCACCCGGGCCGCCCGACGTTTCGGCGCGTATGGTGATCGCCTCCACGGGAATGCGCGCGCGAGTACCGATCTTGAGCCACTCCCCGCCCGAGTCCGAGGTCACGGGTGGCTGGGAAAGCGCACCATCGCCAGTTGGCTCGACGATGCGACGAGTTCCCCGCGCTCGTCGAAGAGCTCACACCGTTCATCAACGACGCTATCGGCGATGACCAGACACCATTGACGAGCGCGCAACCACTCGCCAACCGGGATTCGCCGGACGTAGGACGTGAGCTGCAGCGTGGGTACCCAACCCGAAGAGCCGAGCGGGAACGTTGCCGGCGGCAACGCATCGCTCGCGAACAGCAGCGTCGATGGATCCCAGCCTGAGGACCCCTCGTCTAGGCGCAACCAACCGCGGACCTCACCGATGTCGCGAAGCTCGCCGATCGACCAACCGGCGGTAACCGGGTCCATTCGAAGATCGATGATCCGAGCGATGTTGACCTCGACACCGCCGGTCGAACGCCGACACGAAGCCAGTGGCGCGATGTCGGGCACTTCGGCGCCGAGGTACCGGGCTGGGCCGTCGTGCAACGTCCCGAGCGTCACGAGAGATTCCGTCGTGACCAGACCGTCTTGGATCAGTTCGACGTGGACGAATGAGACCCCGCGCCCCACCTTGCGCACCTTCGCCTCGAGCGTGACCGGACCGACCGTGGGAGCACCGATGTAGTTCGTGGTCACGGCCGTGGCGTGTAGATGCGAAGACCCGTCCTGGGATGCCGCAGCCAGGGCCGCGTTAGCCATCACGACTTGCAGGTACCCCCCGTTCGGGTGGTCCATGACGGTGTAGAACTTCGATAACTCGGCCACGAATCGGCCGTGGCCAACGGGATCCACCGCTGCGCAGTCGCGTAAGGATGGTACAGAGCCGCCTTGGTCCATTGGCCAACCATAATGGCCATCGCGTTGGTCGCAGTAAGATTGAACCCGAGAAAGAGGTTCGATGCCGACTACCCCCCACGTCCAGGTCGCGGTGCGCCACGGCGACGCGAGGGGGATGACCGATGAATCGGTGACCGAAGTCGGGTGGCGCACTCGATGACGTCTGCGCTCGCCACGGTCGCACGCTGGATCGGTGTCGGGCTGCGCGAGAGCGCGGCCATGATCTGGATGACGTGGTGGCCACTGGTCCTCGGATTCACGCTGTCGGGGATGGTCCAGAGTTTTCTCCCCCGCGATGGCCTGCGCCGCCAACTTGGCGAAACGACACCGCGCACGGTCGTCAAGGCGTCGTTCCTCGGAGTCATCTCATCGTCGTGCAGTTACGCCGCGAGCGCAATGGCCCGGGCCCTCTTCGCCCGCGGGGCGTCGTGGACGAACTCGCTGATCTTCATGATCGCATCGACGAACCTCGTCATAGAGCTCGGCATCGTGCTCTATCTCCTGCTCGGCTGGCAGTTCCTCGCCGCCCAGATCGTGGGCGGGGTCATCATGATCCTCGCACTGGCGTTCCTCACTGGCCTCGTCTATAGCCGTCGCAACCAAGCTGCGCTGTACGAACGCGTCCTACAGGATGCGCCACCGCCCACCCAGCCGGCGAACACCACGTGGCGTGAGCGAGTCCTCGCGCGTCGGCACTACGCGCTCGCCGCGCGCTACACGCTGGGCGACTTCACGATGTTGCGCAAGGAACTCCTCGCGGGGTTCCTCATCGCCGGGTTCATGAGCGTGCACGTCCCCCAGGTCTGGTGGTCACACATATTCCTAACCGGCCACGGCTGGCTCACGGTGGTCGAGAACGCGATCATCGCGCCGCTCATCGCGGTCATCTCGTTCGTCTGTTCCGTGGGCAACATCCCACTCGCAGCCGCACTCTGGACCCACGGCGTGGCCTTTGGCGGCGTAATCGCCTTCATCTTCGCGGACTTGGTGACCCTGCCGCTGCTGTTCATCTATCGCCGTTTCTACGGCACGTCCATGACCCTGCGGCTCTTTGGTCTGCTGTGGTTCGTGATGTCCGCGGGTGGACTCGTCGTTGAGGTCCTCTTTCGAAGCGCCAACCTGATTCCCACCTCACGCCACACGCCGGCGATGAGCGGCCACTTCCCACTCGGGGGCACGCTCGTCGCAAATGTGGTCGCGACCGTCGTCGTGCTCACGTTGATGGTTCTCGCACGCAGCCACCAAAACGACGGCGAACAGAGCGCCCGCGACCCGATTTGCGGCATGAACGTCGACGTCACGGCCCCGGTTGCGGTGCGGCAACGAAACGGTCAGACTTACTACTTCTGTTCTATTCGGTGCGCTGAGCGGTTCGACCGCGGAGAGGAATCAACACCCATGCAAGAAGCCATCAACGGAGATGCGATTGACCCGATCTGTGAGATGCGGGTCGATTCGGCCACGGCACTCAGCGCGGTCGGCGCTGACGGCGAGACCCACTACTTCTGCGGACCCGGCTGTCGACGGGCCTTTCTCGCCCTCGAGGCCGCCGAGGCCTCAGCACCGATGCAGGGTGACGAGAACGGGGACGCGATCGACCCGATCTGCGAGATGCGGGTCAATTCGGCCACGGCGCTGAGCGCGGTGGGCGCCGACGGCGAGACCCACTACTTCTGCGGCGAGGGTTGTCGACGGACGTACCTCGCGTTACACGGTACGCATCAGTGAGTCGACGGCCCCGTCAGCGTACGACGGTGCGCAGTTACGGCATCCTCGTCGATGATGGGCGCGTCGTGCTCGTTCGTTCGAGCAATCCTCACCACGACCCGCCGCTGTGGTGGTTGCCGGGCGGGGGCATCGACTTCGGCGAGGCGCCCGAGGAGGCGCTTATCCGCGAGTTCGCCGAAGAGACCGGGCTCATCGTCAACGCCCCACAACTGGTGGGCGTTACAAGCGACGAGCGGCGACGGGACAACGGCGAGCGGCTGCACACGGTGCGCATCCTCTACACCGTGCGACTGACCGGCGGGTCGCTTCGCGACGAGGCCGCAGGGACGACCGACCTCGCGCGTTGGTTCCAACTCGCTGAGGTGGACGACGTGAACCTGGCGGACTACGCTCGCCGGGCGCTCGAGCTCCTTCAGTCGAAGTAGCGCGCCGGCATCTCGCGCTTCAGTAGTTTGCCCGCAGGATTTCGGGGTAATGGCTCCTTCGTGAACGCGACCCGCGTGGGGATCTTGAAGGCCGCCAACTTCGACGCGAGATGAGAACGCAATTCATCCTCACTCAAGGATGCGCCATCCTTCAGCCGTACGATGCAGGCCACCTCCTCGCCGAGTCGCTCGTGCGGCAGACCGACGACGGCCGCTTCGTAGACCGCTGGTATCTCGTAGATCGCCGACTCGACCTCGGCGCTGTAGACGTTCTCCCCCGCGCGCAGGATGATGTCCTTCATCCGATCTTCGATGTACAAGAAACCGTCCTCGTCCACGTGGCCGATATCACCAGTACGCAGCCACCCATCAGTGATTGCCGCGGCGGTGGCCTCCGGTTTCTTCCAATAGCCGCGAATGAGCATGGGACCCTTCAGCCAGATCTCGCCGCGTTCACCGACGGGCACCTCGTGTCCGTCAAGGTCACGGATTGACGCGTCGAGCACAATCATCCGTGCCCGGCCCGTCGAGGTTGGGTGGCTCACGTAATCGTCGCCATAATTCCCGGGTCCGTAGGCGTTCGTCTCGGTCATGCCGTAGCCCAGCGAGGGCCGGCCCTTGGCGAACGTGTGCTCGACGCGGCTGACCAGCGCCGGCGGTGCAGGCGCGCCGCCACCGCCAACGAGTGTGAGCGAACTCGTATCGTACTCGTCGAAATGAGGGTTCTCCATCAGGTCCCAGCTCTGGGTCGGCACGCCGACGAAGCTGGTCACTCGGTGCCGTTCGATCAGTTGCAGCGCTCGTTCCGGCTCCCAGCGGTACATCATCACGAGCTTGAAGTGCCACGCAACGCACGACATCATGACCGGGATGCAACCCGTCACGTGGAACAGCGGCACCACGAGGATGAAACAGGGCGCTTGGCCCGATCCGCTGTTGGGATCTCGACGTGCGTCATTGATCGCCGAATTCGCGGCGAACGCCATGATCGACTGACTGACCGCGCGATGCGTGGAGACAGCCCCCTTGGGCATGCCGGTCGTACCCGAGGTGTAGAGGATCGTCGCGTCCGAATCTGGTCGAACGGTCACGTCAGGCATGGGTGCGCCTACTCGGACCAGGTCGCTCCAGCGCTCGACCCCCGGGCTCAGTGGCAACAACTCGTCGAGGCGCACGCCAAGGATCGGCACGCCCGCACGCAGGCACGGCGCCTGAGCTCGTGTGACTCGTTCGGAGTCTGCGACGAGCAGCGCGAGACCGGCGTCGTTGATCGCGTACTCGAGCTCGTCCTCGGTCCACCACGCGTTCAACGAGACCGACACCGCGCCAATCGAGACGATCGCCCCGAACGCGACCGTCCACTCGGGCAGGTTACGCATGGCGATCCCTACGCGGTCGCCGTTGGCGACGCCGTAGTGATTCACGAGCACGTCGGCCAATGCGTCAATCTCGTCCTTCACTTTATTGAACGTCCACTCCTCGTCCTCGTAGACGATGAACGTCCTCTCGTCGCCGCGTAACTGGTCGAAGTATTGCTTGAGCGTGGGCGGCGCATTCTTAAAGACGCGGTAGGTCACGCCGTCGTTCGACTCTTCGACGGTCTCAAAGGGCTGCCCCGGTCCTGAAACCAACGCAATTGCCTCGGCCATGCTGAGCCCCACGAATCCCCCCTCTGCCTCAGTTTTTCCAATCCTAGGCTTCCCCATCGACCCGCTCGGAGTTGGTAGAACAGTCCCGTGACCAATGACACGTGCGTCGGACAGGTCCGTGCGCGATGCGTGTGACCGTCCACGTCCATCCCGGGTCGCGCCGCGGCGAGGTCGGCGGTGACTATGACGGCGCACTCGTCGTACGCGTGCGCGCGCGAGCCGTTGATGGGGCCGCCAGTGACGAGACACTGCGGGCAGTCGCCGACGCCTTCGGCGTGTCGCCCTCGATGGTCGATCTCGTTCACGGCCGTCGTTCACGGACCAAGATCCTTGAAGTTCGCGGCGACGAACCCGCGTTGCGCACGCGCCTCGCCGAGTTGCGTTCGATCGGTGATTAGGTTTGAGTGGAAAGGAGTACCGTGCTCGCCACTAACTACCCCCTTTGGGATGTCTTCGTCACGACCGCGTACGTGGTCCTCTTCGTCTTCTGGCTCATGCTGGCCTTCCACGTCCTTTCGGACATCATGCGCAGCCACGACCTCAGCGGACCACAGAAAGCGGCCTGGGTGATCGGAATCCTCGTTCTTCCCCTGCTGGGAACCCTTATCTACCTCGTCGTGCGCGGTGGTTCTATGCACGAACGCGACCGACGCACGGTCCAGACCCAGCAGGCCGCCTTCGAGGAGTACATCAGGCGAGTCGCCAACTCCAAGGAGTGATCAGATCAAGGCCGGACGACCGGCCTTGGCGGTAACACGCTCAACGCTCGCGCTCAACTTCGCGACCACCGCGGTCAGATCGATGCGAGCGCGCTCGGCGTCCGGTGTCAGGTCCTCGAGGTGGTTGACGTCCCACAATGTGAGCACGGGGTCAAGGACGTCGCGGGCGAACTGGGTCAGCCCGTAGATCCCCTCCTTCGCGATGCGCACCGCGTGACGGGTGAACCCTGGGATCCCGGTGCCCGGCATCGCGAACGCGCTCACCTGTTTGGCCGCGGCCACCATCATGAGTGACGGGTCGATCGCGAAGCCCGCCAACGTCAAGTCTCGATAGAAGAGGTAGTGCTTGGTCTCGTCTCCCGCAACAAGTCCGAGGAGGTTGCGACCGATCTTGTCGTCCTTGGGCAGGTGCGCGGCAGTGTTACGGTGCGCGACCTGAGTGGCCCGCTCCTGGAGCGCCACGTAGCAGATGAGATCGGCGAAGGTCTCGGGCGCGGGCACCATCGCCTGAAACATCTGCACGCGACGTCCATCCTCCAACAGCACCGGGTCGATGCAGCGGCTGATGTGGACCCAGTCACGCATCACCATCGCGTGGCGGTTCTCCTCCATCGTCCACTGGTGGTTCCAGTCCGCGATCGGGTGTGTCGGCGACGAGAGGCGCGACAGCGTGGTCGTGTAGTAGGGCAGATTGTCCTCGGTCAGCAAATTGACGTAGATCGAACTACGCACGCCGTCGGGCAGTGGGTAGTCGGTGGGCGCCCACGGGCGATCGGCGAATGACGCACCCGCACCCCAGTCGATCTGCTCGTGGGGATACCACAACCGTGGCGCCTCGAGGTGTCGATTGAGCAACCGTTCGACGTCGGGGGCGAGTTCCTCGAGCAGGCCCGCAGACCGGGACGACCGCCGTGTAACCATGATTCCCCTTTGCGACCGCGACCTGGCGGCCGATACCGCCATCGTATCGCGCACGAGGTGAATTCCTTCACGAACTCTTTCACGAAGGTCACCGCCCGCA
>JAJYDR010000045.1:0-14711 GCA_021777285.1 Actinomycetes bacterium
TGGCGCGCCGGCGAGCAGGTCGCCGCGCCCGGCGTCGGTCTCGTCGGCGAGTGCCACGTCGATCGAGAGCCCGACCGCCCCGTCAACGTCGGCCCCGCTGTGCAGGGTGTTGAGCGCGGTGATCGTCGTCTCGATGCCCGCGGGCAGCAGGGTCACGACGTCACCCTCGTGCAGGGCCTCGCCGTTCACCATGCCGGCGTAGGTGCGCCCGCCGCCGGGCTGGCGCAGGACCCACTGGATCGGTAGGCGCGCGCCGTTGGTCGCATTGGACCAGGCGCCGGCGTCGCTCGTCTCGAGGGCCTCGAGCACGGTGGGTCCGGCGTACCACGGGGTGTGGTCCGAGGCGTCCACGACGTTGTCGCCGAGCAGGGCCGAGGTGGGCACGCAGGTGATCGCGTCAAAGCCCAGCTCGCCGGCCACGGTCTCGACCTCGTCGACGACGCTCTGGAAGGCGGTCGGTGACCAGTGCACCGCGTCCATCTTGTTGACCGCGACCACCAGCCCGCGCACGCCGAGCAGCGCGGCGATGCACAGGTGGCGCCGGGTCTGCTCCTTGAGCCCGTGCGCGACGTCGACCACCACGAGCGCTAGGTCGGCCGTTGAGGCGCCGGTGGCCATGTTGCGGGTGTACTGCACGTGGCCCGGGCAGTCGGCGATGATGAACTTTCGCTGGGGGGTCGACGCGTAGCGGTAGGCGACGTCGATGGTGATGCCCTGCTCGCGCTCGGCGCGCAGGCCGTCGGTCACGAAGCTCAGGTCGAGGTCGCCGACGCCGCGGCGCTCGGAGGCGTTGACCACGGCGTCGAGTTGGTCGTCGAAGAGCTGGCGGGTGTCCACGAGCAGCCGGCCGATGAGCGTCGACTTGCCGTCGTCGACGGACCCGACGGTCGCGAGTCGCAAGATGTCTGTCGTGAGCTCCACTTAGAAGTAACCCTCACGCTTGCGGTCTTCCATGGCGGTCTCGGAGAAGCGGTCGTCGGCGCGCGTCGCGCCGCGCTCGGAGACGTTCGCGGTCGCCACCTCGCGCACGATCGCCTCGACGGTCACCGCGTCGGACTCGACCGCGCCGGTGCAGGTCGCATCGCCGACGGTGCGGTAGCGCACGAGGCGCCGCTCGACGCGCTCGCCGGGCCGGGGCTCGATGAACTCGTTCACGGCGAGCCACATGGCGTCGCGGCGCACCACGTCGCGCTCGTGGGCGAAGTAGATCGGCGGCAGGGCGACGTTCTCTCGTTCGATGTACTGCCAGATGTCCAGCTCGGTCCAGTCCGAGAGCGGGAAGGCCCGCAGGTGCTCGCCGGCGTTCACCCGGCCCTGGTAGAGCTGCCACAGTTCGGGGCGCTGCTGGCGGGGGTCCCACTGGCCGAACGCGTCGCGAAAGGAAAGGATCCGTTCCTTGGCGCGGGCCTTGTCCTCGTCGCGTCGGGCGCCACCGAAGGCGGCGTCAAAGCCGTGCTCGACGATTGCGTCGAGCAGCGCCACCGTCTGGAGCCGGTTGCGGGCGCCGTGGGGGCCGGGGTCGGCCACCCGGCCGCGGTCGATCGCCTCCTGCACGCTCGCAATGACGAGGCGCGCGTTGAGGTTGGCGACGGTCTGGTCCCGGAACGCGAGGACTTCGGGGAAGTTCTGGCCGGTGTCGACGTGCATCACCGGAAAGGGGAGGCGGCCCGGCGCGAAGGCCTTGACCGCTAGGTGCAACAGCACCGCCGAGTCCTTGCCGCCCGAGAAGAGCAGTACGGGTCGCTCGCATTCGGCGGCCACCTCGCGCAGAATGTAGACGGCGTGGGACTCGAGGAGCGAGAGATGGTCAGTGGTCGTCTGGGGGCGCAAAGATGTCAAGGTCATGGTTCCGTTCCTCGAATAGTCTACAATATCACTAGGAAATATTAAACTTTTCGAGGTCTTTTCATGATGATACCCAGTCAGCCCACGATTCAGGACCTGGCGGCGCTCAATGCGCGCTTCGAGACGGCCGATCCGAGCGAGGTGTTGGGGTGGGCGTTTGACGAGTTGGGCGACGTCGTGGTGGCGTGCTCCTTCGAGGACCTGGTGCTCGTGCACCTCGTGCACGAGCGTTGGCCCGAGGCCGAATTCGTCTTCCTGGACACCGGCGGCCACTTCCCCGAGACCCTCGAGTTCGTCGAGCGGATCGAGCGCGACTGGTCGCTGCGCATCACGCGCCCCGAGCTGAGCGCCGAGGCGGCCAGCTGGCCCTGTGGCACCGCGCAGTGCTGCGCGCAGCGAAAGGTCGAGCCCCTGACGCGTGTGCTCGCCGGGCGCGCCGGCTGGGTGACGGCCTTGAAGCGCGTGGACGCGCCGACGCGCGCCGCGACGCCCATCGTCTCGATGGACGAGAAGTTCGGCCTCGTCAAGGTCAACCCGCTCGTCACCTGGACCGACGACGACATCGCGTACTACCTCGACCGGCACGGGCTCGCGTCGCATCCGCTGTGGGCTCAGGGCTACGCCTCGATCGGCTGCGCCGCGGTGACGAGCAAGCCCCTCGACCCGAGCGACCGTCGCAGCGGGCGCTGGGCCGGCGGCGACAAAGTCGAATGTGGACTACACGAGGTATAACATCCACCAATTTCACGTGATGGCCTTGTACATTTAACGGCAATGTCGAGTGAGATCCAGCACATGCGAGCCGGATGCTACTGATCATCCTGCTGCTGCTTTGGGGGGCGTTCCTCGTTCCCATGCTGGTGCGGCGACTGCGCGACTACCGAAACGATCGGTCGATCGAGCACTTCCACGAGGAGCACGACGTCATCGGGCGTCGCGCGGTGGTCGAGCCGGTGCACCGCCTCGACGAGTACGACGGCATGGGCTCCTACGAGCCCGAGTACCACGAGCAGCCGCGGCGCCCGCACCTCACGGTCGTTCACGATGGCGACACGTACCAGTCACTCGAGTCGCGCAGCTCGTGGGACGAGTGGAGCAGCGACTACGAATTCGACGAGCCACTCGCGCGACGCCGCCCGGCCTACGAGGCGCCGAGTGCGTCGCGTCCAACGACCAACCACTACGCCGCGGCCTACGCGGCGACCCCGCGCCAGTCGACGCGACCGGCGCCGTCCGTGAGTCGCGCGCGCTCGATGCGCGCGCGTCGACGGGTCATGTTCCTGCGCCTCGTCCTGACGGCGCTGACCCTCAGTGTCATCGGCTTCTTCACCGGCTTCGCGCTGGCCTGGGACCTCGCGATCGTCGCGTGGATCGGCGTAGTGGGATTCATCGCTCTGGCGTTCTACGCTGTGGGCCAGGGCTACCTGCACGAGTCGTCGCTCGGACTGAGCTCGCTGAGTCGTCGGCCCGCGGCGCCGGTCGAGCCACTCGCCGCGCGTCGGGCGCGCTCCCCGCGTCGCACCGAGCCCGTCTATGACGAGTACGAGTACGAGGAGTACGACGAGTTTGCCGAGTTCACCCAGTTCGACCCGCGCACGGGTGCGCGGGTGAGCGGCCAGTGGCGCGACGAGCAATCCGACCGTTACGCGTTGGGCTAAACTGAAGTTTCCTTCGGGGGTGTAGCTCAATTGGTAGAGCGCTACGTTCGCAATGTAGAGGCAGTGGGTTCGAATCCCATCACCTCCACTCTGAAGTTGGCGAAGTCTTGTGGAGGAACCTGGCCTGCGGTGACGGTTCGTTCACGGACTCACTCGCCGTGTGTCGGCAACGTTGCCTACAAATCACCGTCGCTCTTTGCGAAGTGACACGGCGTCATCGTGGTCATGCACGGCGCTCAATCGATCGCGCCGCCCAAGCTCTGCGAATCGCGTGATCTGAACGTGCCGGCAAGTTTCGATGGCCAGCGCACGGCATCCAAGGACTCGCCTCATTCGAGACGAAGCCGATGGGCAATTACGGCAACGTCCAGTTGTGAAGTCGCGACGTCGTAAACGAGTTGGAATGCTTCGTCATCGGTGAGTGGTGGTGATATCCCGTTGAGATCGCAGAATACGACCGTGCTCAGCCACGCCAGTCGCTTGTTGCCGTCCACGAGGGCGTGGTTCTTGGCCATGGATTGCAAAAGCGCAGCCGCCTTGAGACTGATCGTTGCGTAGGCGTCCTCGCCGAAAGCACTGGATCGGGGCCTGTTTACCGCCGAATCCAACAGACCAATATCACGAACTGGACCGATCCCAAGGGTTCGAACCATCATGATGATGTCCTCGAGTTCGAGGTATTCGACTTCGCTCATGCAGAGCCAAGTCGCTCCAGAACATCGTTCCAGCGTGTCACCATGCGATGCGTTGATTCTTCAACCCGTGCCACGTGGCCGGTACGTTCGACTCGATCGAGCACCGCGCGGCGGATGACTTCTTGACGGGAGACACCCTCAAGTTCAGAGAGGGAGGCGAGCGCCTTCTCGAGAGTGGCGTCGGTTCGAAGGGTGAATGCCATTGATTAATGATACCACTGTGGTATCAGTTGTCAATCCTCGATATGTGGTGTTTTGACGTCGCTCATACAGCGAAACAAACAGCGAGTCTGGCTGGCAAAACCCATCACGATCCGTGTGGCCGGTTCTTATTGTGCCCAAGGTCCACCCAGAGACTGAGACAATCGTTGTGGGATGGCCCTTCGTAGTATGTGGTGACGTCGCGCGAGTCCCTCCGCGACCGGGAGGCCCCGATGACACAACTGGTGCGCGTACACAACTTCATGGTGACCAGCGACGGGTACGGGTCGGGGGAGGGGCAAAGCCTTGAGCACCCCTTTGGCCACGCCAATCCGGCCGAACTGTTCGCTTGGGCGGGAGCGACCGCCCACTGGGTCAATCGGACCGAGCCGGGCGGGACGTACGGGCTCGACGACTACTGCACCCGTGACTTCACCCGCAACATCGGTGCCGAGATCATGGGACGGAACAAATTCGGTCCCCAGCGCGGACCGTGGGAGGACTTCGAGTGGAGAGGGTGGTGGGGGGAGGACACGCCGTTCCACACGCCGGTGTTCGTACTCACGCATCACGTTCGACCATCATTTGCCGCGGGTGACACCACGTTCCATTTTCTTGATGCGTCGCCGCAGGACGCACTCGCGCGGGCGCTTGAGGCTGCCGATGGCAAAGACGTGCGCATTGGCGGCGGTATCGCCACGGTGCGCGAATTTCTCGACGCCGATCTCATTGACCAGTTGCACGTCGCGGTGGTGCCCGTCGAGTTGGGTCGTGGGGAACGACTGTGGGCGAGCCCCGACGAACTGGCCGACCGCTTTGTGATCGAGGCGATTCCTAGCCCGAGTGGCGTGACCCACCTGTTCTTCTGGCGGCGTTAACCGTCAGACCGATGCGGCGGTGGTGATGGTCGCCGGATCGACCGCCATCACGGTGGGGTGCTGTCATGCATCACTGACCCGGCGCCGCGGCGTCGACCGAGCCGCTCGCGCGGTCCGGTTCTGTCACCTTGACGACACGGCGATCGTGTGCCCCTGCGTCGCGCTCTTGTTGTTCGCTCGCGAGGGTTGTCTCGTGGGTCAGGGTGTTGTCGCCCATTCGCACGCGAACCCGTCGGTGACCTCGACGCGATATGCCGAGGTCTAGAGCGACACGTCGAGGCGCATGGTTACGCGTACGACGTCACCCAAGGTCACGTCCTGGGCCGATCGGACCGACGCGCGCAGGGGCAGGGCGTAGCCATCATCCCTTGGGAAGAGCGAGGTCGTCCACGTCGTCTCCCCGATCTGGGCCGTGACGGGGATGACCCCCCAGCCGTAGGTGAGCAGCGACGAGAGCTCGTGGATCTGTTCGCTGGCATCGGGGGGAACGGTGACGAAGTGAAAGGGCGACGGCCCCCGCCAGTACCAGACCTCACCGGCGAATTCGAATTCCATGAGTGCACCCTACGAGCCGCGTCCGGCGCAGCCACACCACCACCGCGGTGAGCGACTGATTGCGTTGGCTAGGTGAACGCGCCGTGAGCCGGCGATGTCACGGTCCCAGTAAACACGTCGTGATCAGGTAGGAATCGTGACGCGCCGGGTGCGGGCCACGTGTCGCGCGGAGTTCATCTGCCGTTATCTGAGAGTTCACGGCGTGCCCCAGAAATCTCACGTTCCATCAGGTAAGGTTCGCCGCGGACCTCCAAACGGGAGGATTCGCAAAGGGCGGAAGGTGAAGGAATGTCCCTAAAACGAGTGAAGGTGGTGCTCGCCGCTGGAGCGACGATGGCCAGTCTGGCCGTCGTATCGGTCACCGGTTCGGTGGGCGCCAGTGGGGCGACGTCGGTCAATTGGTCGACCGTTCAGAGCCTCGCCGCGAGCGGACCGACGTCGATGGCGGCGCTGGTTGCGGCGGCCAAAAAGGAAGGGACGCTCAACGTCATCGCGTTGCCGCCGAACTGGGCGAACTACGGCGCGATGATTTCGACGTTCTCGAAGAAGTACGGCATCAAGGTGAACTCGGAGAACCCGAACGGATCGAGCCAGGACGAGATCAACGCGATCATCGCCGACAAGGGCCGCTCGACGAACCCCGACGTCATCGACGTGGGGACCAACTTCGCCATCACGGCGCAGCAGAAGGGTTTGCTGGCTCCGTACCGCGTGTCGACCTGGGCCCACATTCCCGCGGCGCTGAAGCAGCCCAAGGGATACTGGTTCGATGACTACGGCGGGTTCGTCGCGATCGGCTGCAACGCCGCGGTCGTGAAGGTCTGCCCGACGTCCTTCGCCCAGATGCTCCAGAAGGGCAAGGGGTACAAGATCGGGATCAACAACAACCCGACGGCATCGAGCTCAGCGCTCGCGGCGGTCATGGCCGCGGCAATCGCGAACCACGGCTCGCTCAACAACGTGAAGCCGGGCGTCGACTACTTCAAGACGATGAACGCGAACGGTAACTTCGTGGCCACCGTGGCCGGGCCCTCGACGGTCCAGAGCGGGGCGACGAACATCGTGATCTGGTGGGACTACCTCCAGGCTTCGGGCATCAACACCCTGCCCGGCTACGCCAAGAAGTGGAAGGTCGTGATCCCGAGCGACGCGTCGATGGCTGAGTACTACACCCAGGCCATTAACAAGTCGGCACCGGACCCGGCGGCCGCGCGCCTGTGGGAGGAGTTCCTCTACTCGGCCCAGGGCCAGAACATCTGGCTCCAGGGGATGGCCCGTCCGGTCGAGCTGGCGTACATGACGCTGCACCACCTGGCCAACGCGAAGGCGCTCGCCGCCTTGCCGCCGCTGCCCAAGGGCGCCATCCAGTACCCGACCCAGGCCCAGATCACCAAGGCCGAGGCCGTCGTGGTTGCCAACTGGCCGACCGAGGTCACCTCAGGTCCGTAGTAGTAGTACAGGCATGACTTCAGCGACGTCAGACGATCCATCGAGCGTCTCCGGCCCGGGTGCCACGGCACCCGCGGCCGGGGGCGCCGACGTCGCCGTACGGCGTCGGCGCCGGTCGCTCGGCCGAGCGCTCGCGCCGGTCGCGGCGATGGCGCCGTTCTCCATCTATTCGTTCCTCGGCCTCGGCGTGCCGATCCTCGCCGTGATCTATTACGCCTTCCAGAGCGAGCAGGGCAAGCCGACCCTGTCCAACCTCGCCCTGGTGACCCACGGGTCCTACCTGCTCGGGTTCGAGAACAGCATCGTGCTGGCCCTGATCACATCCATCGTGCCCGGCATCCTGGGTCTGATCCTCGCCTACGCCATCGCGACCTCGCGCTCGACGCTGCTCAAGCGACTCGTCGCGACCGCCTCGGGCGTGCTCGCGAACTTCGGCGGCATCAACCTGACCTTCATGTTCATCGCGACGCTGGGCTCGACGGGAATCCTGACGGCGTGGTTGAGCGCGATCCATCTCAACCCGTGGAACTTCGGCTTCAACCTCTACTCGTTCTACGGCGTCGTGCTCGTCTACCTGTACTTCCAGGTGCCGCTCATGGTCCTCGTGATCACGCCGGCGCTCGGCGGGCTTCGCCCGTCGTGGCGTGAGGCGGCCGAGAACATGGGCGCCTCGAGCTGGCGCTACTGGCGCTACGTCGGCATCCCGGTCCTGATGCCCTCGGTGCTCGGCGGGATGCTGCTGCTCTTTGGCAGCGGGTTCGCCGCCTACGCCACGGCCGAGACCCTGACCGCCGGCACCGTGACCCTCGCGCCGATCCAGATCGGCTCGCTGCTCGCGGGCAACCAGCTCGCCGGCCAGGAGAATGTCGGCTACGCCGTCGGCCTGGGCATGTTCGTGGTGCTCGCGCTGACGATGATCCTCTACGGGCTGGTTCGACGAAGGGCGTCCAAGTGGCTGCGCTGATCCCCGACGTCGTCGAAGACGCGCTCGTCATCGTCGAACCGCCCTCGCGCCGGCGCTGGCCGCGCCTGCGCGTGTGGCGGGCCGTCGTGCTCTTCATTGCGGGCGCGTACTTCCTGATCCCGATCTACGCCGGTCTCCGGTTCTCCTTCGAGAACGACGCCGGGCACCTGTCGCTCTACGCCGTGAAGGCGATCCCGTCCGAGCCGGGCTTCTCCGCGGCCTTCTGGCTGTCGATGCGCCTCGCGGTCGTGACCCTCGCGTTGACTCTCGTGCTGATGGTGCCGACCTCGGTCTACGTGCACCTGAAGTTCCCCCGGCTGCGCCGGCTGCTCGACTTCGTGACGATCCTGCCGATCGTGATCCCGCCGATCGTGCTCATCCTGGGCGTGCTGCGCGCCGCGCCGCTGTGGCTGCGCGCGTCGCCCTATCTGCTGAGCCTCGTCTACGTGATCCTGTCGATGCCCTTCGTCTACCGATCACTCGACGCGGGGCTGAGCGCCATCGATCTCAAGACCCTCGTCGAGGCGTCGCGCTCGCTCGGGGGCAACTGGCTCAACACGCTCTGGCGCGTGGTCGTGCCGAACCTGCGCTCGGCGCTGCTCTCGGCGACGGTGCTCACGCTCGCGCTGGTGCTGGGCGAGTTCACCATGGCGAGCCTCGACCTGTGGACGACGCTGCCCGTGTGGATCTATCAGTTCCAGCAGGTCGACGCCCACGTCTCCACGGCGGTCTCGATGGTCTCGCTGGTGGGGACGTGGCTGCTGATTACGCTCATTGTCTCCCTCGATCGCTCGCAATCGCGTCGTGCACGCAGAAGGACGAAGAACTCGTGACCGAACTCGCCGACGCCACCCGAACGACCGAACCGGCACCGGCCGGTGCGCGAGTGGGCCTCGAGGGGCTCGTTCGCACCTACGGCGCGACCCGGGCGCTCGACGGGTTCTCGCTCGCCATCGAGCCGGGGGAGTTCGTGGCACTCCTCGGCCCGTCGGGCTGTGGCAAGACGACCGCGCTGCGCGTGCTCGCGGGCTTCGAGCAGCTCGACAGCGGGCGGGTGACCGTCGACGGCCGTGACGTCGGCAAGATCAGCGCCCAGCACCGCGACATGGGGATGGTCTTTCAGAGCTACTCGCTCTTTCCCAACATGAACGCGCTCAACAACGTGGCCTTCGGCCTGCGGATGCGCCACCAGCACGCCGCCCAGCGCCGCCAGAAGGCCGGCGAGCTCTTGGAACTGGTCGGGCTGAGCGACCAGGCCCAGAAGTACCCCCACCAGATGTCGGGCGGCCAACAGCAGCGCGTCGCCCTGGCCCGGGCCCTCGCGATCGAACCGCGGGTGCTCCTGCTCGACGAGCCGCTCTCGGCGCTGGACGCGAAGGTGCGCGCCGAACTGCGCGACCAGATTCGCCAGCTCCAGCAGCGCCTCGCGATCACGACCGTCTTTGTCACCCACGACCAGGAAGAGGCGCTCTCCATGGCCGACCGGGTCTGCGTGATGTCCGCGGGCCGTGCCGAGCAGACGGCGACCCCGGCGACGCTCTACTCGCGCCCGACGACGCCCTTCGTCGCCGAGTTCGTCGGGGTCTCGAGCCGGGTGCCGGTCGAGCCGGTGAACGACACGGTGACCCTCTTCGGCGAGTCGTGCCGCGTGCGCCCGAGCGACGCGGGCGTGCCCACCGGCGAGGTGGACGCGTTGCTGCGGCCCGAGGACGTCACGGTGACCCTGGACGCCACGGCCAAGCCCTTCGTCACTCATAAGAGTTTCCTCGGCGCGATCACCCGCGTGATCGTGCAGGTCGATGGCGTCGCGGTGCGCGCGGACGTGCGCAGCGACGTCGCCGCCGACATCGAGCTGGGCGCCCGGGTGCGCCTCGCGGTGGTCTCGCGCGACGTGCTCGTGGCCCGGCGCGCCCCGGCGCGCCCCGCGCCGACCGACTAGCCCAACCGCCCGGTCGCCGTCGCCACTCGCGCGACCATGCCATCGGAGTGGGTTCGCCAGTGTGTAACTTAGGGCCACAATGGAATCAGCTAGCGGCTCCTCGCTCCTCGAGCTCGATCGTGTCTCGGTGCACTTCGGCGGGCTGCACGCGCTGCGCGACGTGTCCTTCTCGGTGGCCTCGGGTGAGATCGTCGGACTGATCGGACCCAACGGGGCGGGCAAGACGACCGCCTTTAACGTGGCGTGCGGCTTCGTGCGCCCGTCGTCGGGCCACGTGCACTACCCCGCGGCCGGCCGGTCCAACGTGCGCCCGAGCGAGCTCGCGCGCATCGGCGTCGCGCGCACGCTCCAGGGCGTCGGTCTGTTCCCGCACTGCACGGTGCTCGAGAACGTGATGGCCGGCGGACACATCCGCGCCGGCGGCGACTTCGTCACGAGTCTCTTCGCGCTGCCGCGCGGCGTGCGCAGCGAGCGCGGTCTACGGACGTCGGCGATGGCCATGCTCGAGCGCTTGGGCGTCGCCAACGTCGCGACCCAGATGCCCAGCGCCATCCCCTACGGCGTGGCGAAGAAGGTCTCGGTGGCGCGCGCCTTGATGAGCGAGCCCAGCCTGTTGCTGCTCGACGAGCCGGCCTCGGGGCTCGACGAGGCCGAGCTCGAGGAGTTCGCCGCGTTGATCAGCGAGCTCCGCTCGTCGATGGGGGTGCTGCTCGTCGAGCACGACATGGAGTTCGTGATGCCACTCGTTGACCGACTGGTCGTGCTGAGCTTCGGCGAGGTGATCGCGACCGGCTCGCCCAGCGAGATCCGCGCCCACGAGGCCGTGATCGCGGCCTACCTCGGGGTCGACGAATGATCCGCGTCGACGGCCTCAGCGTTTCCTACGGCGCCGTTCAGGCGCTGCGCGACGTCTCCTTCGAGGCCCAGACCGGCACCATCACCGCGGTGCTCGGCGCCAACGGCGCCGGCAAGACGACGCTGCTGCGCACCATCAGCGGACTGGTCGCGCCGCGCTCGGGGTCCATCGCGCTCGACGAGGCGACCCTCACGGGCATGCGCACCGAGGACATCGTGCGCCGCGGCGTGGGCCACGTGCCCGAGGGTCGCGGGGTGATCGCCGAGTTCACAGTCGAAGAGAACCTCCGGCTCGGCGCCATGATCTCGTCGGTGCCGCTGCGCGACGGCCTCGCCCAGCAGTACGAGTGGTTCCCGGTGCTCGGCGAGCGGCGCAAGCAGGCCGCGGCCACCCTCTCGGGCGGCGAGCGCCAGATGCTCGCGATGGCGCGCGCACTGATCGCCCAGCCGACGGTCCTGCTGCTCGACGAGCCGTCCCTCGGCCTCGCACCGTTGGTGACGGCCCAGCTGATGCACACGGTCGCCGAACTCTGCACCACGACGGGACTGACGGTGATCCTGGTCGAGCAGAACGCGAAGTCGGCCTTGCGCATCGCGAGCCGCGCCGTCGTGCTCTACCTCGGGCGGGTGGTGGCCGACGACGTCGCGGCCGTCGTCGCCCAGGACGACCAGCTGCGCCAGTACTACCTCGGGATGGTGAAGTGATGAGCTCGTTTCTCACGTCGCGCAACGTCGCCGACGTCCTCGGCGGGATCACCAACGGTGTGATCTACAGCCTCGTCGCGCTGAGCCTGGTGCTCGTGTGGCGCTCGACGAGAATCCTCAACTTCGCCCAGGGCGCCATGGCCATGATCGCGACCTACGTCGGCTTCGCGGTGCTCGCGCCCACGACGAGCTACTGGGTCTCGATGGCGGTCGCGATCGTGGCGGGACTGCTCATCGGCGGGCTCACCGAGCGCGTGATCGTCCGCGGCCTCTACGGCAAGCCCGAGATCAACCCGGTCGTGGCCATGGTCGGCTTCCTGCTCGTGCTCGAGTCCGTCGCCGCGGCCATCTGGTCGACCGGTTCGCGCGGCCTGCCGACCCCCTTCTCGATGGTGGACTGGCAGCTCAACCACAAGCCCGTCGCGCTGTCGCCGTTCGCGCTCTACGAGATCGTCACGGCGGTCGTGGTGATGACCGTGATCGCCGGATTGTTCCAGTTCACCAAGCTCGGCCTGCGCCTGCGCGCCGCTGCACTCGCGCCCGAGGTCTCACGGTTGCTCGGGGTTCGGGTGGGCCGGATGCTGACCTTGGGCTGGATGCTCTCGAGCGCCGTGGGCGCGGTCACCGCGGTCCTGGTGGCGTCGAACTACTTCACGGGCCTCACGCCAACGGCCATGGACGGGGTCTTCGCCTTCGGCTTCATCGCCGCGGCGATCGGCGGACTGGATAGCCCGGTCGGCGCGCTGCTGTCGGGTATCGCCCTCGGGGTCATCCTCCAGTTCGTCGGCGACTACCTGAACTCCAACGCCATCATCCTCGTGGCCCTGGGGATGCTCGTCGTGTCGCTCATGGTTCGCCCCAACGGCGTGTTCACCCGCTCGGCCCAGAGGCGCGTCTGATGCGCGGCGTGCGGTCGAACCAGCGAATCGTCGCCGGCACTGCGCTCGGCGTCGCGGCGGTGCTCGCCTCGATCCTCGGGGTTGGCACGGCCCGGGCGGCGACGGCCTTTTCCATCGCGTCGGTGGCCTTCGTCGCGGGCGCGACGCTGCTCGCTTCGCGGGAGTTCCGCCACAACCACCCGGTCGCGGCGCGCGCGGCGATCAGCGTGCTCGCCGTGGACGTCTCGCTCGTGTTGACGGCCTTCTTCTCGGCGACGGTCGACGACAACCTGGCCATCGGCGCTGCGATGTCGATCGTGCTGCTCGGCCTGTCGTTTCTCACCGGGTCGTCGGGCCAGATCTCGCTCGGCAACGGCGCCTTCATGGGGGTGGGCGCCTTCACGGTCGCGGTGTGGGCGAACCACCACCCAACGACCCCGATCGCCGTCGTGCTGGTGCTCGCCGTGGTGGCGGGGGCCCTCGTGGGGCTGTTGCTGGGGCTGCCCGCGACGCGCCTGCGCGGGCCGTACCTCGCGGGCATGACCCTCGCCTTCGCGGTCGCCTTCGGTGCGGTCTTGAACCTGTTCGGCACCTGGACGGGCGGGGACTCGGGACTGCAGTTGCCCGCCGCGGTGAACGCGCCGGCCTGGGTCCTGCACTTCTTCAAGCCCGGCACGTCGTCGCTCACCACCAACTCGGTCTGGCTCGTGGACATCACGATCGTCACGGCGGGCATCGCGTTGTTCTTCATGGCGAACCTCTTCGCGAGCCGCACCGGGCGGGCCATGCGCCTCGTGCGCGACAACGACGTCGCGGCCGAGCTGGTCGGCATCTCGCTGCCGCGCGCGCGCGTGATCGCCTTCATCGTCTCGGCGGCCTACGCGGCCCTGGGCGGCGGCCTGTGGACGCTCATCAACAACGCGGTGACGCCCTCGACCTACGGATTCGCCCTGTCGGTCACGATCCTCTCGTTGGTCGTGATCGGCGGCATCGGGACGATCCCGGGGGCGCTCATCGGCGGGCTCATCTACGCCTTCGCCGCGAACGTGATTGCGTGGTTCACCGCCCACACCGGGCTCAACCCACAGGGCAACGTCGCGAGCCAGCTCAACGGGATCATCTTCGGCGGCCTGCTCGTGCTCACGATCCTCTTCGCGCCCACCGGTATCGCGGGCTTCGTACGTCGGCGGTGGGCGGCATGGCGCGCGAGGTGAATTGCCTGGGGCCATTCGACCGTCTAAGTTCAGCATCGGGACTTACGGACCAGTAAGCAACACGCAACAATGAGCCATCCGAAGGGATGGATGGGGGGAGACAAACCATGGAGGTACGACGCACACGTCGTCTCACGATTACCGGCTCGGCGCTCGCACTGAGCCTCAGTCTGGTCACGATGGGGGCATCGATGGGATCGGCGAGCGCTGCAACGAGGGCGCCCAAAGTCCCAGGTGTGACCGCGAAACAGGTGACCATCGGCGCGACGGTGCCGCTCACCGGCATCGCGTCCCAGGGCTATAGCGAGGTCGCCAAGGCTGCGAACGCAGTCTTCACGTGGGTGAACCAGCATGGTGGCATCAACGGTCGCAAGATCAAGTACGTCATGAAGGACGACTGCTACGGCACCCCAGGATTCGGCTGCACGGGCAACCCGAACACTGTCGCCCAGACCAAGGCGCTGCTCGCGTTGCCGGTCTTCGCGACCGTCGGCTCGCTCGGCACGCCGACCCAGGACTCGGTGCGCGCACTGCTGAAGGCCAACCACGTGCCCCAGCTGTTCGTCAACTCGGGCTCGAAGGACTGGAACAACCCCAAGACCTACCCGGGTCTGTTCGGGTGGCAGACCAGCTACACGGTCGAGAGCAAGATCCTCGGCCAGTACCTGAACCAGCACTTCGCGAACCAGAAGACCTGCTTCTTGGGCCAGCACGATGACTTCGGTGCTGACGGCCTGCTCGGGCTCAACTACGTCGGGATCAACCCGACCGACTCGATCATGTACGACGTGGCCGGACTGGTCACGGGCGGGGCGGGCTACTTCACGCCGTTCATCCAGAAGTTCCAGTCTGACGGGTGCAAGGTCGTCGTGCTC
>JAJYDR010000045.1:14721-15487 GCA_021777285.1 Actinomycetes bacterium
GACCGACGCCGCGCTCGGCAACGCGCTCGCGCTCGGCTACTCGCCGCAGTGGGTCATCTCCAGTGTCGGTGCGGACCCGGTGACGGTCGACGCGCCCTTCGCGGGCAAGCCCTTCCCGGACCCCGAGATCGGCGCCATCTCGTTTGACTACCTGCCCGCGTCCTCGGACACGTCGGTGTGGAACGGCTGGATGCGCACGGTCATCGCGAACGACAACACCGACTTCCCGAACTTCACGTCGAGCACGCCGATGGACGGCAACATGGAGTACGGCATCGGCTGGGGCGTCGCCTTCGTCGAGGCGCTGCGGGCCGCCGGGCGCAACTTCACCCGGGCGAGCTTCCTGCACACCCTGACCACGACGACATTCCAGACGCCGGCGCTCGTGCCGCTGCACTACACGGCGAGCAACCACCAGGGCTTGAACGGTGGCTACATCATCAAGATCACGAGTGCCACGACGTCGGGCGTGCTTGACCGCACCGTCTACACGACGGGTTCGAACAAGTCGAGCGCGATCGTGGCGACGTCGAAGCTGAGCACGGCGATCCCGGCCTGGCTGCAGTAACCAGCACGAACCAACGATTCATCATCAACAACGCGCCCCGGCTTCGGCCGGGGCGCGTTGTTGATTCCAGCCCCGAAAGCGCTGTGCGAAACGTGGGGATTGCTGGCACCAGCCGGTGCACAACGCCCGCTTCATCGGTGGATAACGGGAGAAATCCGGGGTAAAAGTTCTCGATTTCCCCGTTTGGGTGCGGTTGCC
>JAJYDR010000046.1 GCA_021777285.1 Actinomycetes bacterium
CATGAGGTCCGGAATTAATCCTAGCGGCCGGTACCGGGTGATGCCACGGCCCGTCGCATCGGCGATACGGTGACGGTGACCTGTTCTTCGGGACCGCTACTGATGAGAGGGACGGTTGTGAGAATCCGGGGTGGCGCTGCGAACCAATCGGTGGTACGTCGGCTCGCGCTGAGCGGCGCCCTGCTCCTCGCGTGGCCCGCGAGTGCGGCGGCCGGTACCAGCCCGTCGCTCGTGCGCATCGCCACCGCCCTCAACAACGGTGGCGCGGCGATGACGACCGCAGTGAGCTGTCCCGCGCAAGGAGCGTGCGCGGCGGGTGGGTTCTACACGGACGCGACCCACAATCATGAGGCCTTCATCGTGAGCCAGATTGACGGTGTGTGGGGTGCCCCTCAGGAGGTCGCCACCGCCTACAACCTCGGTGGTGAAGCATCCGTGAATTCGATCAGTTGCGCGGCGGTGAACAGTTGTGTGGCCGTCGGTTTCTACACGGACGCCGCCCAGCACCACCAGGCCTTCATCGTTGAGGAGACCAACGGTACCTGGGGCGCTACCCAGAGTGTCGCCACTGCGCTCAACGTCGGTGGTGACGCGGTCGCGACCGCAGTGAGTTGCGCCGCCGCGGGAAGCTGTGTGGTGGGCGGACGTTTCGAGGATTCATCCCAGGCGCGACACGCGTTCATCGCCGAAGAGACCAGCGGGACGTGGCGCAACGCCGTTGAGATTGCCGGTGGTCTCGACGCGGGGGGCGCCGGACTCGTAGCCTCTGTGAACTGCGCGGCGGTCGGTGCGTGCGCGCTCGCCGGTCAGTACGCGCCGCGCATCCACCAGACCCAGGCGTTCGTAATGTCTGAGACCAACGGCGTCTGGAGCAAACCCCAGGAGGTAGCGGGAACGCTCAACGTGGGATTCGACGCCACCATCGGCGAGGTCGCCTGTCCCGCCGCCGGTAACTGTGCGGTGGGTGGATCATTCGAGACATCCGCGCACACCACCCAACCGTTCGTGGTCACACAGACTGGGGGCCACTGGGGCGCACCGGTCGCGTTGACCTCGCACATCCGTGGGAGCGCGAACGCGAACATCACCGCACTGAGTTGTGCCGGGGTGGGTTCCTGCAACGCCGCTGGCAACTACACCACGTCCACGGGCGCCACGTTAAGCTTCGTCGCCACTCAGACCGCAACGTCCTGGGGGCCCGAGCTGCCCGTCGTAGCGGAGTTACGCTCACCCACCGGCGCCTACGTAGCGGTCACGGGCTCAGCGGTGCAGTCCCTCGCCTGCCCGGCCGCCGGGCGCTGCGAGATCGGCGGACAGGTCTCCACGGGACCGACGGGGGATCAGGCCTTCGTCGCGGTCGAACAACCGACCGGCTGGGGCATCGCCCAGCCGATCGCGCCAGGCCAGAACGTCGGTCACGACGCCACCGTGCTCTCGCTCAGCTGTGCGGCGCCGGGCGCGTGCGTCGCCGGTGGTCGTTTCACCGACGCCGCGAGCCACTACCAGGCATTCGTCTCGACCGGATTCACCGCGGTGGCACCACCGCTACGCGTCGCCGCGCTTCGCGGCAGCGTGCCAGCTACGGGGGCCGCCATGCTCGTGGTGACCGGTTCAGGATTCTCCACTGGTCTCACGCTCAAGATTGCCGAACCCGGGGCCAGCGGGCAACTCGTATCCGTGACCCCGACGAGGCTGGTGGTTCGACTACGGGTCAGCGTCCACCTCCCCGGGCGCCACGTCCTCACAATCGTTGAGCCCGGGCAACCCCCGGTCCGCGTCATCTACGTGCAGCGCTGATTACACGAACCCTTGGACGCGGTGGGGCTGATAGGGCTCTTCGAGGGCGGCGATCTCGTCGTCGTCGAGGGTCAGACTCAGCGCCGCCACCGCGTCATCCACGTGATGCGGCTTGGTCGCGCCGATGATCGGACTCGCGACGACGGGATTCGCGAGTACCCACGCCAGTGCCACCTGGGAAGGTGCGACCGCACGTCGCGCCGCAATGGCGTTCACGACGTCGACGATCGGCCGGTCTTGTTCGGAGTAGAGACTCTGACCGAACGGGTCACTCTCGGAACGCTTCGTCGTTTCACCCCACGGACGCGCGAGGCGTCCCCGGGCCAACGGGCTCCACGGAATCGATCCAATCCCTTGATCGTCCAAGAGTGGCATCATCTCGCGCTCCTCCTCGCGATACAGGAGGTTGTAGTAGTTCTGCATACTCACGAAACGCGTCCAGCCGTTGAGATCGGCCACGTAGAGAGCTTGGGCGAACTGCCATGAGTACATCGAGGAAGCGCCGATGTAGCGGGCCTTGCCGGCCTTGACGACGTCGTGCAACGCCTCGAGGGTCTCCTCAATCGGCGTCTCGTAGTCCCAGCGGTGTATCTGGTAGAGATCGACGTAGTCCGTACCGAGTCGACGCAGGCTGTTGTCGATCTCACGCATGATTGCCTTACGCGAGAGACCCAACCCGTTCGGGTCGTCGTGCATCCGTCCGTTCACCTTGGTGGCGAGGACGATCTCGTCGCGCGGCACCATCGAGAGCAGCACCGATCCCGTGATCTCCTCGCTGCTCCCCGCCGAGTAGACGTTGGCGGTGTCGAAGAAGTTGATGCCGGCGTCGAGGGCCTGACGAAAGAACGGTGCGGCGTCGTCGCGCCCGAGCGACCAGGGCTGGTTGCCCCGTGATGGTTCGCCGTAGCTCATCAGGCCGAGACAGAGGCGCGAGATTTTGAGGCCGGTGGGCCCGAGGTTGACGTAGTCCATGTCCGCACCCTACCGGTCGGCGCTTCAGCGCGTCATCGCGACCGAGGTCGACAGGCCAGGGCGCCGGGCAACCGGTGTCGGAACCGGGCGACCAGCCGATAGAGCGGCTCGGCGAGCCACGGCAGCGGCCGGCGCATCGCGATGCGCCCGAGCACCCGCCACGGCGACGTCGTCGCGGCGAGGGCTCGCGCGGCGGCCGCGGCCCCGCGATAATTGGCGCTTGGCTCGACCCACCACACGCTCGACGCAACATCGTCCGCGCTCAGGCGGTCGGACTGACCGAGGAAGTCGGTGCCGCGCACCGCGATGACGTCGGGGCCCCAACGGTCGACACACCAGTCGGCGCAGCGCTGGCAAAATCCGCAGTCACCGTCGTAGACCAGATACGTCGTGTCAGCCACGCGCGCAATTTACCTGCCACGTAGCGTGTGTGGAATGTCGCGCCGTCTAGCCATGCTCGAGCTCTTCGGCCACCGCGAACCGCGCTTGCTCGTGACCGGTCAGACCATCTCGATGTTCGGAGACGGCGTCGCCAACGTCGCGCTCACCCTGCTCGTCCTGGACACCACCCATTCGGTCGCCAAGCTCGCCTGGTTCGCGACGGCGCGAATGACGCCACTCGTACTGCTGCTCCTGGTCGGTGGCGCGATCGTCGACCGACACGCCCGGCGCACCCTGCTCTTGATCTCAGATCTGGCCCGCGGCGCGCTGACCGGCGGGCTCGTGGTCCTGCTCGCCACCGGATCGCTCCGTTTCTGGCAACTGCTCGTCTTCGCCATCCTCTTTGGCACCTTCGACGCGATCTTCACGCCCGCCATGAGCGCGATGACCCCCGAGATCGTTCCCGAGCACCTGCTCGGCGCGATGAATGCGGTGCGACCGCTCTCGAACAATGTGGTCGGCGGCATAATCGGACCGGCCGTCGGCGGCCTCGTCGCTGCGTGGAGCACCACCGCCGCCATGGCCATCGATACCGCGACATTCGTCGCGAGTGCGGTGGCCCTCGTGCTCATGCGTCCGACTCCCAAACCGACTCGGGTCGCGGCGAGCACCATGATCCACGAGATCAAAGAGGGCGTCGGCTACGTCCGTGCCACCAACTGGATCTGGACGACGCTCACCGCGGTGACCCTGGGCAACGCCCTGCTCTTTACACCGATGAACGTCCTGATCCCGTTCTTCTTGCGCCATAACCTGCACGCGGCCAAGGTGACCGTCGGCTACTTCTTCGCGGCCTACGGCCTAGCCGGCGGTATCGGGGCGCTGGTGTCGGGGAGTCTCGCGATCCCGCGACGACGGATCCGCGCGATGTGGATAGCCTGGACCGCCGCCAATAGCGTGCTGCTCGTCTTCGGTCTCGTAACACACAGCTGGGAGGTCTTCTTGGTGCCACTGGTCACCGCGCCGGGGATCATCTATGGCAACGTGGTCTGGGAGTCGATGCTCCAAGCCGTGGTGCCACGCGAGCTACTCGGCCGGGTGTCATCGGTGGACTGGTTCGTTTCGCTCGGCCTTGCGCCCGTGGGACTCGTCTTCGCCGGCTACGTCAGTTCCCTCGTCGGTGTTCGGGTCTATTTCGTCGGGGCGGCCATCGTCTCGACCGTGCCCGGTCTCATCATCTTGGCCTCCAAGCGCATCAACGCGGTCGACGCCGGACGTTGAGCGAGAGCTGGGGAGCGTTGTAGAGCGAGTGGCCCGCCACGCGCGAGCCACGCTTCGCCGCAACCGGATAGATGAGTTCCGGTCGAAACGACCGACCCCGCCCCTCCCCCGGGCGCCCGCCTCGGACCTCAATCCACTCATCACCGGTCTCTTCGTTGCGACCGTGGGCAACGAACACCCACTGCTGGCGCAACTCCTTGGGCGAATTGACGACCACCGGGTCACCCTCGACGAGACCGGCCCAGGTCCGGACCCGAACGATCCTCGCGCCGCGCTGTGCGCCCTCACGTTCCACCTACCAGTTCTACCGGACGGCGAAGGGGTGTCGCTGCCCCGCCGGCGACGATGACCGCGACATTCGAGTAACGACGGTGCCGGCGCCGGCGCGCCAATGTCACGGCCACGGCCTACGGTGACGCTATGAGTTTCGATCAGCCCCTGCCCAGCGCCCTCTCACCCTCCAGGCTGCAGGACTTTCGGGCCTGCCCCCGTCGGTTCCAGTACTCAGCGGTCGAGCGGATCCCCCAGCCCGCGACCTACGCCACCACCAAGGGCCGCCTCGTCCACTGGGTTCTCGAGCAGTTGTACCGCATGGACGCCGAGGAGCGAACCGAGGAGGCGGCGCGGGGCTTCGTCGAGCCGGCCGAGGCCGAGATACTCACGACGTCGGTCCGTGACGACCTCGCCGTCGACGACGCGCTGCTCGCCCGACTACGTCGTGAGGTCCAACGCATCATCGACATCTACTTCACGATGGAGAACCCCCGACTCGTCAGCCACGTCGGCGTCGAGCTGCGCGTCAACGTGGAGCTCGACGGCGTGCCAATGCTCGGGATCCTCGACCGGCTCGACCGGCTCGACGACGGCGCCCTCGTGATCGTGGACTACAAGACGGGGTCCCTACCCAATCGGAACTACGACACCCACACATTCGCCAACGCCGAGCTCTACGCCGCCCTGTGCGAAGCGAGCATGGGCGAACTCCCGAGGACCATCCAGTTGCTCTACGTCGCCCAGGGAGAAACCATCGAGCGACACGTGACCGAGGTCGTCGTTCGCGCTCGTGCGCAGTCCGCCGCCGACGCCTGGGCGACGATCGAACAGTTCCACGACGAGGGTGTGTTCCCCGCCAAACCGTCGATGAACACCTGTCGGTTCTGTGCGTACGTGGATCGTTGTCGCGCGAGCGGCGTCGCCGTGCCAGTGCGAACGAGGCCGTAGAAACGAACTTTAGGCTGGTCCCGTGACCGCCTTCGAACTCTCCTTCGACTACCGCTGCCCCTTCGCGAAGAACATCCATCTCCACGTCCTCACGGCCCTGCGCGCTGGCGCGGACTTCGACGTCACCTTCGTGCCTTGGACCCTTAGTCAGGGACACCGCCACGAGGGCGAGCCTGACGTGTGGGACGACCCCGCGCGCGAGTCGGACCTCATCGCGCTCGCCGCGGGTGTCTCGGTGCGCGATCAGCAACCTGAGCACTTCCTCGCCGCCCACGAGGCACTGTTTCGAGCACGCCACGAGCAGTTCATCCGGCTCGCGAACTTCGACGAGGTCGCCAGGGTGCTCGAACCGGCCGGCGTCGATATCGCGATGGTGCGTGAGGACATCGCGTCGCGGCGACCGTACCGGGAGATCAAGACCAGCTACGAGCGCTTCGCTACCGTCGAGGCCTTCGGGGTACCGACGTTCGTCGTGGGGTCCGACGCCACGTTCGTGCGCTACATGGACCCACCCACGGCCGATGCTGACGCGTCGATCCAACTCATCGACTCACTGCTCACCCTGATGGCGCACCAGCCCCAGTTGAACGAGTTCAAGCACACGCGCCTGCCCGCCTGAATTACTGGAATAGTCGCGTCACCAGCTCGACGAGTGCCAGCACACCGAGTCCGAGTGCCGGGCCGTACGCAGCCAACGCGTCACTGCTGCGTCGGTGGACAACCACCGCCCCGATCATTAGCACGACCAATCCGGCGGCGGCGACCTCATTGAGTATGGCGAGGAACGACGCGCCCTTGCCCACGAGTCCCACCATGACCGCCACACCGGCGACGATCTCGAGGATGCCGATGCGCTGGTAGAGCCGCTTGGTAAGTCCGAGGTGCTCGGCCGCGTGGCTCATCGCCGGCGAGAAGAGGACCTTCTGGAGACCCGCGGTAAGAAAGGCGAGGAACAAGACGATTGACACGACACTGGCTACCGCGGCCATTACCACTCCTTTGACCCATCGACTCTAACCGGCCGGCGCGGGTCCGTTCGCCTGGCGGCCGTAGTCGAGTATCGCGTCCAGGGCGGCGTGTCGTTCGTCGGTGGTGCCGACGGCCACCGCCGAGAACTCGGTGACGCCGGCCTCAGCGAGCCCGTGGAGTTGGTCGATCACGGCATCGTGCGTCCCGATGAGCGCCACGCCGGCGGGGTCGCTCACCCCTTCGCGATCGAGCATCGTCCGGTAGCTCGGTAGCGTCGCGTAGACCGCAAAGGTCTCGTTGACCATGTCGCGTGCGGTGTTCGGGTCATCGCTCACCACGACCGGCAACGAGCAGATCACGCTCGGCGATGGTCGGCCCGCAGCACCCGCGGCGGCATCGATCGACGGCCGGATGTGCTCGGCGATAGTGCGCCGTCCGGTCATCCACAGGACGGTGCCGTCGGCGACCGTTCCGGCGAGGGCGAGCATCTTCGGCCCCAACGCGGCCACGACGAGTCGGGGCGCGGCGACGTCCCTGGGCCCCACCGCACCGGTCGCGGTCGCACTGACCATGTCGCCGTGAACGTCGACGGGTTCGCCGCGCAGCATCGGGGCAAGCGCGGCGAGATACTCGCGCAAGTACGACGCCGGCCGATCGAAGGCGATTCCCCAGAGTCCCTCGACGATGACCTGGTGCGAGAGACCAACGCCCAGGGTCAGTCGACCGCCTATGGCGTCTTGGACCGTGCGCGCCTGGGCCGCCAGCATCGAGGGGTGGCGGGGCTGGACCGGCACGACGGCCGTACCGAAGTCGACGTCGGGTAGCTCGCGGCCGACCACCGCGAGCACCGTGAGAGTATCGGGTCCGAAGATCTGCGAGGACCACATTGAACGGAACCCCCGGTCGCGCAACCGGCGCGCCCGCTCGACCGATTGATCGACGGTCCCGTCGAGATCAAGGCCAACCCCGATACGCATGACCGCCCCCGTTCGCCCACTATCGTCGTGCCCGTGCCGGGCGACCCTCAATTTACCTCGTCGCGCGTTGGTGTGGTCGGGGCTGGCCAGCTCGCGAGGATGATGGGCGAGGTCGCCCACCACGTTGGCGTCACACTCAGTGTCCTCGCGCAGCATGAGGACGACTCGGCCGTCGCCACGGCCGACCGCGTGGTCATCGGTGATCCGAGCGATCCGGCGGCGCTCGCTGAACTCGCACGCGAGGTCGACGTGGTCACTTTCGACCACGAACTCGTGGACCTCGAGCTCTTGGACGTCCTCGCCCGCGACGGGATCACCCTGCGGCCCAGTCCGTCGTCGCTGCGCTACGCCGTCGACAAGGCCTACCAGCGCGTCCGCTTCGCCGAGCACGGTCTGCCCGTGCCGCGATTCATCGTCACGGATTCTCGAAACGACCCGGCGCTGCACGCGTTCCTTGACTCCTTGGCCGTCCCGCCGGTCGTCAAAGTGGCCCGTGGCGGCTACGACGGGCGCGGCGTCTTCTTCCCCGACCGGGTCGGGGACGTCGCCGCGCTCGTCGAGTCCCTCGACACCGTCGTCGTGGTCGAGGAGCGCCTCGAGCTACGCGGCGAGGTCGCCCAACTGCTGGTGCGCGCGCACGACGGCGAAGTCGCTCACTACCCCCTCGTCACGACCGTGCAGTCTGACGGGATGTGCGTCGAGGTCCGATTTCCGAGTCAGTTCCCCGAACTCGCCGCCGAGGCCGCCGCAATCGGCCACGCGGTCGCCGATCTCGTGAGCGCGATCGGGATCATCGCGATCGAGCTCTTCGTGACCGACGCGGGCCTCGTGATCAACGAGGTCGCCCTTCGCCCGCACAACACCGGCCACTGGACCATCGAGGGAGCCGCGACCGACCAGTTCTCCAACCACCTGCGCGCGGTCAGCGGTCAGCGGCTGGGCTCGACCGAGCCGGTCGTCGCCCACGCCGTCATGGTCAACGTCGTCGGCGCGAACGAGCCGGCGATGCCGGCCGCCGGTCGGGCGGTCGGCGGCGCGTTCGTCCACGACTACGGCAAGGCGTGGCGACAAGGGCGCAAGCTCGGTCACGTCACGGCCGTCGATGACGACCCCGAACGCGCGCGCGTGACAGCATGGGCGGGGGCCCTGGCTTACGGGACCCAAACGAGGGAGGCGACGTGAGCGCGATCGTGGGCGTGGTGATGGGCAGCTCCTCGGACCTCGACGTGATGGCCGGGGCCGGGGCCGTGCTGGACGACTTCGGCGTCGAACACGAGGTGCGCGTCGTCTCGGCCCACCGCACTCCCGATGACATGCTCGCCTACGGTCGAGACGCCCGGGACCGGGGTCTGCGCGTCATCATCGCCGGCGCGGGCGGTGCGGCGCACCTGCCCGGCATGCTCGCTGCGACGACCTCGCTGCCGGTGATTGGTGTGCCGGTCGCCCTCGCACGCCTCGACGGGCTCGACTCGCTGCTCAGCATCGTCCAGATGCCCCGTGGCGTTCCCGTGGCGACCGTCGCGGTCAACGGGGCGGCCAACGCCGCCCTGCTCGCCCTGCGAATCCTCGCGGTGGGCGACACGGTACTGAGCGCCCGCCTCGACGAGCACCGCCGCGCGCTCGCCGACGAAGCCCGCGCCCAAGACCTCGGACTCGGTCGTCGACGGGATTCTTAGCCCATCTGGAGCCTCTCGGCGCCTCGGGGCCCCTATTCTGGGCAAGTGACCAAGGAGGTCCCATGGGTGTAGGGAAGCGTCTCGCGACCATCTTCAAGGCCAAGTCGAACGCCGCGTTGAACAAGATGGAGGATCCACGCCAGACGTTGGACCTCTCGTACGAGGAGCAGCTCGAGAACCTGACCAAGGTCCGTCGGGCTGTCGCGGACGTCGCGACGGCGCGCAAGCGCGTTGAGATCCAGGCCGAACAGCTGAAGGGCCAGGGCGACAAGCTCGCCGAACAGGCCAAGGCCGCGCTGGGACAGAACAACGAGGCCCTGGCCCGCGAGGCCCTCTCGCGCCGCGAAGCAATCGCCGCGCAGTTAAAGGACCTCGACACCCAACACGCGACCATCGTCGAGCAAGAGGAAAAGCTGACCGAGACGGCCCAGAAGCTCCAGACCGAGGTCGAAGCCTTCCGCACCAAGAAGGAGACGATCAAGGCCACCTACACCGCCGCCGAGGCGTCAGCGCACGTTTCGGAGGCCGTGAGTGGGATCTCGGCCTCGATGGGCGACGCCGGTGCGGCCCTCCAACGGGCCCAGGACAAGGTCGCTGAGATGCAGGCTCGAAGCGGCGCGCTGGACGAGCTGCTGGCCTCGGGCGCGCTGACCGACCTCACGAGTTCGCGCGACGATATCCAGGCCCAGCTCGATCAGGCCAGTGCGACCTCCAACGTCGACGCCCAACTCGCGGCCCTCAAGGCCCAACTGGGCTCGAGTGACGCCACGAGCCTGCCCCCCGGAGCCGACCAGTGAGCTCCAAGATCGAATCGGATCGCGGCCTGAACTGGCGCATGTTCGTCACCGGGCTCGCCCTGGTGCTGCTGTACGGGATCATCGTGACGGTACTGTTGCGCCTCGGCGTCTCGACCCTGCTCGTCGTGGTCATCGCCGGCGTCGCGCTCGTGTCCCAGTACTACTTCTCGGACAAGATCGCGATGTTCTCGATGCACGCCCACGAGGTCACCCCCGCCCAGGAGCCGCACCTGCACGAGATCGTCGATCGACTCTGCCTGCTCGCGAACATGCCCAAGCCTCGGGTCGGCGTCGCCGAGATGGACATGCCCAACGCCTTCGCCACGGGGCGCAACCCGAATCACGCCGTGATCTGTGCGACGCGCGGGCTCATGCGACGACTCAGTGACGAGGAACTCGAGGCCGTGCTCGCCCACGAACTGAGCCACGTCGCCCACCGCGACGTCGCGGTCATGACGATCGCCTCGGGTGTTGGCATGCTGGCCGGGCTGATCAGCCGCATCGCCATGTGGGGCGCGATGTTCTCGGGTGGCGGACGCAGCCGCGACGGCGAGAACCTGGTGTTGCTCGAGATGATCACGTGGCTCGTCTCGCTGCTCGTCTACGTGATCGCCTATCTCTTGACCATGGCGCTCTCGCGGTACCGCGAACTCGCGGCCGACCGCTCCGGGGCGATCCTCATCGGCAAGCCCAGCGTGCTCGCGAGCGCGCTCGTGCACATCACCGGCGACATCGGCCGGATCCCACGGACCGACCTGCGCCAGGCTGAGGGGATGAACGCCTTCTTCTTCGCGCCGGCCTTGGCGAGCGGGACGGCAGCCTCGCTGTTCTCGACCCACCCGTCCCTCGAGGTGCGTCTCGACCAGCTGAACAAGCTCGAGCGCCAGTTGAACGGCTAGTGGGACTGCGCGACACGCTCTTCGGGCGCACCAAACAGGTCGCACCGAAACTCGACAACCTCTTCGCGCTGCCCACGGCGGCCCTCACCCTCGAGAGCGAGCTCGAATTGGTCACCTCGGGCCAGGCGGGCCTCTGCTTCAAGGCCGGCAGCGGCGAGACCTCCACCGCCACCGACGAGGACATCAAACAGCTGCTGAACTTCGACGAAACCGCGAGTGACGTCACGTTCACCACCGACCGTTTCGGGTTTCGCTGGATCGTGATCCACGACACCGACATCACCACCCTGGTCACCCGGATCCACGGCGCCGACACCTCCATGGTCGAGAACGGCCTCGGCGCCCGGCTGCTCTGCGCCGTGTTCGGCTTCGTGCCCAAGACACCGCCGGGCGACGGGCCCGTGCGCCTCGTCTATCTCTTGAAGCAGGGCACCTTCTACCCCTTTGCGCCCACCGGCCCCGAACAACGCGACAACGAACTCGAACTCCGTGTCCGGTCCTTCCTCGACAAGGACCTGCCGATCGAGAAGGACCTTTCTCGCTGGATGGCCCTCTGGGAGGTCCCCGTCAACTGATCAGTCCCCCGACCGGCCGATCAACTCGTCGAGAGCGTCGGCGTAGGCGAGGTCGAGTCCGGTCAGTCCGTCGCGGTCGTGCGTCCACAGTTCAACACGCACCTCACGGTAGACGAGCGTCACCACCGCGTGGTGGTCGAGTCGATCGGCTATCGGCACCTGATCGACGACCAGCTGCGCGGCCTCCCGGTGACTGGGGAAGTGCCAGTGCGCTACGAGGTGGCCGTCGACCAGCCGCCACGACGGATGCGTGACGAGCCAGCCGTCGATCTCGCCGCCCGTGAGCCTCTGCGGCCTCACGGGTGGGTCATGGCCTCGGGCACCACGGCGGCGTCGAACTCCTCAGCCGACAGGAATCCGAGGGCGAGGGCGGCCTCACGCAGCGTCGTGCGCTCGTGGTGGGCCTTCTTGGCGACCTTGGCCGCCTTGTCATAGCCGATGATCGGGTTGAGGGCCGTGACCAGCATCAGGCTGTTGCGCAGGTGGTGGTCGATCTGCTCGTAGTCGGGCTCGAGTCCCTCCACGCAGAACTCGCGGAACCGGTCACAGGCGTCGGTCAGCAGGTCGATCGAGTTACAGAAGTTGTGGATGATCACGGGCTTGGCGACGTTGAGCTCGAGGTTGCCCCTGGAGTCGGCCATCGCGACGGCGGTGTCATTTGCGTACACCTGGATCCCGACCATGATCATGGCCTCGGACTGGGTCGGGTTGACCTTGCCGGGCATGATCGAGCTGCCGGGCTCATTCTCGGGCAGACGCAGCTCGCCGAGACCCGACCGGGGACCCGAGCCGAGCCAGCGCAGATCGTCGGCCACCTTGATGAGGCTTGCCGCCAGGGTCTTGATAGCGCCGTGGGCGAAGACCAGCGCGTCGTGCGCGGCCAGCGCGGCGAACTTGTTCGGGGCGGTCACGAACGGCTGACCGGTGAGCGCCGCGATGGCGGCGGCAACCCGCTCACCGAACTCGGGGTGAGTGTTCAGTCCGGTGCCGACGGCGGTGCCGCCGGCGGCGAGCTCGTAGAGTCCGGGTAGGACCGCGTTCAGCCGTTCTAGGTCGGCGTCGAGCTGGGCGACGTACCCCGAGAACTCCTGGCCGAGGGTGAGCGGCACGGCGTCCATCAGGTGCGTCCGACCGATCTTGGTCACCCCCTCGTAGGCGCGCGCCTTCTCGTCGAGCGCGTCGCGCAGGCGAGCGACCGAGGGGGCGAGCCGACCCGTGATCTCCATGACGGCGGCGATGTGCATCGCCGTGGGGAAGGTGTCGTTGGACGACTGGGACATGTTCACGTGGTCGTTGGGGTGCACGGGATCCTTGGAGCCGCGCTCGCCGCCGGCCAGCTCGATCGCCCGGTTCGAGATCACCTCGTTGACGTTCATGTTCGTCTGGGTGCCCGACCCGGTCTGCCAGATGCGAAGCGGGAACTCCCCCGCGAGCGATCCGTCGATGACCTCACCGGCGGCGCGCTCGATGAGCTCGGCGCGCTCGGCGTCAAGCTTGCCCAGGTCGTGGTTGACCCGCGCCGAGGCGAGCTTCAAGATCCCAAAGGCCCTAATGAGCGCCGGGGGCATCGTCTCGTGGCTGATGGCGAAGTGGTGGAGGCTCCGCTCGGTCTGGGCGCCCCAGTACCGCTCGGCTGGCACCTCGATCGTGCCCATGGTGTCTGATTCGATCCGCACGTTGGTCATCGTTCCTCCTACTTGGTTTCCATCGATTTCGCCCCGCCCCGACGATAGAGCGCGACCCCGCGCTCGACGACCGCGCGCGCGGCGGCCACGTCCTCGGCGCGCGGTCCGTCGCCGTCGCCCGGCACCTCGAGCAGCAGTGGCAGATCGCGCACCTTGGGGTGTCCGACGAGCGCGGCGAGTCCCGCCTCGCCGATCTCGCCCTCGCCGATGTTCGCGTGCCGGTCGCGGTTCGAGCCAAAGGCCGTCTTGGAGTCGTTCAGGTGCAGGCAGCGCAACCGTTCGACGCCGATGCGCTGCTCGACGTCTCGGATCAGTCGGCGCGCGGCGCTCGGCGTCGCGTAGTCGACGCCGCTCGCGAAGAGGTGCTGGGTGTCCAGGCAGATCCCGAGTCGCTCGTCGTTGCCGCTCGCTTCGAGCAAAACCTCGATCTCCTCGAGGCTGCGTCCCACCGTCCCCCCGGCGCCGGCGGCGTTCTCGATCAGGATCGGGCAACGCGTATCGGTCGCCCCCGCGTCGTCCATGGCCCGGGCGAACGCGCCGACGACCTGGTCCACGACCTCATCGAAGCCCGCGCCCTTGTGGCTGCCGACGTGCAAGATGACCCCTGACGCGCCCATGGCGCGCCCCACGCGCAGGTTATGGGTGAGCGCCGCGACAGATTTCTCGTAGAGCTCGGGGTCGGCGGTCGCGAGGTTGATGAGGTACGTCGCGTGACAGAACGTGTCGGTGATGCTCGGGTGGTCGCGCTGGGCCTCTCGGTACGCCTCGAGGACCTCGGGCGCGTACTGGCTCGGTTTCCACATCCTCGGGCTCTGAACGAATACCTGGATCGAGGTCGCGCCGATGGCCACCCCAGCGTCCAGCGACGGGATCAACGTCCCGCCGCCGCGCACGTGCGCACCGATGTTCATAACGACAAAACTACTAGGGTCAGAACAACTGACCCAAAGGAGTGCCGTGACCGATACCTTCACCGACGCCTCGCGCGCCATCTTCGCCAAGCGGGTCCTCGCCCACGTCGCGAGCCTCGCACCCGACGGATCCCCCAACGTGACCCCCGTGTGGGTCGAGCTCGACGGTGACGACGTGATCATCAACACCTCCCTCGGACGGGCCAAGGCGCGCAATCTGGCGTCGGACCCCCGCGTGGCGGTGTCGCTCACCGACCCGGACAACCCCTACGTCGCGATCGCGCTGCGCGGCACCGTGGTCGGCTTCACGACCGACGGCGCCGACGAAGTCATCGACCGGCTCGCCAAGAAGTATCTCGACGTGGACACCTACCCGCATCGCCGCGAGGGTGAGGTCCGCGTCACGGTGCGCATCCGTCCCGATCGGATCGCCGCCCAGCCGGAGTAGTCGACGCTTCCGTTTGTTAGTCCTGGAAGTGACGAGCGGTGTCCGTCGCCTCCACGGGCGCGCCGTAGAGCAGGGTCGAGCCATCGCCGAGGTGGCCATCCACGGCGTACCAGACGGTGATCGGCCGAGGCGGGGCCGGACGGTTGTAGGCCCCGCGCACCGTCAAGACGTCGGTCGCGAGGTTCACCTCGTCGTCGGTCAGCATCGCGCGCACCACGGCCGCCTGCTCACTCGCCCGCTCACCGTCGATCACGACGTGGTCGAAGTCCCCGAGCCAGCTGAGCGTCGCGATGTCGCGTGCTGCCATCGACGCCGGGTAGTCCTGGCCGACGACCAACCAGGGGCCGAGCGGCCCGAGTGACCGGTCCCGGGCTCCCAGAGCCACCACGACGTCGCCATCGAGTACCGACGCCACGACGGGTCCGCCACCTCGCGTGTCCAGGCGGACCAGGTCGGTGACCGCGAGCACGACGTGGGTCATCTCCATGTCAGGGCTGGAGGTCTTCCTTGGGGAGTCGCTCAATGTTGACGTCGCGGAACGTCAGTACTCGCACGGAGGGGACGAACCGGGCGGCGCGGTACATATCCCAGACCCAAGCGTCGCTCAAGGTCACCTCGAGCATCGTCGGGGTCGTCGCGCGCACCTCGACGGCGACGTCATTGGCTAGGTAGAAGCGCCGGTCCGTCTCCACGGCGTAGTGGAACATCCCCACCACGGCCTTGTATTCCTGGACCAACGCCAGTTCGAGGGTCGACTCGTAGTCGTCGAGCTCTTCGTCGCCCATGCGGGCCTTACGCGCGCTCGGTTACGCGCCGTTCCTTGAT
>JAJYDR010000047.1 GCA_021777285.1 Actinomycetes bacterium
CCTTACTTGTCTTCCTCTTGGGTACAGCCATCGATCATCTCTTTCGCTTTGAGCGGCCGAGCCGTCACTCGGTGCTCGATTCGTCGGACTCGTCCGCGAATCGAAGTCCGTCAAGTGTAGCCCAGCGTGAGTCTGACGGCGCGCGACAGTCGCAGGACGCCTCGTTCCGGTCGATTCCACAGTAGGGGCAAAGACCCTGACAGTCGTCGCGACAGACCGGTGCCAGCGGGAGTTCGAGGAAGACCGCGTCGTGCACCAATGGTGCGAGGTCGACCTCGTCGTGCTCGTAGAGATACGCCAGGTCGTCCTCGGGGCCCCGTTCGAGCACGAAGCGCTCGTCGATCCTCGCCTCCACCTGGCCCTCGATGGGTTTGGAGCAGCGCCGGCAGACCCCGAACCAGGGCGCCGCCACGGTACCCGTGGCGCGAAGGCCACCGCTGAAACTCTCGAGTCGAAGGTTCACCCGCACGGGGGCATCCGAAGCCACGTCAGTCTCCCCCGCGCCACGGGGCTCAAACTCGCGCCCCTCGTCAAAGGGCGCGTCAAAGGTGACCGACAGCGTGGCCGGGCTGTTGCGTACCAACTGCGAGATGGCGACGAGATACGGCGAGGCCACAGCCCTAGAAGGCGTCTTGGTCGAAGAAGGACGAATCCGCCGGGGTCGGCTCCTCGGGCGGCGCCGGGGTCGGCTCAGGGCTCAAGAAGTCGCCTTCGGTGGCGCGCGCGTCGAGCAGCGAGGTCGGCAGACCCTGGGAGCTCAACCGCTCGCGCCCCGAGCGGGTGGTCTTCAAGAGCCGCTCGAGCACGATCTCGAAGTTGCCGAGCTTGCCGTCGATGAAGTCCTCGGACTGGTTGATCATCTGGCGCGCCTGGGCCTGGGCCTCGGCAATGATCTGATCGGCCTTTAACCGCGACTGGCGCACGATCTCGGTCTTGTCGACCATGCGCGCGGCCTCGGCGCGAACCTGGTCCATGAGCTGCTGGGCCTTGTGCATCTCGGCGGCCATGAGTTCCTCACGGTCACGCAGCGCCCAGCGCGCCTCGCGTATCTCGTCGGGCAGGTCTCGCAGGGCATCGTCTAAGAGTCCGAGCACCTCTTCGCGCGGAATGAGCGCCGAGTTGGATAACGGCATCTGTTTCGCGGCACTGATCAGGTCTATCAACTGACGAAGGTCGGCTTCGATGTCGCGACGCGCATGCCGGGCGGGTTCGGCCGCAAACTCGTCGGGGTCGTACCCGTCAAAGGACGTCACCGCTGTGCCTCCATCTTCGCTCGGAGTCGGGTCGCAACGCAGGCCGGCACGAAGGCGTCGACGTTGCCACCGTAGCGAGCCACCTCGCGCAGCAGGCGCGACGCGATGAAGGAGTGGCTCGAACTCGTAGGGAGGAAGAGGGTCTCCACGCCCGACAAGGAACGGTTCATCTGAGCCATCTGCAACTCGCTCTCGAAGTCCGACACGGCCCGCAGCCCCTTCACGATCGCGGTGGCCTGGACATCTTTAGCCACGTTGACCAGGAGCGTCGAGATTGACACGATGCGCACCGACTTAATGTGCGCGCAACTCTCGGCAATCATCTCGCGGCGCTCGTCCAGGTCGAACATCGGTTCGGACTTCTGGGGGTTTCGGATCGCGGCGACGACGATCTCGTCGAAGATGTGCGACGCCCGCTCGACGACCTCCAGATGCCCGTTGTGGAAGGGATCGAAGGAGCCTGGGATGAGACCGACTGTCATGGGGCCCCTTGCTCGCTCGGTTCCAACATCGTTACGAGCGTAGTGCCGTAGTGCTTGGTTTTGGTGACCGTCCAGCCCACGGGGGCGTCAGCGTACCGGTCATTCTCGATGATGACACGCTCGGCGGCCACGGTTTCGAGCAGCGAGGCGACGTCCAGCGGACCGTACGGCGGGTCGGCGACGATCAGGTCGAAGGCGAGCGGCGGACGCCATCCCGGCAGGCTGGTGCGCACGAAATGGACCTCACCGGCGAGGTCGAGTGACGCCAGATTCGTGCGAGCGGCGTTCAGGCATTCGGGGTCGGCGTCGACGAAGTACACCTGGGCCGCCCCCCGTGACAGGGCCTCGATGCCCATGGCGCCCGATCCGCAGTAGAGGTCCGCCACGATCAACCCGCTCAATCCACCGCGGCTCTCGAGCATCGAGAAGATCGCTTCGCGGGCGTAGTCCGTCGTCGGGCGAACCGTCGAGGGGATCTTGGCCTTGAGCGGCCGACCGCGGGCCACACCACCGATTACTCGCACCCACTCAGGCTACGTGGTATTACGACATGAACAAGTACTCGGCCTCGTCGTCGTCCACGAAGAGACGCAACTCGTCGACCAGTTCGGGCTGATCGACGAGGTCGTCGGTGACGAGCCGGCCCGCCACCTCGTGGGCCGCCTCGAGCAGGTCGCCGTCGCGGGTCAGCGACGCCAGTCGCAGATCGCTGGGCCCGCGTTGGCGCGATCCGAGGATTGTGCCCTCCCCGCGCAAGGCGAGGTCGACCTCAGCAAGCACGAAGCCGTCCGACGAATCGACGAGCGCCTCGAGCCTGGTGATGCCGTCTGGGGACGGGGGGTCGCCGAGCAGGTAGCAGTAGCTCGCGAGGTCCGAACGACCGACCCGGCCACGAAGCTGGTGGAGTTGGGCCAGTCCGAAGCGCCACGCGTCCTCGATCACGATCGCCGTGGCCTCGGGCACGTCGACGCCGACCTCGATGACAACGGTGGCGACCAGCGCGTCGAGACGACCGGCGCGAAAGTCGTTCATCACCGCCTCCTTGTCCGGGCCCTTCATCTGGCCGTGCACCAACCCCACGCGCAGCCCGGCCAACTCGTGGTGCGCGAGTCGCGCGTGCTCTTCGACCGCACTCGCCGCCTCGATCCGCTCAGACTCCTCGACCAGTGGGCAGATGACGTACGCCCGGTGGCCGGCGGCGACCTCCTCACGCACCCGTCGCCAGCAGGCGTCCTGATCGACCGCCGAACGGGCCCACACGGTCTCGATGGGCACGCGCCCCTGGGGCAGCTCATCGAGCACGGAACGCTCCAGGTCGCCGAAGAGCACCATCGCCGCCGTCCGCGGGATCGGGGTCGCCGTCATGACGAGCAAATCCGGCACGGCGTCGATCCCGGACTGGTTCGACCCCTTGGCGCGCAGGATCGCGCGCTGCTCGACCCCGAAGCGGTGCTGTTCGTCGATTACCACCACGCTCAGGGCGCGAAACGTGACGTCCTCGGTAAGTAACGCGTGCGTGCCGACGACGACGTCGACCTCACCGCGCGCGATTCGCGCGAGTGCGTCGCGCCGTTCGCTCGCGCGCAGTCGTCCACTGAGCAGTTGGACCACGAGCGGTCGCGATCCGCCGAGCACTCCCGGATCGCTCACCCGCAGTCCGGCCAGGTCGGCGCGGATGGAGGCGACGTGCTGCTCGGCGAGCACCTCGGTGGGCACCATCAGAGCGGCCTGTTGGCCGTCGTCGACGGCGACCAGCATCGTCGCCAACGCCACCATGGTCTTACCGCTGCCCACGTCACCCTGCAAGAGCCGGTGCATCGGCACCGGCGACGCCAGGTCGGCGACGATCTCACCGAGCACGCGTCGCTGGGCACCGGTGAGTCGGTAACGGTGACCGCCGAGGAACTGGTTCACGAGCGACGGCGCGACCGCGTCGGGATTGGGTTCGAGGTCGTCGACCGTGACGGTGTGGGCCACGCCCGCCGACTCGCGCTCCAACCGGCGCCGGCGCAGCGCGAGCAACACCTGCAAGCGGAGGAACTCGTCAAAGGCCAGTCGCCGACGGGCCGGCTCCACGTCCTCGAGCGCGGCGGGTAGGTGGATCCCCCAGAAGGCGTCGGTGCGCGCGACGAGTCCCCACTCGGCGAGCACCCAGTGCGGCAGTGGGTCGAGGAGTGGACCGGCGCGGCGCAACGACTCCTCGATGAAACCGCCGAGCTCCCAACTCGTCAACCCCGCCTTGCCGGATGCGGGGTAGATCGGGACCACGCGGCCGACGCGGCCGGCGTCGCGTTCGTCGCCCGTCGCGGCGACGATCACGTCGACCACCGGATTGGCCATCTGGCGGCGCGCTCGGTAGTCACCAACCTTGCCGAAGAAGAGCGCCTGGGTCCCAACGGGCAGTTGGTTGGCCCGCCACGCCTGGTTGAAGAACACGACGTCGAGGGTCTCGCCATCGTCAGCCACGGTGATCTCGACCATCGAACGGCCCTGACGCGTTCGGCGCGCTCGGACAGCGCTCACGGTGCCGTAGACGGCGGCCTCGTCGCCCACGCTCAGGTCCGAGACGTCGACGCGACGAGTGCGGTCGACGTACCTTCGCGGGTAGTGCGTGATGAGGTCGAGCACGCTACCGAGTCCGAGCGAACGCAACGCCGCGGCCCGCTTGTCGCCAACGTGACGTAGTTGCTCGATAGGCACCTCGCCGAGTTGGCGCAGCCGTCGCGGCGCCAACTCGCTCACTCGAGGCCGAAGAAGTAGGGGTAGAAAGGTTGACCGCCGTGGTGGACCTCGACGCCCACCGACGGGTGGGTCTCGCCCACGAACTCGGTGATCTGACGAGTCACCGCCGCGCTCGATCCCTCACCTTCGATGATCGTCAGCAGTTCGTGGTCCCCGGTGATCATCGAGTCCAAGAGCGCGATGCTCGCGGCCTCGACCGACTCAGCGATCGAACGGACCGAGTCGGCGTCGACGCCGATCCAGTCGCCTTCGTGGACCTCACCGGCGTCGGTCGTGGCGTTTCGCACGGCGCGGGTGATTTCGCCGGCCCTGACGTGCTCGGCGGCGTCAGTCATCGCACGCACGTTGGTCGCACCGTCGGCGTTCGGATCGTAGGCGAGCAGTGCGGCGAATCCCCCGACGATCGACGTCGTGGGCACGACCGAGACCGACGCGTCAACGAGCGCATCGACCTGACTCGCCACGGGCACGATGTTGGAGTTGTTGGGCAGCACCACCACCTGGTCCGAGCCCGCGACCCGGACCGCCTCGACGAGGTCGGCCGTAGAGGGGTTCATTGACTGGCCCCCGCTGACAAGGACCCGCACGCCGAGCGAGCGGAAGATCCGCCCGACACCCTCGCCCGCGACCACGGCGACCACGGCGGTCGCGGGTGCCGGGCCATCGGCTTCGATCGCGGCGGTGGCTGCGTCGCGCACCCAGCGCTCCTCGAGGACCTGTTCGGCGAGGTCCGTCACGCGAATCTCACGCGGTCGGCCCGCGTCGAGGGCAGCCTCAATCGCCGGACCGATCTCGTCGGTGTGGATGTGGCAGTTGTAGAGCCCGTCGCCGCCCACGATCACGATGGAGTCACCGAGACCCGACCACACGTCACGAAAGGCGTGCATCCGATCGTCCTCGGCCGCGAGGAGGTACATGACCTCGTAGCGCGGTGACCCGCTCGCGACGGACGTCGAGTTCGTGACGGCGACGTCGTGGACGTCGAGCGAGTCGACCGACGGCGGCACCGGCAACGCGTCATTGCTCACGACGTGGCACAGCGCGTCAAAGAAGAGCAGCAGTCC
The DNA here is from genome assembly GCA_021777285.1 of Actinomycetes bacterium. The sequence goes on from JAJYDR010000047.1 coordinate 5,542, forward strand.
GGTGCCGCCGGAGTCGACGACGCCGGCCTGTTTCAACACCGGTAGCTGCTCGGGCGTGTGCGCCAGGGCCTCGCGCGCCCGGTCCCGCGCGCCGCGAACGACCTTGGACAGTGACGTGGTGGCGGCGTTGGCCCCCTGGGCCGCCGCTCGCGCCACGGACAGGATCGTGCCCTCCACGGGGCGCACGACGGCCTGGCGCGCCAACACGTCGGCGTGACTCAGCGACTCGGCGAGCAACGCGGGTGTGATCACGGCCACGGACTTGAACTTCTCGACCAGGCCGCGCAGCAACTGGGACAGGATGACCCCCGAGTTGCCACGCGCCCCCATGAGCGACCCGTGCGCGATGGCGGTGCACACCTCGTCCATGGAGGCGTCGTCGGCGAGGGGCCCGAAGGCGTCCACCACCGACTCCACGGTCAGTGCCATATTGGTCCCGGTATCGCCGTCGGGGACCGGAAACACGTTCAGGCGGTTGATGACGTCCTTGTGGGAACGCAGCAGTCCCGCGAAGGTGGTAATCGCGGCGCGCAGATCTTGCGCCGACAGTTTCGTACGGGAGGTCATCGCTAGCGATGCTACAATGGCTCTTCGGTTTTCACTCGCGGCCACGGGCGCCGCGATTGCGTAAGGAGAATGTTCACCATGGCGTCAGTCTGCGAGATTTGCGGCAAGAAGCCGTCATTTGGCATGAACGTTTCCCACTCGCACCGTCGCACCAAGCGGCGCTGGAACCCAAACATCCAGCGCGTGCGCGCCCTGGTGGGTGGAACGCCCAAGCGCCTCAACGTGTGCACCGGTTGCCTACGCGCCGGCAAGGTCACCAAGCCGGTCCGTCGCGTCACGAACGCCTGATCAAAGGCTGTGCTGCCAGCCTCGTCGCTCGAGGTGCTCGCCCCGTAACGTTCGCGTCGTGCGATTGGTGACGATCCGTCCGATCGCGAGTGGCGGGCGAAGCCCCCGTCCGTGCAGGACCAACGCCAGCCTCGCCGGATCGTCCGTCACGATCAGCAGTTCGTAGTCCTCACCGCCGCTCAGCGCCTCATCGGCGCTCGCGCCGTCGGCGACGGGTACGTCGTCCAGGGCGAAACCGACGCCACTCGCGTCGCACAACCGGTGCAGATCGAGCGCGAGCCCGTCGCTCAGGTCCATCATCGCGTGCACGCCCGCCCCGCGCGCGGCCAAACCCTCGGCCAGCCGCGGCCAGGGGCGGCGATGCGCGATGACCAGCGGATGGTCGAGTCCGGCCCCCGCTCGACGTAGTCGCAGGCCGGCCGCGGAGCGGCCGAGAGGTCCCGTGACCAGGATTGTGTCCCCCACTCGGGCCCCTCGGCGCAAGACGGCGCCCTTCCCAGGACACTCACCGAGCACCGTCACCGCGACGGCTACGTCTCGACCCAGGCTCAGATCCCCGCCCACAATGGGACAATCGGTCGCACTAGCAGCATCGGCGATGCCGCGGTGCAACTCCTCGAGATCGGTTCCCGGCGGCGCAGTGACCGCGACCACGATTGCCCGGGCGCGAGCGCCCATCGCCGCGAGATCCGAGACCGCGGCCGCGACCGCCTTAAAGCCGAGGTCCTCGAGCGGAAAGAGCGCCGCGTCGAGATGGATGCCCCACACGGCGGTGTCCGTGCTCACCAGTGTCTGACCGACGAAGGGCGCCAGGACAGCCGCGTCGTCACCGACGTGGACCTCGCCGGCGGGGATGTTACGTCGACCCACTATCGCAGCGATACGCTCCACTATGTCGTCTTCGCGCCGTACGGGTCCCCCTTGGGGGACACCGGGTGGGCCGTCAGTCGCGTTCACGACGCCGAGACGTTGTCGAGTGGCAACGGAGAGACAACGGAGGGCCTCACGTGTCGTACCCCACCCGCAACCAGCAACTCATCGACTGGGTTGAAAAGGTTGCCGCACTCACCACACCCGATCGTATCCACTGGTGCGACGGATCAGCCGAGGAATACGACGCACTGTGTCAGTTGCTCGTAGACAACGGCACGTTCACGAAGCTCTCTGACGCCAAGCGGCCCCACAGTTACTACGCCACCTCCGACCCCGGTGACGTGGCGCGCGTCGAGGATCGGACCTTCATCTGCTCGCGACTCGAGTCCGACGCCGGCCCGACCAACAACTGGCGCGACCCCGATGAGATGCACGCGACGCTCGACGGACTGTTCGCCGGCTCGATGCGCGGGCGCACCATGTACGTCGTTCCATTCTCGATGGGACCGCTCGGCTCAAAGATCGCCCACATCGGCATCGAGATCACCGACTCGGCCTACGTTGCGGTCTCGATGCGCATCATGACCCGCATGGGCGCGGGCGCACTCGAGGTGCTCGGCGACAACGGCACATTCGTGCCGTGCCTGCATTCGGTCGGCATGCCACTCGCCGACGGGCAGGCCGACGTCCCGTGGCCCTGTGACGCGGACAACAAGTACATCGTCCAGTTCCCCGACACCCGCGAGATCATCTCGTACGGCTCGGGCTACGGCGGCAACGCACTGCTCGGAAAGAAGTGCTTCGCTCTACGCATCGCATCGGTCATGGCGCGTGACGACGGCTGGCTCGCCGAACACATGCTGATCTTGAAGCTGACGAATCCGGCCGGTGAGACCCGCTACGTGACCGGTGCCTTCCCGAGCGCTTGTGGCAAGACGAACCTGGCCATGCTGGTCCCGACCCTGCCGGGCTGGAAGGTCGAGACCATCGGCGACGACATCTGCTGGATGAAGCCGGGGCCCGACGGGCGCCTCTACGCGATCAACCCCGAGGCGGGATTCTTTGGCGTGGCGCCGGGCACCAACTACGAGACCAACCCCAACGCGATGTACTCCGTCGAGGCGAACACCATCTTCACCAACACCGCCTTGACCGACGACGGCGACGTTTGGTGGGAAGGGATGAGCGAACCGCCCGCGCACCTCACCGACTGGCGCGGCCAGTCGTGGACACCCGAGTCGGGCACGCCCGCCGCGCACCCCAACTCACGATTCACGGCTCCGGCCGACCAGGACCCCGCCATCGCCCCCGAGTGGCAGGATCCCGCGGGTGTGCCGATTGACGCGATTCTCTTCGGTGGACGTCGCGCCAGCGTCGTGCCGCTCGTCTTCGAATCTCGCGACTGGGCTCACGGCGTGTTCCTCGGTTCCATCATGGCCTCCGAGACGACGGCCGCCGCCGCCGGGGCCGTCGGGAACCTGCGCCGCGACCCCTTCGCGATGCTCCCGTTCTGCGGGTACAACATGGCCGACTACTTCGCGCACTGGCTCACGTTCGCCGACCGGTTCGACGAGTCGTCACTGCCCAAGATCTTCTACGTCAACTGGTTCCGCAAGGCCGACGACGGGCACTGGCTGTGGCCCGGCTACGGCGAGAACAGTCGTGTGCTCGAGTGGGTGTTCGAGCGAAGCGCCGGACGGGGCCAAGCCGTCGAGACACCCATTGGCTATGTACCGGCACCGGGCGCGCTCAACGTCGACGGGCTCAACTTGCCCGAGGCCGACCTCTCGCTACTGTTCGCCGTCAACCACGACGAGTGGCGTAACGAAGTCCCGCTGATCCGCCAGCACTTCGCCCAGTTCGGCGACCGGCTGCCCGCCGCATTGCTCGAACAGGTCGACGACCTCGAGGAGCGGCTGGGCTAGCTCACTCGGCGGTCTCGGCGTCGGCGACGATGAGCCGGGGGCCCGATGGCCAGTCGAAGTATCGCCACGTCCAGTTGATCAACACACGGAGCCGGTTCCTGAAACCAACCAGATAGAACAGGTGCAGGCCGAGCCACGCCAGCCAACCGAGCGTCCCACGGATCACGCCGCCTCGGGGTAACTTCGCAACCGCGGCCCGTCGGCCGATGGTCGCCATGATGCCCTTATTGCGATAGACGAACGCCGTCGTCGGCTCGCCCCGTGTGACCCGCAGGATCTGGGTGGCGCAGTGGCGCCCCGACTGGATGGCGACGGGCGCCAACTGCGGACAGAACGACCCATCGGTGCTCGGTATGGCGGCCGCGTCACCGACCGCCCAGACGTTCTCACTCGTCGTGCAGCGCAGGTCGGCGCCCACGCCCGCTCGTCCACCGGGTCCGGCCGCCACCGTCAGTCCGTGGACGAGCGTCCCGCTCGCGGTGACCCCGGCGGCCCAGATGACCGCCGCGGTCTCGAGCCGCTCGCCGTCGGCGAACCGAATCGCCCCCTCCTCGACGGCGACGACCGAACGGCCGAACTGGACCTCGACGCCGAGTTCGGCCAGCTCCCGAGCGGCGTAGCGGCTCGCGGACTCGGGGAACGCGGTGAGCAGTCGATCGGCGAGGTCGACCAACACCACGCGAACACGTTTCGCGTCGAGCCGCAACCCGTCGCGACGCAACGCGATGGCGATCAACTCCGCGAGCGCCCCGGCCGTCTCGACGCCTGTCGGTCCACCGCCGACCACGACGAACGTGAGCGACACGGATTCGCGTTCGGCCCGCACGTCAGCGTCCTCGAGCGCGAGCAGCAACCGGTTGCGAAGACGGCGAGCGTCGGCGAGCGAGTAGAGCGGCATCGCGTACTGCGAGGCGCCGGGAATCCCGAAGTAGGCCGCCGTCGCACCGGTGGCGATGACCAGGTGGTCGTAGTCCAGTCGAGAACCGTCATCGAGTACCACGGCGTTGGCCGCGTGATCGACCTGGCGCACACGCCCGTGTCGGAAGCGGATGTTGGGTGCGCCACCAAAGATCGTGCGGATCGGGTACGCCACATCCGCGGGCTCGAGTCCCGCCGTGGCGACCTGGTAGAGCAGAGGCAGGAACGTGTGGAAATTGTGCTTGTCGATGATCGTGACGCGAACGGACGAATTCGCGAGCCCCCGTCCGACGGCGATCCCCGCGAATCCGCCACCGACGACGACGACGTGGGGTGCCGCATCGGCCACCTCGTCGGCCATTGCTTCAGGTTGTGCCATGGCCTAGTACAGCACATCAGCGAGTCGCGTCAGCGGCTGGCGTACCGACGCCCCACGCCGTAGAGGATGGCCCCCACGGCGGTGATGACGGCGAGGAACCGGTCGCCCGATTCGAAGGCGAGCGAAATCCCCACTGGGATCACGGCTCCGATCACCCAGGCCAACTGCTGACGCACCGCGAAGCGCGCGAAGGTGCGCCCCTGGGCACCGGGTGGGACGTGGCGCTGGGTGATGGCATCGAAACTCGGCTGGGCGACCGCGGCGCAGAGGCCGAACCAGCCCGCCACGATCGCCTGGCCAACGAAGGAGGGATAGTTACTCGCGACCGCCGCGCCCAGCGCGGTCGCGAGCAGTGCACTCGCGAGCAGGGTCGATTCGCGCACGGCGTTGCGCGCACGGGTGACCAAACCCAAGCCCACGAGCGCGCCGACCGCGCTCATGGCGAGCGCGAACGCGAACCACCCCAGTCCCGCGTGCGCCCGACGTAAGCCAAAGGCGAGTAGGAACGTGGCGAACCCGATGGTGAAACGCATCAACGCGGCGGCGCCAAGTCCCCAGGAGACCTCCACGTCACCGAGTGGGTTAAGCGCGTGGCGGTCCCGCTCGGCTTGAGTCATCTGGGTGAACTCGTCGCGCACGACGCGAGCGGGCCGCTGGAGCCTCGTACTCACCACGGTCGCCCCCACGTAGACGATTGAGGCCGCGACGAGCACCGACGGGGCACCTATCCCCTTCAAGAGTCCCGCGGCAACGACGCCCGCGATCAGCCCCGCGATGGTCCCGAGCAACGTCAACTGCGCGTTGAAGCCGGCGAAGCCGGCGACCTCCCCGCCAGCGTCCGTCGGCCACCCGGCGTTGCCGACCGATGAGCGGTGCTCGCTGAACTGGTCGGTACGAGCCATCTCGGGCACGAGCGTCCCGCGGGTGACCACGTAGAGCTTCGAGGAGATCAAGACCAGAAATGCTTCGGGGTAGAGCCACAACGAGTTCAAATGCTGGCTCATCGTCCAACAGAGGATCGCGCGAGCACCGGCCGACAGCGCCACCAGTAGTCGGCGCCCGTTCGGCGAGCGGTCGATCAGTGGCCCGAGCAGTGGCGAGACCACTGCGAAGGGGGCGATCGTGATGAGCAAGTACGCGAGCACCTTGCCTTTGGCCTCGGTCGGTGAGACCGAGAAGAAGAGTGATCCGGCCAATGAGACGGTCACGAACGTGTCACCCGCCATCATCGCCACGTGCACCAGTGCCAACCGACCGAAGGCCGTGCGCTGATCGAAGAGGTCCTGGGTCGACGCCCACGCCAACGAGCCGAGTCCGCGATGACGCACGAGTACGTAGCGTAGGTGATTGGCCCTGGCGCCCGTGGACGTCAGTTCGAGAAGCAGGCTCGCCGATAGACGACGGCGGGCAGCACGCCGGGGTGACAGTACCGAGCGCGCGATGCGAAGTGCCACGCGTTTGTCGAGGGGTCAAAGCGCATCAACTCGGTCACGCCGATTCGGTTCGGTCCCACCGTGATCGTCGCCCACAGGTACGCCCAAGACCCTTCACAGCCGTAGGCGTTGACCCCACCCGTGGACGCCAGATGCGACACCGGGGCGCTCAGCGCCGCCGCTGAGCACGACGCGGCACTGGGCGCCGACTCCGACGTGGCCGTCGCACGCACGACCGTCCACCCGAGTCCGATGGCCACTGCGAGCGCAGTCACGACACGAGTGATCGACACAACGTAAGTCTGGCACGCGTTACGAATCCTGCGCGTCGCCATTCAGCATCGCCGACCGGAAGAGCGTGTTCATGGTGAAGTCCCAATCCTCCTGCTCGACGGGCGACGTCGTGATGTCATCGAGGACGCGCCCAAACACCACCGCCTGGATCAGCACGGCGAGGGACCACGCCGATACATCCTTGCGAACGAATCCGCGGTCTTGTCCCATCGACATCACGTCACACAACTCAGTGGTGAGCCGTGACTCGGTGGCCCCGATCAACGCGGCGAGCTCCGGCCTCGTGAGCGCCGCCGCTACGATGCGCGCCCGCATTGCTCGGCTCCGCCGACGGTCCTCGCCGGCCGACAACAGCCCGATCAATGGCTGGATGCGGATCAGGAACTCGTCAATGTCCGCCGACTGCCGACTCACGTTCGACAATTCATCGATGTCGCGCTGCACCAAATCCCTGAACAACTGGTTATACGCCGCATCAATCACGCCTTCGCGAGATCCAAAGTGGTGATACACAGAGCCGTAATTCACACCAGTCGCGTCGCAGATTTCCGGTATCCGTATCAGTGACTCGTCTCCATTCCATAGACGAGAAACGACTTCGTCGATCACCGCCTTCATGACGGGAATCGACCGACTTTGTTTTGCCACATATGAATCCTATCGCCCCACACCGCTCACTGACCTTGACAATTTCACGTCGCACCAGTGTTCATGATCCGGTCGGGTTCATCGGTCACGCCGGGTGGTGTTCCCGTGAAAACATTGGTCCCCGAGAAGGTGGAGTGGTGTCGGAACCGGCACGCCTGGAACCCGAAATCCTTCAGGTGGGCGTGGCGATCGTCCTCGGCGTAATCATGTCGATCCTCGACACCACCACCATCGTCGCCGTGGCGCTGCGCACGCTCAGCCACGATTTCCGGGTGTGCGTCTCGACGATCCAGTGGGTCACGACCGGCTATCTGCTCGCCCTCGCCGTCGTGATCCCGGTCTCGGGCTGGGCCATCCACCGCATCGGTGCCAAGACTGTGTACATGATCTCGTTCGGCTTCTCCATAACCGGATCCGCGATGAGCGGCCTCGCATGGTCGGCGACCAGCTTGATCCTCTTCCGTGTCCTGCAGCGACTCGGTGCGGGATGATCCTGCCCGTCGGCCAAACGATCATGGCGCGTACCGCGAGACCCCAACGTATGGGTCAGGTGATGGGGATGATCGGTGTCCCCCAGTTGCTCGGGCCGGTCCTCGGACCCGTGATCGGTGGTGTCATCATCTCGAACACTTCGTGGCGCTGGATCTTCTTCGTCAACGTGCCGATCGGTCTCGTCGCACTCGTGCTCGCTCGACGATTCCTGCCGTCTCGTCGGGTGATCGGGGACACCGATTCGACCTGCTCGGCTTCATGCTCTTGTCTCTGGGTCTCGCGTTCATCGTCTACGGCCTCGCCGAGGTCGGCAGTCGCGGCGGCTTCCACGGCGCCGCGGTGTACGACAGCCTCGCCATAGGTCTCGTCTTGAGCGCGCTCTTCGTCGTACACTCCCTTCGAGCGCACGAACCCCTCATCGATATGAGGCTCTTTCGCAATCGGACATTCTCGCTCGCGTCTACGGGGATCTTCCTGGTCGGCGCAACGTTATATGGGACGATGTTCCCGCTCTCGCTCTATTACCAGATCGTGCGCGGTGACTCGGCCTGGCTCGCGGGACTCATGATGGCTCCCCAGGGCCTGGGCGCGGCGATGTCCATGCGCGCCGGTGGGCTCATGGCCGACCGCCACGGGCCGCGATCGGTGGTGCCCTACGGGGTCGTCGTCCTCGCCCTTGGCACGATTCTCTACGCCCAAGTCACCGCGACCTCAACCTACTGGCTGCTCGGCATCGCGTTGTTCATCCGAGACCTCGGCATGGGCGCGACGATGATGCCCACATTCGCGGCCTCGTACTACAACCTCACCCATGACGACGTGCCCAAGGCGACGTCGGCGACGAACATACTGCGCCAGTTCGGCGGCTCACTCGGTGTGGCCGTTTTCGCCGTCGTGCTCCAGACCCAGATCACCCAACGACTCCCAGCGGTTGGTCTGGCGCTGCACGCCGGTAAGATTCATGCGAACATCAGCCAGCTCCAAGCGGTGGCGGTGGCGTTCGCCCATTCGTTCTGGTGGTCATTCGCCATCTCGCTGTTGGCGTTCATCCCGGCAGTGTTTTTGCCGAATCGTGGTCTCGCGGCCCAACGATCGGCAGTGCCAACATTGGACTCACAACCAGAAAGTTCGTCTCGATATGACTAGGCCAGTTCTCGAAGTGATCATCGGGTCAACTCGACCGGGGAGAGCTGGTGCGCCAATCGCCACGTGGTTCTACAACCTCGCCGTCGCCGATGGCCGATTCGACGTGGAACTCGTCGATCTCGCCGAGGTGAACCTGCCGATCTTCAATGAACCGAATCACCCGAACCAGGGCAACTACGAGTTCGAACACACCAAACGATGGTCGGCCATCGTGTCGCGGGGCGACGCTTACGTCTTCGTCGTGCCCGAGTACAACCACAGCTTCAACGCCGCGACGAAGAACGCGATCGACTACCTACACAACGAGTGGCGCTACAAGCCCGCTGGCATCGTCAGCTATGGCGGCGCAGTCATGGGAACTCGATCGGCACAGCACCTCAAGCCAGTCTTCAGCGCCCTCAAATTGGTTCACGCGGGTGATGTCTCCATTCCACTGGTCACCACGCCCGTGGTCGACGGCGTCTTCGCCGGAAACGAAATCTTGATCAACGCGGCGAAGAGTCTCTTGAACGAGCTCGACTTCGTGACGCCGGGGCTGATGCAACTGCGCGTCGGTCGGTAGCCACAACTCCTTGAGCGCTCGATCGCTCAGACGTCGCGCAACGCCGTCTTACGCGACGGGCTCTTTTTCGTCTCTTCGCATCCAGTAACTATCGTGACCGACGCTGTCTTACCCGTCTCGCAAACGGGCGAATAGCGTTGGCCCCGCGTGAATCCAGATGCCGAATCGACTC
>JAJYDR010000048.1 GCA_021777285.1 Actinomycetes bacterium
TGGGTGTAGAACCCAACGGTCAACTCCTCGACCGGATCGATCCAGAAGGCGGTCGACGCTGCGCCTCCCCAGGCGACCGTGCCCTCGGAGACCAGGCTCTTGTTCGCCCGACGGTCGAGCATCACCGAGAAGCCGAGCCCGAAGCCGACCCCCGCGTAGTCCGTCTCGGAGAACGAGTCCGTGGCGAACCCTGCGAGGTCGACGTCATCGGGCAGGTGGTTCTCGGTCATGAGCGACACCGTGCGGTTCGAGAGGAGTCGCACACCGTCAAGCTCGCCTCCGCGAAGGATCATCGTCATGAAGCGCTGGTAGTCCGCCGCGCTCGACACCAGCCCGCCGCCACCGCTATAGAGCTGGGGTGGATGCGTCGCCGCGCGCGCGAGGTCCGCGACGGGCGCGAAGGTCCCCCCGACGGGTACGTAGAGCATCGCCAACCGGTCATGCTTTTCCTCGGGGCAGTACCAGTCCGTGTCAACAAGCCCGAGGGGCTCGATGATGCGTTCGCGAAAGAACACGTCGAGGGTCTGTCCGCTCCAGATCTCGATGAGCCGGCCGAGCACGTCGGTCGCGACCGAGTAGTTCCACCGGCTCCCCGGCTGGAAGAGCAGCGGGCTCGTGCACCAGTCGTCCACTGCCCGGGCGAGGTCGGCGCCCTTGGCCCAGCCAAAGTCGTACCCCTTGGCCCGGTAGATGGCGTCGACCGGGTGCAGGTAGTTGAAGCCGTAGGTCAGTCCGCTCATGTGGCTGAGGAGGTGGTGGACCCGCACGGGGCTGGTCGCGGGCACCGTCACGGGCGCGGCCGCCGTGCCCGAGACGTAGACCTGGGGCTCCGCGAGTGCGTCGATCCACCGTCCGACGTCGTCGTTCAGGTCGAAGCGACCCTCCTCGTAAAGCATCATCGCCCCGAGCGTCGTCAGGGGCTTGGTCATCGAGTAGATCCGCCACAGGGTGTCGTCGGTGACCGCCAGCTGGGCTTCGCGGTCGCGGTAGCCACCCGAACCCGTCCAGACGAGCTCACCGGCCCGCGCCACACTGACGAGCCAGCCGCTCAGACGGCCGTCGGCGACGTAGCGGTCGAAATGGTCGCGGATTCGCTCGAGTCGTGTGGCGTCCATGCCCATGGCGGACGGTTCGGTTCGGATCTCCAACGATGACATCAGTGCCTCCCGGGTTCTCCCCGAGACTACGTGACGACCAACCGATCGAGCTCACGGCGAAGCGCGTCGAGCGCGCTGATCGCGCTGTAGGCACGCACGCGGGGTCGGTCACCGGGCAGTCGTAGAGCCACGTGCTTGACGTGGCCGTCGATGGATAGTCCAACGAAGACGGTGCCGGCTGGCTGGCCGTCCTGCTCCTCGGGACCGGCTACCCCGGTGACACTCAGCCCGACGTCCGCGCCGAGCAGTCCCGCGACGCCTCGGGCCATGGCGACCGCGGCCTCGGGACTCACGACCGGGCCGCGCGCCACGCCGAGCAGGTCGAACTTGACCTCGGAGGCGTAGCTCACCACACCGCCACGGAACCACGTCGACGCACCGGCCACGTTGACGAGCCGACTCGCGATGAGCCCGCCGGTGACCGACTCGGCGACCGCGAGGGTCGCCCCGCGCGCGAGGAGCCGCGTCGCGACGGCGTCTTCCATCGTCTCGTCGTCGACGCCGAAGACGATGTCGCCCAGGGTCGACGTGATCAGTGCACGAACCCGTGCCTCCTCGTCGTTGAGCAGGGACGTGGCGTGCGCACCGTCCGCGCCGCGCGCGGTGATGCGAACCTTGATGCCCTCGATACCCGAGGCGAGGAAGGCGATGGTGACGCGGTCGTCGTCGACGAGCGCGCTGAAGCGTGAGGCCACCGCCTCGGCCAGGGCCGACTCGCTCGCGCCCCAGGTGCGAAGCACGCGGCTCGCAATCGTGGACCGTTCACCCGTCGCCGACTGGCGTGCGAGCAGGTCGGGCAGGATGGCGCGCTCGAACATGTCGGTCATCTCGTAGGGCACGCCGGGCACGGCGTAGATGACCTTCTGGCCGACGGGACAGATCAACCCCGGCGCCGTGCCGCGGGACTGGGCGATGATGGTGGCCCCCGCGGGCACGTCGGCCTGCAGGAGATTGTTGTCGGGCATCGTGCGTCCGCGAGTCTCGAAGAACCCCCGAATCGTCGCCACCAGCGCCGGGTCCCGCTCGAGTGGGACGTTCATCACTTCGGCGATGGCCGCACGGGTGATGTCGTCCTGGGTTGGGCCGAGGCCGCCACTCACGATCACCGCATCGCTTCGCGTCAGCGCGGTACGGATCGCGAGCACGATGCGCTCGTGGTTGTCACCGACGTGCTGGTGGAAGTGCGAGGCGACGCCGTTCGCAGCCAGTTGCTCGCCGAGCCACTGCGAGTTCGTATCGGCGATCTGGCCGAGCAACAACTCGGTACCGACGGCGACGACCTCAACGCGCACGGTTCCCCAGTCGCCGACCGTCGACGTAGTACTGCCACCCGGTGTAGATCGTCATGGCGGACGCCACCCAGATCGTCACCTCACCGATGATCGGGTAGGGGGCGGTCACGGGCAAGACGCAAAAGGCGATTGCCCAGTCCTGGATGAAGGTCTTCCACTTGGCGAGCTTGCTCGCCGGGATCGAGATGCCCCGACGGGCCGCGCGCGAGCGGTAGAAGCTCATCCACACCTCGCGCACCGTGATGATCACGGCGGGCGCGAGGAACGAGGTCAGGCCATGGGGGCGCGCGAGGATCAGCGCGTACAGCGCGCCGAGCACGAGCACCTTGTCGGCCAGGGGGTCGAGGAACGCACCCGAGCGCGTCGTGCCGTGTCGACGCGCGACGATGCCGTCGAAGTAGTCCGAGGCCGCCGCGAGGAAGCCGACGACCGTCGTCCACCACGAGATCCGGTGCACGACGATGAGGTAGATGAAGACCGGGGCCACCAGCAGCCGGAACGCCGTCATCATGTTCGCCGGTGTGAGCAGCGCGGTCTCGCCGTACGTTCGTTGCCCGGTGGTCATGCCGGCACCGCCTCCAAGTCCGTCCCGCGGCTCGCGACGACCACGCCGTCGAACAACGTACCCACCGCGATTGATGGGTCCACTATCACAATGCCATCAATCTCGGGGCACTCGTGTGCACTGCGCGCGACGCCGGGCGAATCGACGAGCAGGCGCTGTCGTGTGCCGACCATCTCGTCTCGCCGTCGGGCGGTGATGGCGTCTTGGATCTCGCTCACCTCGCGCAGCCGCTCGAGGGCCAGCTCGTGGGGGACCTGGTCACCGAGGGTCCCTGCGACCGTGCCCTCCTCGGGCGAGAAGGTGAAGAAGCCCGCCCAGTCCAGTTGGGCGGCCTCGATGAAGGCCACGAGGTCGCGCTGGTCGTCCTCGGTCTCGCCGGGGTAACCCAGGATGAACGACGAGCGGAAGGTCGCCTCGGGAGCGAGGGCGCGGATCGCGGCGATCCGGTCGAGGAACCTCGACCCGTCTCCCCAGCGACGCATCGCGCGCAGCAGCGGCCGTGACGAGTGCTGCAGCGAGAGGTCGAAGTACGGCACGCCCGTGTCGACGATGGCCTCGATGAGTCCCGGCGTGAGTCCCGAGGGGTAGAGGTAGAGCAGTCGCACGCGCTCGACCTCGGCCGAGAGGGCGCGGGTCAGCGCGATGAGCGGTTGCGGGTCGCCGCCGTCGAGGGCCTCGACGGGCTCGCCCCGGCCGGCGCGACGGCGGTCGTGGCCCCAACTGGCGAGGTCCTGGGCGATGAGCACGAGTTCGCGCACGCCGCCCGCGACAAGGTCGCGGGCCTCTGCGAGGATCTCCTCGGTCGAACGCGAACGTTGGTCGCCGCGGAAGGTCGGAATGGCGCAGAAGCCGCAGCGCCGGTCACAACCCTCGGCAATCTTCACGTAGGCCCAGGGCGCGCTCGCGCGTGGACGGGGCAGGTTGAGCAGGTCGAAGTCCGACGTCGGACGACGCTGGAGGGTGACCGGTGTCGACGCCGGTGTCGCGATCAGGCTCTGGCCGAAGCCGGCGACGAGGTCGACCTCGGGCAGGGCGGCCGCCAACTCGGCGCCGTAGCGCTCGGCCATGCAGCCCGTCACGACGAGGCGCGCCGAGTCACGCTTACGCTCGGCCAGCTCGAGCACGGTCTCGACGGACTCCTCACGGGCCGCCTCGATAAAGGCGCAGGTGTTCGCGACGACGAGGTCCGCCTCGTCGATCCGGGTGGTGGGCTCGTAGCCCTGGGTGACGAGCAACCCCGCCAACTTCTCGGAGTCGACATGATTCTTCGGGCACCCCAGCGTCTCGATGAAGTACCGCACCCTGTCTCCTCACATAGCGACACCGAGCGCTAGGCGCTCGGTGTCGGTGGCGGAGAGGGAGGGATTCGAACCCTCGGGCCCGCGTTAACAGGCCGCATTCTTAGCAGGAATGTGGTTTAAACCGAACTCACCCACCTCTCCAAGTCCTTCCATCCTACAACGTAGGTCCCGACGAGGCGCAGCGAACCCGCGTGGACCATCGCCGGTGACGGTCGCCAAATACCGACGCGAAGTACAATCGACTAACCATGCACCGTCAACGCAATTCGTCGTTTCACGGACGAATCGCGCCTCGGCTACTCGCTGTCGCGATGATTGTCGCCCTCGGTGGGGCTCTCGCGACGCCGACGGGGGCGGCCACCTCCTACACGTCGAGACTGGCCACGTGTCGCACCGAGTTGCCCTCGCTCGAGCACGTACGTGGCCACCTCACCGTGGCCACCGACAACCCGGTCTCCTCGCCGTGGTACGTCCAGAACCACCCCGCCAACGGCCAGGGCTACGAGGCCGGCGTCGTCTACGCGATCGCTGGTCAGCTGGGGGTCGCGCGACGCGACATCACGTGGGTCATCCAGCCCTACGCGACGAGCTACCTCGCGGGCAAGAAGCCGTTCGACTTCGACGCGAACGAGATCACCTACACCGCCGCGCGGTCCAAGGCGGTGAGCTTTTCGACCTCCTACTACGACGTCCACCAGGCGATCGTCGCCTTGAAGGACAACCCCATCGTCACGAACCACACCCCTCGCCAGTTGCGCACCTACCGCTACGGTGACCTGGTCGGCACTCCCGGGCTCGCCTACATCACGCGCTACATCCATCCGCACACCAAGACCCAGTCGTACGCGACGTTGGCGGCGCTCGTCGCGGCCCTCGAGGGCGGCGTGATCGACGCGCTCGTGATCGACACCCCGACGGGTCACTACATGACCACGTCCCAACTCGTCGACTCGAACGGCAACCCTTTTGCCACCGTGGTCGGTCAGTTCCCCTCGACCAGCGACCACTACGCGCTCTTGTTCCAAAAGGGCAACCCGCTCGTGGGCTGCGTCGACCTGGCCCTGGCGACGCTGCGCGCCAACGGCACGATGGCCTCACTCACCAAACGCTGGCTCGGCGTCTACAGCCAGGTGCCGACGATCATCCCGTAACGAGCTCGCCGCGACCCGAGTCGGTCACGACGCCAGCGAGTGGATCTCGGGCAGGGTGATGGCGATGTCGAACAACTCCTGATCGCGGTCCCACGTGAGGTGCTCGCGGACGCGGTCCATCGGCAGCCAGACGAGGTCGTCGACCTCGTCGTTGGGCTCGAAGTCCCCGCCGTCGACGACCATGAGGTAGTACGCGACGATCTTGGGTCGGCCCTTACGGTGGGTGTAGTTGGTCGTGCCAATGAAGCGCACTACCCGACAGCGCATCGCGGTCTCCTCGAGCACCTCGCGAAGCGCCGCCTGTTCGAAGGTCTCACCGGCGTCCAGCTTGCCCTTGGGGAACGTCCAGTCGCCGCGCGACTCGCGGTAGATACAGGCAATCTCGGTGCGACCGGCCGCGGTGACGCGCATGATGATGCCACCGGCCGCGCGGATCAAGTCGCTCGGCGCGTCGCGCGGGACGATCAGCTCGCCGGTCATGAGGTACACGTCGCTAACGGTAGGGCACGCACAATGCCAACCACGGTATTCGATGGCACGGTCTGAAATCGCACGTGGAGCACCTTCGTAGAGTAGTGACAATGGTCTCGGTCTCCCTCGCGCTGCCGTGGCGACTCGTGATCTATCTCATCGCCGGCGTGGCCGCGGGGGTGGCGAACGGCATCGCCGGCGGCGGCACCTTCATCACCTTCCCGACCATGCTCGCGATGGGCGTGGGAGCACTGCAAGCGAACGTCTCGTCCACCGTCGGCGTGGTGCCGAGCTACTTCGGCGGTATCCGGGGATTTCGCCACGAGATCCGTCGTCACTCGACCATCATCGCCTCCCTAGCGCCGATCTGCCTCGCGGGCACTATCGTCGGCACGGCCCTGCTGCTGCTCGGCTCGCCCAAAGCCTTCGAAACCGTCGTCCCGTGGCTGATCGGTGTCGCCACCGTCGTCTACGCCCTCTCGCCACGGATCACCGCGCGGCTCGCCCACCTCGACCACCACCACCCGTCACGTCGGCGAGTCCTCTTCATCGGGGTCTTCTTCGCCTCGATCTACGGGGGCTACTTCGGCGCGGGCCTCGGTATCGTGCTGCTCGCCATCATGGCCGTCGCTCTGCCACTCGAACTCGGTGAGCTGCAGGGGCTGCGCAATCTCCTGTCGTTGATCATCAACGTGGTGGCCGCGGTCGTCTTCCTCGTGCGCGGTCACCTCGCCCAAGAGGCCATCTACATGATCCTGATCGGCACCTTGGTCGGCGGATGGTTGGGCACCGTGGTCATCCGTCGGCTCCAGCCCGGCACCGTCCGTTGGCTCATCGTCGCCATCGGGGCGGCGACAACGGTACACCTCGCACTCGGTGCGTGAGTAGCGAATTGTTGACTATTCCACTAGGATTTGTTGGATGAAACGGCTGCTCTCGTTCCCGAACCCCGTCAACGACGCCGCGGCGCGCACGGTCGCCCTCGGCGTGGTCGCCATGGCGCTCGTCGCCCTGGTCGGAGACGTGCGCTGGATGATGGTCCCGCTCGCCTACGGTTTTCTCGCGCGCGTGCTCACGGGACCGACGCTCTCACCACTCGGCCAGTTCGCGACGCGTGTCGCCGGACCTCGACTGTCGTCCTGGCGACGCGAGGTGCCCGGTCCACCCAAACGCTTCGCCCAGGGAATCGGCGCCGTGCTCACGCTCGTCACGATCGCGGTGTGGTTGAGCGCGAGTTGGTCCGTCGCGCGCTGGATCCTGGTGCCGTTGATCGGCGCCGCGTCACTCGAGGGGTTCTTCGGCTACTGCGTCGGTTGTGCGATTTTTGGTCAATTAATGCGTTTCGGCATCGTCCCGCCGTCGATCTGCGCCGAATGCGGTGACCTGCGCAAACGCTACGCCGCGGCGGGGTTCGTCGTCACCGACGAAAGTTGAACGGCTGCGCGCCACACGTGCCACACGTTTTCTAGGCTGGCACCGTGAACTTCCGATCCCCTCGCCTCGCGGCGGCTGTCGCGTTCGCGGCCGCGGTCGTCGTCGGACTCGTACCACTCGCGAGCGCCGGAGGCGCCCAAGCCCGCGTGGTCGTCGCGCAACCCGTCGCGATCCCCGCCACGTACTCGAGCGTCGCGCGTCCGATCACCACCTCCTTTGACGTCGCGCTCGCCGAACCGGACCACGCGGCCCTCACGGCGTTCCTCGCGGGACTGACGAACCCCGCCTCGCCGCAGTACCGGCACTTCCTCACCACCGCCCAGTTCGCGGCGCGCTTCGGCGCGCGCGCCGACGTAGTCGCCGCGGTACGCCGCTACTTCACCTCCTTCCACTTGCACGTCGGCGCACTGAGTCGCGGTCGGATCATCCTGCCGGTCAGCGGTTCGACGACCGACATCGCCCGGGCTTTCTCAGCGTCGGTTGCGACGGTGCGCACCCCCACGCATCTCGCCGCCCAGTTCGTCACCCCGGCGACACTGCCCACACCAATCGCCCACGACGTGCGCGCCGTGGCCGGTCTCTCAACCGTGGTGACCCCGCACGCCCTCGCCCTGTCCACTCGCGTCACGAACCACGTGGCCACGCCGACGACGTGCGCGAGCGCGACGGGCGGCCAGTCCCCCACGGCGACGACCCCGAACGGGCTCGGGGGCTACAGCATCCAGCAGCAGGCCCGGCTCTACGGACTCGACTCGGCGTGGGCGAATGGCTTCACCGGCGCTGGCGCGACAATTGCGGTCTACGAGCTCGGTAGTTACAGCCCGAGCGACCTCGCGACCTACGACGCGTGTTACGGACTCACGCCGACGATCGACAACGTCAAGGTCGACGGTGGCGCCACCGGGGCCTACAGCGACGAGGCGACACTCGACGTTGAAGAGGCGACGGCGCTCGCCCCCGGCGCGACCATCGCGGTCTACGCGGCACCGAACAACTCCGCCGGTCCCGTCGACGCGTACCAGCGGATCGCGGACGACAACACCGCGTCAGTCGTCACGACGTCCTGGGGGACTTGCGAGCAGGACCCCAACGGGGCCGTCAACGCCGAACAGGCGATCTTCGAGCAGATGGCGGCCCAGGGTCAGACCGTCGTGGCCGCGTCGGGTGACAACGGCTCCTCGGACTGCAACGGCATCACCACCAACGCGCCCGCGGTCGACGATCCTGCCTCCCAGCCCCTGGTCACCGGGGTCGGGGGCCTGAGTGTTACCAACATCGCACCGCTCCGTGAGTCCGTCTGGAACTCCGGGGTCGGCAGTGGCGGCGGCGCTGGTGGCGGTGGAATCTCGACCATCTGGTCACGGCCCGCGTGGCAGAACGCCCCGGGGATCGCCCCCGGCGAGCCGATGCGACTCGTGCCGGACCTCTCGGTCATGGGCGATCCGTCGACCGGGTTCATCCAGTACTTCACCGGTACCGGCGTGGTCGACTGCGGCACGAACTGCGGTTCGGGGTGGTCGAGCATCGGCGGCACGTCGATCGGTGCGCCGCTCGTGAGCGCCCTCGTGGCGGTCGGCACCCAACAGTGCGGGGTCAGTCGCCTCGGGTTGATCAACCCCGCGCTCTACGCCATGGCCACGACCGGCTTCAACGACGTCACCCGAGGTAACAACGACATCTTCGGCGTCGGCGTCTACAACGCCGGACCGGGCTACGACATGGCGTCGGGTCTCGGCAGCCCGAACGCCACGACCTTCCTCAGTGGACTCTGCCCCATCGCCTTTGACGCGGGCGCGAGCACGGCGACGGTGTCGACGAACCGGGTACGCGCGAACGCCAACGCGACCGTCTCGTTCGCGTTGCGCAACCAAGACGGCGGACCCGTGGCGAACGCGTCGGTGACCCTCACCGCGAGCGCACCGGGCGGCGTGGTGCGCTTCAACGCCGACCCTTCGAGTCAGACCGGTACAGGCAGCGCGTCCTACGCGGTCACGACTGACGCGAGCGGTTCGGGCTCGGCACGCGTCTCGAACTCGCTTCCCGGGCCTCTCACGGTGACGGTCACCTACGAGAGTGCGACACTGCTCAATTCCGTGATCACCGTCACGCCGACACTCACGGCACTGCGTGCGCCGACGATCACGCGAGTGGTGGCACTCAGCGGCGGCGCCCAGTTGTTCATCGCGCAACCCACCGCGCCCGCGGTCAGCGCGTTCCAGTATTCGCTCAACGGCGGACGGAACTGGGCGGTGGCCACCAAACGCGGCGCGTCACTCATCATCCGACGGCTCAGCGCGGGCGTCGCCTACCACGTTGTCGTTCGCTACATCGTGGCCGGTCGACGAAGCCCCGCGTCGAGGGTGACCACGGTCGCCGCACGCATCGCCTAGCGAGGCCCGTCGATCGGGGGCGCCGGAATCCAGCGAGACCTCACCCGTAGACTTGGCTGCATCACAAGACGACGGACGACCCTCGCTGCACGTAGTCGCACGCGCCTGGCACGTCTCGCCCTCGTTGGCGCGATGCTCGGCGCGGGGCTCGTCAGCGTCGGCGCCCACATCGGCGGTGCGACTGGTCCATCGGCGAGCACGGGTCCGTCGGGCCTTCCGCTCTATGAGTTCCTCAACAACGGCACGGGCCCGCTGCCGTGGAACGCGCAGTCCTTGAGTTCGGTGGTGAACAAGTCGACGATGCTCGGGGGACCCCACGGCACGAGTAACGGTACGATCGGGGCTATCGCGTATCGCACGGCGAGCAACGACGTCGCGGTGCTCACGCAGACGACGTCGGGCACGAATCAATGGGCGGACCGCTCGCTCGGCCTGGACGCGCCGCAGCCGGGCGCCGACCCGATCCCCTTCATCGACCCGACGGGCGCCGTCGACGTGCTCTACGTCGACACCAACGGACACCTCATCATGCTGAGCCCGAACGACGCAGCCTCCTGGATGTGGGTACACACCCACCCCGGCCAGGCCTGGCACGCCACCGTCGCCACCGACCTGAGCTCGATCACCGGGAGCATCTTCGCGACGGGCCTCGCCAACGTCGTCGTCACCGGACAGAGCGCGATGGTCGCGGCGCGCACCGCGCAGAACACGATTGAGGTCATCACACTCGCCTGGAGCAGTGCCGATCCGGTCCCCTACGTGACGGGCACACCGGTCAACCTCACCCAAAGCGCCCACGCCGCCAAGTCCTCGAGCGACCCCGTCGTCATCCCCGGCCCGATCCCCGCGGTCGCCGCTACCGCGGTCAACGGCGACCTCCAGGTGTTCTCGGCCAACCCAACGAATCCCACGACCTGGCTGGTCCAGGACGTGACCCGCTTGACCGGGGGATCTCGGCTGCACGGACCGCTCGCCGCGTCGTCCTCGTCGACGAGCGTCTTCGTGGCAGCGCTCAACCCGATGGGCTCCGTCGAGCTGTTCAGCGCACCGCTGACGAGCTTTAACCAGAGCACCGCCTTCGCCTCCGCCGCGGCCACCTCAACGACCACCTCAACGACCACCACGTCTCTCGCGCCAACGACGACCACCGCCAACCCGACCCCCACGTTCCCGTGGACCATGCTCAACGTGACGGCGGTCGCGTCGGGCTCACCACCGCTCAGCGGCGCGCTCTTCTTGAACGTCACACCGACCCAGGTGACCATCGCGGGACAGGCCGCCAACTGGGGGGACCTCTTCGTCTTAACGAGTCCGAGCGGCTTTGCGCCGTGGACCTCGACGGACGTGTCGGTGACCGCCGGGAGTTCGGCTCGCACGGTGGGCACCGTCGTCACCGGCCTGGTGCTCAACGGATCGCTCAGCCTCTACGCCGCGGGCATCAACGCACCACCGCCCCAGGGCGTGGGTGTGTACGCCATACCATTCAGCAAGTGGACCCAGTCGGTGCTCGACGGGTGGCCGATCGTCAGCGAGACCGGCGGACTCGGCACGACCGCGTCGCCGTGGGTCGGCTTCACTAGTGCCTCGAGTGTCGCCAACTCGCCGGACTTCCTCATGGGCCAGAGCATCTACAACGCCCACAAGCGCGTCACCTGGCTCTCGTTCTGGACGATCAGCGGGCCACTGCCGGGTGAGACCGTGGCGCCGGCGACCTACTACAAGCACGGTTTCACCGCCGGGGCCTGGGTGGCGACCCAGATCGACCAGTACCGAAGCCTCGGCGTCGGTCTCAAGCCCGACTGGGTGATCCTCGACCCCGAGGGCTACCCCGACTCCCACTCGGGCCTGGACGCCCCGGGCGGTGCGTCCAACGCCACGATGGCCCAGTACACCGGTTACTGGGCGGCCATGCTGAAGGGCTGGTCGACCGGTATCGCCTCGGTGGATCCCTCGCTCAACGCGGGCGTGTACGCCTCGCAGTCCGAGTATCGCAACTACCACTTGGCGAACGCGCCGATGCCGGTCTTCGTCGCGCTCGCCTTCGGCGGCGGTGGTCCCGTGCCGGTCCTGGGCACGCCGGGCAGCAACATCCGCGGCTACATCGCCTTCAGCGCCGTCTGCTCGCCGCGCTCGACCCTCTCGAGCGAGGAGTCGACCCTGTTGAACCCGCCGTGGTCGGGCGAGTTCAACACCCTGCAGTTCAACGCCGGCGTCTACTGCCCGCCCGCACCGGCGTAATCTGGCCGCGTGAGCGACGAGCCGAATCCCAAGTCCCACGAGTTGCGCGACCGCCTCAAGCAGCTCGCCCAGCCCCTCGTTGACTCGCTCGACTCACGACTGCGCGAACAGGTCGACCAACGCGTGGACGAACGCGTCGAAGCCATCGTCAACGCCCGTCTGGCCGTTATCGAACGGGCCATCGCCGACCTCGACCGGGCGATCAAGGACCTCGAGGCGCGCCTCGATCGTTAGCCGCGCCGCTCGCGGTCCCGGCGGATCGCGAAACGCACGACGAGCACGCTGAGCACGATGACGGCGACGACGAAGAAGCTGAACACGGCGACGAACACGGCGTCACGTTAAACGCGTGTCACAGGTGCGCGCAAGAGTGGTTCGTGACCTTGACGACGACCACTCCCTCCGGTTCGATCCTCGAGGTGTTGCGCGGCGAGCGCGCTGAGCGTCCGCCACGCGACACCGAGACCGCCAGCGGTCTTCGCGCGATTCTCGAGGACGGTCTCGGCGAGGTGAGAGACCGCTTCACGCGCACGTCGCCGCTCGTCATCACCGCCGCTAACGTCGTGCGCCACGCCGACGCGATCGACATCGCCCGCGCCCCGATCGGCCGGCTTCGCGGCGCGCTCGTCGCAGAGCTCGTGCGCCTCATCGCGGTCGGCCATCGTAGTGACGACGCCTTTGATGACGCGCTGCGCGCTTGGGGTGTTGACCAGCCGTCGCGCGATCTGCGCAGCGTCCTCGACGACCTCGACGCCGACGGGCGAGCCCGACTCGCCACCGAGGTCAGTGCGCACGCCGCGACGCTCACCCGGGCGCTCACCCCCGTGCCCGCCACGTGGTCCGTGCACACCGCCCTGCGTTCACGGCTACCCCTGGCTGGCGGTGCGGTCGTGTTGAGTGACGTGATCGACCTGGTCATCGGCACCAGCACCGAGTCCACCGCGTCGACGGTGCTCGTGGACGTCACGACCTCGCCCATCGGCACGAGCGCCGCACGCCTGATGCGCTTCCACGCGCTGGTGCACACGCTTCGCACGTCGGTGACACCGTGGCGGGTCGCGATGTTCTCCACGGCCACCGGTGAGCTGGCGAGCGACGACGTGGACGTGACCGTGCTCGGGGCCGCCCTGGACGACGTGCTGGCGGCGGCGCGCCGATGAGCAACCCCGAGCTCACGGTACGCGCCATGGCCCCCGACGCCCTCGCCCGCGTCATCGGCGACGCACCAGGCGAAACGTACAACGTCACCGACGCGAACCGGCGCACCCTCGCCGAACGACTGGGCGGCGTCGCGACCGACCGCCATCGTCGAATCGACGCGTGGCTGGTCGAGCGCGGCGGGCGGCCCGCGACCCCCTTCTCCTGGTCGCCGACGGCCGCGCGGCGGATCCTTGGCAACGGCGCGCTTCGACGCGTGGCGAACTCGCGCGCCGCGACGCTGCGCGACGCGACGCGCGACGAGATCGACGACCTGCTCAGCCGCGCGGCCACCGGTAGCCAGCGGTCGGGCTCACTCGGCGCGTGGCTCGCGAACCGTCACCCCGCCGAGTTAGCGCTCGTCCAAGCCGGCGCCGTCGACTGGGCCGGGGCCCTCACTGACGTCGCGTCGAGTCTCGCCACCGACTGGGCCGTCGCCAGCGCCGACGCGTACTACGACGTCGAGCGGGCGCGGGCCACGTTGCGCGCCCGTCGAGACCTCATCATCGGACGCGGCGACGTGGTCGTGCGCCTGCGCGGCGGCGTGCCACGACGCAGCGCCGGGCCCGGGCTGCGCGCCGACCTGGCGGCCGCGACCTTCGCCGAACCCGAGGGGCGCGCCCCTCGTCGATACGTCGGGGTATGGCCCGATGCGGGGGTGATCCTCGCGGTCGACGGCACCGACGCCAACGTCCGAGCCGGCGCCCGCGACCTGGTGCGCGCCGCTATCGTCCTCAGTTGTCCCGGAGACCGCTTGGCCGCCTAGCATGACCACAGGGCGCCGCCTACTAGCGTGGTTCAGTCATGTCACTACGCACCTCGTTACGAAACATCGCCATCATCGCCCACGTCGACCACGGAAAGACGACCCTGGTCGACGCGATGCTGCGCCAAACCGGGGCGTTCACCGCGCACGAGGAGCTCACCGACCGGGTCATGGACTCCGGTGACCTTGAGCGCGAGAAGGGCATCACGATTCTCGCCAAGAACACCGCGGTCAAGTGGCACGACCTCACGATCAACATCATTGACACGCCCGGTCACGCCGACTTCGGCGGCGAGGTCGAGCGTGGACTGGCCATGGTCGACGCGGTGATTCTCCTCGTGGACGCGGCCGAGGGCCCCCTGCCCCAGACCCGCTTCGTGCTGCGCAAGACCCTCGAGCGCCGCCTCCCGGTGGTGCTGCTGATCAACAAGGTGGACCGGCCCGACGCCCGCGTGGCTGACGTCGTCAACGAGGTCGAGAACCTGTTCCTCGACCTGGACGCCGACGAGCACCAGATCGCCTTCCCGATCCTCTACGCGAGCGCGCGCCAGGGCTGGGCGTCACACGACCCCTCAGACACTGGCGGGGACCTGACGCCGCTCTTCCAGACGATCGCGGACTACGTGCCCGCCCCCGAGTACGACCCGGACCACGGACTCCAAGCGCTCGTGTGCAACCTCGACGCGTCGCCCTACCTCGGTCGACTCGCGCTCTGTCGCGTGATAAACGGCACCCTGGAGCGGGGCCAGCGCATCGCGTGGTGCCGCATCGACGGAACCATCGAGCACGCCAAGATCACCGAGCTGTTCATCACCGAGGCCCTCGACCGAGTCCCCGCTCAGAGCGCCGGACCCGGCGACATCGTGGCGGTCGCCGGTTTCGACGACATCACGATTGGCGAGACGCTCGCCGACCCCGAGAACCCGATCGCCCTCGAGCCCCTGCACGTCGATGAGCCGAGCCTCTCGATGACCATCGGCATCAACACCTCGCCACTGGCTGGCACCGAGGGCAAGCTGCTCACCGCGCGCATGGTGAAGGACCGTCTCGACCGCGAACTGGTCGGCAACGTCTCGCTGCGCGTGCTCGCGACCGAGCGGCCCGACGCCTGGGAGGTCCAGGGACGTGGCGAGCTGCAGCTCGCAATCCTGATTGAGACGATGCGCCGCGAGGGCTTCGAGCTCACCGTCGGCAAGCCCCAGGTCGTCACCAAGGTCATCGACGGCCACGTCAACGAGCCCATGGAGCGCGTC
>JAJYDR010000176.1 GCA_021777285.1 Actinomycetes bacterium
CGCCGACCTCGTGGCGAGGAACTGTTGGCTCAACCCTCCCATCACGAACCGGTGGTTGACGGCGCTGAAGCCGGCGTCGCGCAACATGGCGACCAGTTCGGAGGTCGGGGGCAGGTACGCCGTCGACTTGGGCAGGTAGTGATAGGCGTTGCGGTCTGAGACGAGCGAGCCGACGAGGGGCACCACCCCGCGGAACCAGATCCGAAACCCAGTGCGCAGCAGCGCGCTACTCGGCTCGGCGACCTCGAGCAGCGAGATCCGCCCCCCGGGACGCACGACGCGGCCCATTTCGACGAGCGTGGCGCGCAGGTCGGTGAAGTTGCGCAGCGCGTACCCACAGGTCACCCCGTCGAAGACGCCCGCGGCGAAGGGCAGCTCGGCGGCGTTGGCCTGGACGCGCACCTTCATGCCGCTGCCGGCGCTCAGCATGCCGAAGCTGAGGTCGGTCGCCACGGCGCGATGGCCCTGGCGCTCGAGCTCACGGGTGAAGTCACCGGTCCCCGCGGCGATGTCGAGGATGAGGCTCGCCGGAGGGAGCCGTAGGTCGCGCACGGCGCGTCGGCGCCACCGCGCGTCGAGGCCGAAGGTCATGAGGTGGTTCACGAGCTCGTAGCGTCCGGCGATCGCGTCGAACATCGCGCGTACCTGGCGGGTCTTCTCGTTGCCCTGCGGCAACCGGTTGGGGTCCACGGTCAGCGGTAGTACCGGTAGATGACCTGGGCGATGCAGGCGGGCTTGGTCTGGTCGCGGATCTCGATCACGGTGTCGAGCGCGACGGTGGCCCCGCCCTCAAAAGGCTCGACGGAGGCCAAGGTGGCGCCGGCGCGAATCGACGAGCCGACCGGCACCGGGTTGGTGAAGCGCACCTTGTTAGCGCCGTAGTTGACGCCCATCGTCACACCGTCTACGCGCAACACGCCGCTGAGCAGCACTGGCAACAGCGAGAGGGTGAGGTAGCCGTGGGCGATCGTGCCGCCGAAGGGCCCCTGTTTAGCTCGCTCGACGTCTTCGTGGATCCACTGGTGGTCACCCGTCGCGGCCGCAAAGAGGTTGACCTGCTCCTGAGTGACCGTCTGGAACTCCGAATAGCCGAGGTGCTGGCCCACCATCGTCGCCAGCTCCTCAATGCCCGCCACGCTCGTCGTCATCGCAACCTCCCGTAAGAGCCTATCCGCGGGGTCCTTGTCAGGAGCCGTTAACCATCGCCTCGTACACTGTGGGCATGGAACCAGGCGTACACGAAGAGGAGCACCGTCAGATCTCGGGCGGCTGGGTTCGAGCGGGGATCTTCGGGGTGAGCGACGGGTTGGTGACCAACGTGTCACTGATTCTC
This sequence comes from Actinomycetes bacterium, assembly GCA_021777285.1. The sequence continues at coordinate 1,334 of JAJYDR010000176.1, forward strand.
GGATTCGCAGGGGCGAATCCCGGACACGACGTGGTGCGTCTCGCGGGACTCGCCGGACTCGTCGCCGGCGGGTTCTCGATGGCCTCGGGTGAGTACCTCTCGATGCGCGCCCAGAAGGAGTTGCTCGAGTACGAGATCGACGTGGAACGGCGTTCGATCGAGTCGAGCCCCGCGGCCGAGCAGGCCGAGTTGCGCGACATTTTCGTCGCCCGGGGCATCGAGATGGAGCTCGCCGAGCGGCTCTCGATCGACCTCATGCGTGACCCCGACCTCGCCCTGCGCACGCACACGCGCGAGGAGCTCGGCATCGACCCCTCGGCGACCGGTTCGCCGATCTCGGCCGCGATCTCCTCACTCATCGCTTTCGCCGTGGGCGCATTCGTGCCACTACTGCCGTGGCTTTGGTCGGCGAGTGGGAACGAAGTACCCTGGTCGATCCTCTTCGGGGCGATTGGTTCGGCGACGGTCGGGGGCTCGATCGGCTGGTTCACCCGCAAGGGCGTGGTCGCCTGGGCCTCGCGTCAGGTCGCCGTCACCGCACTCGCCGCACTGGTGACCTTCGGGGTGGGCCGACTCGTCGGCGGCTAGCGCCGCGTTCGAGATTGGGTGGAACTGAAGCGTACGAGGCAGTCCTCTCGCTCCAGGGTGAAGCCGAGGGACTCATAGAGGGCACGCGCCGCGACGTTGGACTCGTCCACGAAGAGCGTCGCGCTCGAAACGCCCTTTCGTCGGATGGCGTCCAGACCGTGCAACACCATCATGCGCCCCAGTCCACGGCCCCGGAAGTCCGGGTGCACGGCGATGACGTAGATCTCGCCGAAGCGATCGGGGTGCAACTCGTGGACCTTGGTCCAGCACGAAGCGGCGAGGCGGCCGTCGATTTCGAGCAGGAAGAAGCCCGACGGGTCGAACCAGGGCTCGGACAGCCGCTCATCGAGCTGGCGCTCGGTCCAGGCGCCCTGTTCGGGGTGGTCGGCGAAGGCTGCGTTGTTCTGGGCGAGCCACCCCATCGCGTCACGCTCGGGATCGAAGGCCCGAATCGTGCCGAGGGCGATGGTCGGGCGATTGACGCGAACGGGCAAGGTCACGCGAAGGAGTTGGAGGGTGCGCACGACGGTCCCCCCGGTCGTGTTGGCGTCGCCGCGTGTCCACCAGTCCACGGTCTCGTGTCGCGTCAGGATCGCCTCGAGCAGGCGTTCATCGACGCCGCCGCCGCACATCTCGACGCTCGCGGGTTCGCCCGGGGTGAGCAGGGCGTAGCGGCGTACGCGGTCGCCATCGAGGTCGAGCCAGTGCTCGCCGACCCCTCGGTGCACGACGGTGCGGCGCCGACCCTCGTCGATCGCCTCGCGGCCGAGTTCACTCTCGGTACGGTTGAACAGGTCGAGGACCTCAAGACGTTGTTCGGCCGTGAGTGAACTTGTCGAACACCACGTGGCCATGGGTCAACGCTACCGGTGAGGTCAGCGCATGGAGCGCGAGACCCGGTTGAGGCGGCGCAGCAGCGTGGTCACCGCGCGCTCGGCTGCGACCAGTTCGGTGTAGACGTCACTGTCGACTGCGGTGCCGTCGACCTCGACGAGCGCGGTGAGACGAGTCGCCAGTTCCTCCAAGGTCGAGGTGATCGTGTTCAATTCACTCTGTACGGTCATCGGTCCGTTTCGGTTCACTCGCGCGGCTCGGCGCATACTGTAGTGGCGATGCAGGACGA
>JAJYDR010000177.1 GCA_021777285.1 Actinomycetes bacterium
GCAAGGAACGTTGGTCACCGATCACGCCACGGTGTTGGTGGGTAAGCGATTTCTCGAGTGGTACCGATCGGGGCCGAGTGATATCGGGAACCAGACACGTGCCGTGCTCTCACGGGCTAAGTCGGGTGGCGACCTCGCAGAGACCGCGGCGCGCGAACAGGCGCTCGACCCCGGCCGCGCCGGCAACGGATCGCTCATGCGCACTGGCCCGGTGGCCCTCGCCCACCTGGGCGACGAGGCGCGCCTCGTGTTAGCGGCTCAGGCGATGTCGGCCCTGACGCATCCCAATCCCATCGCGTTGGACGCGTGCGTGCTGTGGACGCTCGCGATTGACCACGCCATACGAACTGGCGAGCTGGTCGGGCCCCGCGTTGGGCTGCATCGGATTGAAGTGCCGCGGCGCGCCCAGTGGGCCCGATGGATCGATGACGCCGAGTCACTCGAACCTCGGACGTTCAATCCCAACGGCTACGTTGTGACTGCTCTTCAAGCGGCGTGGTCGGCCATCCAGGTAACTCGCGAACGTCGCGATCACTTCGAGCCCGGCGTGCGTCAGGCCGTTGCCATAGGTAACGACACGGACACCGTCGCAGCCATCGCCGGATCATTGCTCGGCGCCGCGTACGGCGCGACTTCGATCCCCTCGGCGTGGAAAGGTGGTCTGGCCGGTTGGCCCGCGCAGTACCGTAGCGCCGACCTTGTCCGCCTGGCGATGCGTGCGGTGACGCGTGGTGGCGCTGACGACCAGGGTTGACCAGATGACTTCCCACGTGCCGCTTACGACCAGCGATTAGATCGCCAGTGCCTGACTGTCTATTGGATCAACCCGTAGTCGCTCAATGGCTGTATCAACTCGTTAGAAATCGTGCAATTATGGCCCGCCAAATCACCTCCGCACACCGATGGTCTACGCCCGGTGCGATTTCTCTTTCGGTCGCTTCTCTAGACTTCTCACCACGACAAGTGACGAAATCCAAGAGGACCAGAATGTCGAAATTCGCCTCGCTGCGGTATCCGACGACCAATGGTCGGAGTTGTGGTCGGTCGCTGACGATATTGCAGCACTCGAAACCGTGGGGGAGTGGGGCGCTGGCAACGTTGTCGGTCGCACCGATGACGGTCGCGATATCCGCGCTTGGCCCGTCATGATCTACGCCGAGCCAGCCGAACGGTACTTGACGCTCTTCTATGACATGGATTTGGTCGTTCCTTACGAAAGGATCTTGGATCAAGGAAGGACGACCGAACAGCTCGATTGGCTGGACTCCGCATCAATTGCCGATGTAGTTCGATTCAACAGCTCCATCCTGAGGGGCGAGCACTTTGGTGAAGGAATCCTCGGAGGGGCGATCAATTCCGGCGCGATCGCCGCCATCGTGGAGAAGCTGAAGGAGTGGCGACGGGGCCAACTGGGTGGTGAGGGAATCCTGTCCAACTAGTTCGCAACGCGGACCCGGTATGACAGGGACAGCTTTCGATGACGGATCGCGAAGTCTGGCCCGCCCCGTCAGTACATCATTCGCGATTGGCGACCCGAAGATGACGAGTACTTTGCCAGGGCCGTCGATGGAATCGGTGCCGAGGGGCTGGTGGGAATTCCGCATGGCGCACGCGCCTGCTGATTCGTTAGGGAAGTGTGGGGGAGTCTCCCGGGCGTCGGAATATGCGCCCGAAGACGAAGAACTTTGCCACCCAGAGAACGGCGAAGAAGAAAAGGTTGGCTCCTGACACGATGGCGGTATTGAGGAGGTGACTCCAGTGGTGGGACTCGACCACGTTGCGCGTGAGGATCGCACCGAACTGGGAGAGACCGATGCTCACCAACGCCGTTATCCAGAAGGGCAGCACCTCGCGACGCCAGTGGCTCCTACCCCGCTGCTCCCAAGTCCAGGTGCGGTGCAGGTAGTAGGCGGGCACCGCCGCGACCACATTGCCGGTGAGAGTGGCACCCGTCACCGAACCCACGACCCCCGTCCCGTACAGCACTGCGATCAGGGTCAGGGAGAATACCGTCGTCATGCCCGAAACCAGCACGTAGCGCACGTATTTGCGTCCCGAGGGGGACTGTGCCCACGCAAAGACACTTCGAAGACGTCTGGCCCCGAGGTCGTCCCGGTTCATCATCGTCTCCGCTGTGTTGTCACGCCGACGACGGTACCGCTTCGCCCGCCCTGGGCACTCGAGCACCAGTTCGACTTCTATCCCGCCACCCCCGCTATTCTCCGGCGTCTCGACGGATGGGTACGGGTGCCAACCACCTAATCGCGGCACCAGTGTGGGTATAACAAACGTACCCAGACCACTAACGCGGTGTAATCCACTACTCGATCCCGCGACGGGATTGAAGCGGGCCATGAAATCCTGATTGTACCGTCTCGCTGCTCTCCTCGCTCTTCACTCTTGTGTGGCGTGCGGATCAGACCCAATCATTCGTGCTCTCGAAATATGACGGAATTCGGCGAATTGATTCGACCGGCGCCCTCCTTCACCTCGCAGTCGTGAAGTTCGAGTCGCTCTCCGCACTGGTCGCACACGAACACGGCGGTGGATTCGTGTCCACATGGTTGGTGCACGAGAACGACAGGGGGGCCGGACGGCGCTGCGTACGTATCGCCCCACTGGCGCATGGCGGTGAGAACGGGCCACAGATCTCGGCCCTTGGTGCTCAGTCGGTAGTCGTCGCGAGGCGGGTGCTCGCTGTAGGGCCGGCGAACCAGGACGCCCTCGGCGACGAGCTTGGTGAGCCGCTGTTGAAGGATGTTTCGAGAGATTCCCAGGCGCCGCTGAAAATCCTCGAATCTCGTCACGCCCAAGAACGCGTCACGGATGATCAGCATGCTCCACCACTCACCGACGACCTCAAGACACTGGGCCACCGAACAGTCCATGTCGGCAAAACTCTTTCGCTCCACGACTGCAGTGTAGTCAGTTGCATAATAGAACGCAATCACCTAGTGTGCGCTCTATGACCGGACCATTCGGCAATCACACCGTCGACCTTGAGGCGTCGGGTCGTACGAGGCGCCGGGCGGTCTTCATCGTG
>JAJYDR010000049.1 GCA_021777285.1 Actinomycetes bacterium
TCACGCGACCATGGTGAAGATCCTGCGCGCCCTCATCATCCCCTTCATCGCGATCTTCGTCCTGTTCGCGATCTTCGACGTGAAGCACGGCTCGGTGCACTTCAAGGGCTTCCTCGGCGGGTGGGAGCTCTACACCGCCGGTCTCGCCTTCACCATCGCGCTGTCGGGGCTCGGCTGGACCGAGTGCGGCAACGATTACACCCGTTACCTACCCCGTGACACGAAGAAGGGGGCCGTGGTCGGGTGGGTCTTCCTCGGTACCGCACTGCCCGAGATTGTGCTCATGACCCTCGGAGCGCTCACCTACACCTTCATCTCCTCGAGCGCACAGGTCCAGGCCTGGAACAGCTCGAACCCGCTGCAGGCGCTCTACGGCCAGCACTTCATCCCCTCCTGGGTCATCGCGGTCTTCCTCGTCTTCGCGATCGTCCAGCTCTTCGGGATCAACTCCCTGGACCTCTACAGCTCCGGGGTCTCGGTTCAGGCGATGGGAATCCACCTCAAGCGCTACCAGGCGGTCGTGATGGACAGCATCATCGCGGGACTGCTCACCATCTACGCCATGTTCCAGTCGACCTTCTCGCTGTACATGAAAGAGTTCGTCGGGGTGCTCATCGTGTGGATCGCACCGTGGTTCGGGGTCTACATCATGGACTGGATCCTTCGCGGGTTCCGGTACAACCCCGCCGAACTGCAGCGCACCGACCGAGACGGCCTCTACTTCGGGGGTAAGACCGGGGTCAACTGGAACGCGATCGTCGCCTTCGTCGTCGGGCTGGTCGCCTCGACCATCGCCTACTCCAAGGCCCCGCCGCCGGTGAACTTCCCGTTCCACTGGATGACGCCCGTCTCCAACCACTTCGGCGCGTTCTACTGCACGGGCACAGCGAGCGCCAACTGCGGCCCGGCGGGCTGGTTCGGTGGGGCCGACTTCTCCATCCCCTTTGGCATCCTCGTCGCCGCGATCCTCTACTTCCTCTTCGAGAAGGTCACCGGCTACGTCGGCATGCAGGTCGCGCGTCAGAAGGAGCTCGAGCCGAACCGCTAACCCCGCTTACAACGAGAGAGCCCCGGGCCAGGTGGTCCGGGGCTCTCTCAATTCTTGCGCCGTTGCGCGACTACTTGTCCTGTACCTGGATCCTCACCGAAGCGGCAACGAAGGACGTGGGTGTGGAGGTCGACGCGGGGGTCACGTTCACGCGCTCACCCTTGGTCACACTGGTCGAGGTGATCAGCGTCGACGTGTGATTCATCACGACCGAGGTCGTCGGCGTGAAGAACACCGTGACCGATCCGTGGTCACGGTTGGTCACCACCATCGACGTAGCGCCATTGACGGAGTACACCACGCCCTCTATCGGGTGGATCTCCGTCGCCTGGACTCGAACCGAGGCGGCGACGAAGTCACCCGGCGTCGAGGTCGATGACGGAGTCACGTTCACCCGCTCACCGGCGACGAGGTTCGCCGGCGTCATCGGTCCCGACGCGTGCTCCATCGTGATGACGGTGGTCGGCACGAAGTTGACGGTGACCGTCCCACTATGGCCAGTGTTGACCACCATCGACGTGACGACGCTGTTCGTCGTCGTGATCGTACCGATGACCCCTTCAATGTGGTGGATCTCGGGCACCTGGATCTGGATCGCGGCGGCGACGAAGTCACCCGGCGTCGAGGTCGACGACGGGGTCACGCTGACACGCTCACCGGCGGCGAGGTTGGTCAGCGCCACTGGTCCCGACGCGTGCTCCATCGTGACCGCGGTGCTCGGAGTGAAGTTGACGGTCACTTGTCCGCTTTCGGGGGTCGTCATGACCATCGACGAGGTACCGTTGACCGAGAAGACTACCCCTTCAATGTGGTGGATCTCGGGCACCTGGATCTTCACCGACGCGGCGGTGAAGGACGCGAGCGACGAGCCCGGTGCCGGGGTCACGCTCACGCGCTCACCAGTCGCGAGGTTGGCCAGCGTGAGTGGTCCCGACGCATGCTTCATCGTGACCGCGGTACTCGCCGTCAAATCAAGCGTGACCAGCGTGTTCCCACGCGTGGTCACGACCATCGAGGTGGGGGCCCCCGAAGGTCCACTTAACGAACTGATCACGCCTTCGATGTGGTGGATCCCACGATGTCCGTGGTCGTGGCTCGCGTGATGGGCGTGGGTGAGATCAAGTGCGCTCCGTGTGTTAATCCCAACTCCAGTCCCTGACGCGCCGGCAATGGCTGCGCCACTGGCTACCAGTGCGGCGATGGTGGCGGCGGCGACGGTGCCGCGGCGTACGGCCTTCATTCGAGTGATCCGGTTCATAAAACCCTTCCTTTGGTTGACAAGATGTAACCATCACCATTGTCGCGCCCCACCTTTAGAACTCTCTGTGCGTAGCGTGAGCAACCAATAAAAATCCAAGGAAGCGGTTCGCGCAGGAACCGGGCGTCACCAGACGATCTCGGTCTAGCCGAGCCAATCCTCGCGCAGTTCACCGTTCTCGTCGGGATGGAAGACCGGGATAGCACCGAGCGACTGGACCATCGCGGCGTCATCACCCAATGACGTGCGCCACATCGATGCCTCGGTGACCAGGGTGCCGATCGCCACCACGTTCGCATCAATCCGGCGAAGCAGTCGAAGCGCTGCCCCCGTCGAGGCGCCCGTCGAGATGACGTCGTCGACGATCGCGACCCGCTTGCCGGCCACGTCGCCGATCCTCGCCCGGTCAAAGAGCAGCCGTTGGTCGACGTCAGTGGTGATCGACCGCACGGACTCGGTGACAGCGTCGGCGAGGTGGATCTTGGGCGTCTTGTGCAAGATCACGTATTGATCGAGTCCAAGGTGCCGTGTCACCTCGACGGCGAGAGGTATGCCCATCGTCGCGACCGTAGCCACGATGTCGACATCGTGGGGCTCGAGCAATCGAGCCAGCTCCTCGCCGGCCCGCGACATGAACTGCACCCCCATGTCGACGGTGATGAGCAGCGCGAGGGACAGGTCCTCACTGAGTGACACCACCGGCAACGACACCCGCTGTGAGCCGATCTCCACCTCGTATGTGCGCCGTTCCACGGAGGTCGAGCATACTGAGCCCATGACTGTTGCTTCGACACCACTGGATCACGACCTCGCGCGGCGCATGCTCGCCACGGCGATCGACGAGGCGCAACGCGGTCTCGACGAAGGTGGGATCCCCATCGGTGCCGCGCTCTTCACACGCGCTGGCGAGCTCCTCGGTGCCGGCCACAACCGACGAGTCCAGGAGGACGACGCGTCGGTGCACGCCGAGACCGACGCCTTCCGACGCGCGGGTCGACGGCGCAACTATCGCGACACCGTTATGGTCACCACCCTCTCGCCGTGCTGGTACTGCTCAGGGCTGGTGCGCCAGTTCAACATCGGCGCGGTCGTAATCGGCGAGGCGATGAACTTCATTGGCGGCCACGAGTGGCTGGCGGACCTCGGCGTCGAAGTCGTCGTATTGGACGACCCGACCTGTGTTCAGTTGCTCGGCACCTTCATCCACGACCACGCTGAGCTCTGGAACGAGGACATCGGCGAGTGATCAGCGAACCGGCGGGCCGAAGAGTCGGTCGCCGGCGTCGCCCAGCCCGGGCGTGATGTAGCCGGAGTCGGTCAACTCCTCGTCGAGGGCGGCGGCCACGATCGTCACGTCGGGGTGACGCGTGAGCACGAAGTCGACGCCCGGGCGGGCCGCGATCAGGCACAATACGGTGGCGTCCGTCGCGCCGCGGGTTCGCAACATCGACAGGACCATGTCGAGCGACCCTCCCGTCGCGAGCATCGGGTCACAGATCACCACGTGGGCGCCGACCAGTGACTCGGGCAGGCCGTCAAGGTAGACGTCGGGCAGCAACGTCGTCTCGTTGCGTCTCAGCCCCACCAGGCAGACCCGTGTGTGGGGCAGCACCTCTTGGACCGCGGGACTCATGCCGAGCCCCGCGCGCAGGATGGGCACGATGACGTACTCAGTGTCCACCTTCACCGCCGGTGCGCCAGAGGCGACGGGGGTGTCGACCGTGGTCGACGTGGTGGGCGTGTCCCGGAAGGCCTCGTAGGCGACGAACCGGGAAATCTCGCGAGCCAGGCGCAAGAAGTCCGCGTTGGATGTCGCGCGGTCGCGCAGCTGGCGGACCTTGTCGGCGACGATGGGGTGGTTGACGACGAGTGGCGTGGGCACGACGTCACATTACGTCGCGCCGCGATCGTGCGTCGTCTTCACGGTCCGAGGTGGAGGTAGCGCCCGGTACGCTGCATCAGTGACTTTGCAGGCGAACGGCTCGATCGACGTCGATCGGACCGACAGTGACCCCCTGGGTGGGGTTTACTCCTCGTACCACGGTCCACGAGCGCAGATCTCGCGAGACCGCTCGCTGCCGTGGTGGCGCCGGATATTGCCCGTCATCTCGTCGCACCGGGTCACCTTCACGGTCGCGATCAGCCTCTCGTTCATCAGCCTCGTCTTCCAGACCCTGGTGCCGAAGCTGCTCAACGGCGCGATCGACCGGTCACTCGTCCAACACGTCGCCAGCCTGCACACCGCGGTCATCGAAATCCTGGTCGTGGGTGTCATCGCCGGCATCACGGGCATCGTGTCGCGACAGTACGTCTTCAAGACCGCCTATAACGTCGAGGCCGACTTGCGTTCGCTGATCTACGAGCACCTCGCCTGGCTCTCGTTCAGCTTCTATGACCGGGTCCAGTCGGGACAGCTCATCAGCCGGGCCAACAGCGACATCCGCAGTGTCCAGATGTACTCCACCTTCGCACCGCTCATCGTCGTACAGAGTTTCATCGGCGTGATCGCCTTCGGCTTCATGCTCTCGATCAACGTCGTCTTGGCCCTCGTGGCGATGGTCGTGATGCCGATCCTGTACTTCGTGGGGATCAAGATGCGCCGGGTCATGTTCCCGATCTCCTGGATCACCCAGGCGAGACTCGCCGAGGTCGCGACCATCGTCGACGAGAACGTGAACGGTGTGCGCGTCGTCAAGTCCTTCGCCCAGGAGGAGGCCGAGGTAAACCGCCTCGCGGACGCGGCCGAACGGGTCGCGTGGGCGTACATCAAAGACGCCCAACTGCGCGCCATCTGGTCGCCGTGGGTGCAGAACCTGCCCCAACTCGGGCTCGCACTCGTGCTGTTCTTCGGTGGCTGGATGGTCATAGACGGACACCTCGGCATCGGTGCCATACTCGCCTTTAACGCGTACCTCCTGATGCTGCAGGCGCCGTTCATGATGCTCGGCCAGCTCGTGATGATGGGCCAACGCGCCAAGGCGAGCGCCGAGCGGATCTTCGAGATCCTCGACGAAAATCCGACCGTCACCGAACGGCCCGGGGCCTATGACCTTGGGGGCGTCGCCGGGCGCATCGAGTTCGACCACGTGAGCTTTCGCTACGGCGACGGACCCGACATCCTGTCCGACTTCGACGCCGTCATCGAACCCGGCGAGACCGTGGCGATCGTCGGACGGACAGGGTCGGGCAAGTCCACCGTCGCGCGCCTGCTCACGCGGTTCTATGACGCGACCGAGGGCGTGGTTCGCATCGACGGCCACGACGTGACCGACCTCACCCTGCACTCGCTGCGCACCGCGGTCGGGGTAGTGATGGACGAGCCCTTCCTCTTCTCGATCTCGATCCGCGACAACATCGCCTACGGCCGTCCCGAGGCGACGATGGACGAGGTGGTCGCAGCGGCTCGAGCGGCCAACGCGGCCGAGTTCATCGAGCGGCTCCCCCACGACTACGACACGGTGGTGGGCGAACGGGGCTACACACTCTCGGGCGGTCAGCGCCAACGGATCGCCATCGCGCGCACCCTGCTCGTCAACCCGCCGGTGCTGATCCTCGATGACGCGACCAGCGCCATCGACGTCCACGTCGAGGCGGGGATCCACGAGGCGTTGGAAAACCTCTTGGAGCGTCGCACGACAATCGTGATCGCCCATCGCATCTCCACGATTGCGCTCGCCAAGCGCGTGCTCGTCCTCGATTGCGGTCGTGTCGTCGCGTCAGGGACTCACGAGTCCCTGCTCGCCACCGAGCCGCTCTACGCCCAGATCCTCGCCCAGGCCACGACGGACGGTGCGTGATGGCCTGGGGCGGCGGATTCGGCGGGTTCGGTGGCGGCGGTCACCGCAGCGCCACCGACAACGGGCTGCCCTTCGGGGGGATCCCCAGTGAGTTGATGGGCGAGGCGACCAAACTGCTCGCGACTGAGCCGCACCACGAGCCCGCCAACCTCACGTTCACCCAGCGCCCCTCGGGGAAAGAACGCCAACACCTCAGCCTCACGCGCCTCGTCGGGCGCTACCCGGGCTACCTCTACGGCGGCTCGCTGCTCGTGATCGCCATCAGCCTCGTTCTCCAGGCCGGCCCGAAGCTGACCGAGTACGCGATCAACCACGGCATGGTCCCGGGTCACCATTCGCTCGGGGTCATCGCCGTCTGCGGCGCGCTCTACCTCGTCTTGGCACTCGCGAGCGTCTACCTCCAGCGCGCCCAGGTCGATGTCACCGGCCGACTCGCGTCGCGCGTCATGCACGACCTGCGCATCCGGGTCTTCACCCACCTCCAGCGACTCAGCCTGGGCTTCTTCACCGACGAGAAGGCCGGTGTCCTGATGAGCCGGATGACCAGTGACATCGAGAACCTCCAACAGCTCGTCCAGGACGGCATCAGCCAGTTCGCGATCCAGGGGCTGACCATGGTGGTCATCACCGTGATCCTGTTCACAACCAACGTGACCCTCGCGTCGTGGACTGTCCTGATGGTCGTGCCGCTGCTCTTCGTCTTCTCCATCTGGTTCCACCGCGCGAGCGAGCGCGGCTACCTGCGCACCCGTGACCGGATCGCGAACGTGCTCGCCGACCTGTCCGAGTCGCTCTACGGCATCCGCGTCGTGACGGCCAACAACCGCCAGCGCCGCAATATCCGCAACCACCGCCACGTCGTGGGCGCCTACCGAGACGCCAACCTCTACACGGGGCGCGTCAGCAGCATCTACGGTCCGTCCACGGTCATGATCGGCATCCTCGGCCAGGGTCTCCTGCTCGCCATCGGCGGCCGGCTGGTGCTCGAGCACAAGCTCACCATCGGTGCCCTGATCGCCTTCTTCCTCTACCTCAATCGATTCTTCTCGCCTATTCAGCTGCTCGTCCAGCAGTACAACGCGCTCCAGCAGGGCCGCTCCTCGATCACAAGGTTGCGCGAGCTGCTCGAGACTCGCCCGAGCGTGGACGAGGAGGTGAACGCGACCGATCTCGAACAGGTCGAGGGCCGCATCACCTTCGACCACGTGAGCTTCGGCTACGACCCCGATCGGCCGGTGCTCACCGACGTCGACTTAGAGATCGCCCCCGGGGAGTCCGTGGCCTTCGTCGGTCCGACTGGCGCGGGCAAGTCGACCATCGCGAAGCTGGCGAACCGCTTCTATGACCCGACCTCGGGTCGGGTGCTCATCGACGGCGTCGACGTGCGAAACGTCACGCTGCGCTCGCTGCGTTCCCAGGTCGGCGTCGTGCCCCAAGAGCCCTTCCTCTTCGCGGGGTCGATCCGGACCAACCTCGCCTTCGGCCGCCCCGAGGCGACCGACGAGGAGATCGAGCGGGCGATCGACGTCGTGGGACTACGCGACCTGGTCGACCGGCTGCCCGACGGCATCGGCACCGAGGTCCACGAGCGCGGCCAGACGCTCTCGGCCGGCGAGCGCCAGCTGCTCGCGCTCGCGCGCGCCTTCCTCGCGGGGCCGCGCATCCTCATCCTCGACGAGGCGACGTCCTCGCTCGACCTGCAGAGCGAGACCGTGGTCGAGCAGGCCCTCGACCGGATTCTCGAGGGTCGTTCGGCGATCCTCATCGCGCACCGACTGACCACCGCCCAGCGGGCGGACCGCATCGTCGTGGTCGACCACGGCGGCGTCGTCGAGTCGGGCACACCGAACGAACTGCTCGCGGCCGGCGGCGCCTACGCGACGATGTTCGCCGCGTGGCTCGCCTCGGGTGGCCGTGACGCCAGCCGGAGCGTCAACTAGTCGACCATCGAGCGCACGGCCTCGATCAAGGACGCCGCGCTCTGGCCGGGCTGAGCGAGGGGATGGACCTGCAAGTGGGTGACCCCCGCCTCGGCGAAGGCCGCCACCCGTTCAGCGACGTAACTCGCCGGTCCGCACAGCGTGGTCAGTTCGAGGAACTCGGCCGGCACCGCCGCCTCGGCCTCGCGCTTCTTGCCCGCCAAGTAGAGGTCCTGGATCTCGGCCGCCTCGCGTTCGAAGCCGTAGCGGATGGCGAGTTCGTTGTAGAAGTTCTTGCCCTTGGCGCCCATCCCGCCCACGTAGAGCGCTACCATCGAGCGCTGCAGTTCGCGCAGCGCGATGATCTCCTCGCCCTCGCCGATGGCGAGCAACCCGCCCGCTGTGATCATGAGCTCGCCGAGCGCCGGGTCACGCTTGGCCCGACCCGCGGCCAGTGCGTCGCCCCAGACGTCCTTCGCGCGCTCGGGGATGAACAGGATAGGTATCCAGCCGTCGGCGATCTCGGCGGTGAGCGACACGTTCTTCTCGCCCAGTGACGCAATCCACACCGGAATCGCCGGTCGCACCGGGTGGGCGATGATCTTGAGCGGCTTGCCCAGCCCCGTCCCCTGCGCCGGCGGCAGGGGCAGGGTGAAGTACTTGCCGTGATGTTCGAGGGGCGCCTCGCGGCGCCACACGTCGCGACAGATTGACACGATCTCCCGGGTGCGCCCGAGCGGGTTGACGTAGGGCACGCCGTGGAAGCCCTCGATGACCTGGGGACCCGAGGCGCCGAGACCGAGGTGGAACCGCCCGTCCGAAAGCGCGTCTATGCCCGCCGCGGTCATCGCGATCAGCGTCGGCGTGCGTGTGTAGATAGGCAGGATCGCCGCGCCGATCTCGACGCGTTCGGTGAGCGCCGCGAGGTAACCCATCAGCGACGGACTGTCGAACCCGTAGGCCTCGGCGACCCAGACCAGGTCCAGTCCCGCCCGCTCCATCTCGGTCACGTCTGCGGCGGCCTGCTTGAACCCACCCGCGTAACTGAGCATCGTAGAGATCTTCACGCTCGTCCCTTCACCCGATTCGTCAGCGTACCGGACCGTGACGCACTGGTCCGAGTTGCGTGTCCTACGCTGGTAGCGAGGGCACCAAGGCTCTCACCGAGAGCAAAGGCTGGTGACAACGTGGTCACACGTCCCAATGAAGCACCCCCGCACGAATTCAATCCGTGGTTGCGGGTGGTATCGCTGATCGAGGAGGCCGGGCACTTGCTCGGGCTGCACGACGACATGATCACGAGGATCGTCACACCCGAACGGATCCTCGAGGTCGCCGTGCCCGTACGCATGGACGGCGGTGACGTGCGCATGTTCACGGGCTGGCGCATCCAGCACGACACCTCACGCGGCCCGGGCAAGGGCGGCATCCGCTTCCACCCGAGTGTGAACGCCGACGAGATCGCGGCGCTGAGCGCCGACATGTCGATCAAGTGCGCGGTCGTCAACATCCCCTACGGCGGGGCCAAGGGCGGCGTGCGTGTCGACCCGGCGACGCTCTCGCGCGCCGAGCTCGAGCGGCTCACCCGCCGCTACGCCTTCTCGATCGCGCCGATGATCGGACCCGACCGCGACATCCCGGCTCCCGACATCAACACCGACTTCCAGGTGATGAGTTGGATCATGGACACGGTCTCGATGCTTCGCGGTCACAACACGCCCGGCGTCGTCACCGGCAAGCCGCTCTCGATCGGCGGCAGTCTCGGTCACGCCGGGGCGACGTCGCTGGGCGTGACCATCGTCACGACGGCGTTACTCCAGCGCATGGGCCGCATGGCCAACGAACAGCGCGTCGTCATCCAGGGCTACGGAAAGGTTGGCGCTCCGCTAGTGAAGTTGCTGAGCGACCGCGGCATGAAGGTCGTAGGTATCGCCGACGTGCGTGGCGCGATCCACGTGCCCGACGGGATCAACCCCTCGACCCTGGCCGCACACTTCGCCGAAGCCGGAACGGTGGTCGGCTACCCCGGCAGTGAGACGATCCCCGCTGAGGACCTGTTCACACTGCCCAGTGACATCGCAATCCCCGCGGCACTTGGCGGTGTCATCACTGAGCAGGTCGCCGAGACGATGAGCGCCTCGATCATGGTCGAGGCCGCCAACGGCCCCACGACCGGCGAGGGCGCGGCGATCCTCGCGAGTCGCAACGTCCCGGTTATCCCCGACGTCCTCGCGAACGCCGGTGGCGTGGTCGCCTCGTACTTTGAGTGGGCCCAGGACCTCCAGGGGTTCATGTGGGAGCCGGAACTCTTCCAGCAACGCCTCGAGAAGACCATGAGCGACGCCTTCAACC
Source organism: Actinomycetes bacterium (assembly GCA_021777285.1). The sequence goes on from JAJYDR010000049.1 coordinate 10,375, forward strand.
ACATCTGGAAGCGCCACCAGGAGCTGAACGTGACACTGCGCGAGACGGCCATCGCCGTCGGGGTGGAACGGATCGCCGAGGCGACCGAAGTCCGGGGCCTGTTCCCCTGAACGTCTGATCGATGCCGAACGCTGGCGCCACGACGCAGCACGTCGTGGCGCCAGCGTTCGTGCGTATCGTCGCCACCGATCCGTCGTCGAGACGGCGATAGCGTGACGAGGTGGCGATAGACCACCCCGGTTCGCCCGACGGACCGCCCGACGAAAGGACGACATGAGCGACCCAGGAGAGAAGCCCGAGTCCATCGAGCCGGCAAGCGTTGCCCGTCGGCCGTTCCCGGCGCGGGGACAGTCGGCCGCGGCGGTGTTCGCCGACCTCTTCGAGCGCAAGACCCGAGACGCCGACTGGCAACGCGGACGAACCTTCAACCTCGTCTACCCAACCGGCCGGGCCGACGTCGACCGGGTCCTCACCGAGGCCAACAACGCCTACCTGTTCGAGAACGCCCTCAACCCCACGCGGTTCCCCAGCCTCGGCACCATGCAGGCCGAGGTGCTCGAGATGGTCTCGTCACTCGTCAACGCGCCACCGAGCGCCGGGGCGGGCTTCTCCGCCGGTGGCACCGAGTCGATCCTGCTCTCGGTCTTGGTCAGTCGCGAGCGCGGACGCGTCGAACGCGGGATCACCGACCCCAACATCGTCTTTCCCTCCTCAGCCCACCCCGCCTTCGCCAAGGCGGCCTTCTACCTCGGCCTCGAGGCGCGCGCGACCCCCCTCACGGACGAATTCACCGCCGACGTCGATGGGCTCTTCAAGCGTGTCGACGAGAACACGGTCTTGATCGTGGGCTCGGCCTACGGCTTCCCCCACGGCGTGATCGACCCCATCGAGGAGCTCTCGAGCCGGGCCCTCGCCCTCGGGATCCCGTTTCACTCCGACACCTGCATCGGCAGCTTCGTCCTGCCGTTCATGGAGCGGCTCGGCCACGTAGTCCCGCCCTACGACTTTCGTCTGCCCGGGGTCACCCAGATGTCCTGTGACATCCACAAGTACGGCTACGTGACCAAGGGCGCGTCGGTGATCGTCTACCGCGACGCCGACTGGCTCAGCCACCAGATCTTCGACTACGACGTGTGGCCGCCGGGCCGTTACCGCAACGCCTCGGTCGCGGGCGCCCGGGCGGCGAGCCCGGTGGCTGCGTCCTGGGCGCTGCTCAACTACCTGGGTGAGGACGGCTACACCGAGATCATGCGCGACCTGCTCGAGACGACGCGCCGGTTCCGCGACGGGGTGAGCGCCCTGCCCGGTCTGTCGATCCTCGGCGCCTCGATTGGCCCGCTGCTGTCCTTCACCTCGACGCAAGACGACATCTTCGCCATCGCCGACGTCATGGACGCGCTCGGCTGGCACCTCAACCGCGTGCACAACCCCTCGGGCGTACAGATGATGATCGCGCCGATCCACGGCACCCACGTCGAGGAGTTCCTCGGCGATCTCGCCGAGGCGGTCGCGCACCACGGCACGGCCCGTTCGACCATGGTCGGCTACACCTGATCGGTGGCAGTCCCCGACGCCGGTACGCTCGATGGCATGCCCTCGACGATGACGCCGCCGAGTCTCGTGCTGGTGCGCCACGGGGAGACCACCTGGAACCACGACCACCTCGTCCAGGGCCACCGTGACGACGCGCAGCTCACCGAGCGCGGTGTCGCTCAGGCGCATGAGGCGGCGTCGGCCCTACGCGAATACGACCTCGACGTGATCGTCTCGAGCGACCTGCGCCGCGCGCAGCACACCGCGACGATCATTGCGAGCGGCCGCGGACTCGAGGTCGTGACCACGCCGACCTTGCGCGAGCGCGCCTACGGCGTCTACGAGGGCGGGTTCTTCGCAGACCTCCCGGTGTCCGTCGCCGGTTTCGACGGCGACGTCATCCTCGACGCCGACGCGCGACCACCGGGTGGCGAGTCGCTCAACGACCTCTACGAACGCGCCATGCGATGGCTCACCCAACTACGTCTCGACTTCGCCGGCGCACGAGTCCTCGTGGTCACCCACGGTGGGACGCTGCGGGCCATTCGCGCGGCCTGCGCGGCGACCCCGATCGCCACGACGTCGTGGTATCCGGTGGACAACGCCAGCGTGTGGTCGACCGATCTCAACGGCGACCCACTGGGTTAGAACGCGGCTCGTCGTCCGCCCCGGCGAGTGGCGGACGACGAGCCGCCGAGTCCAGCGCGCCGATCCGGTCGGGCGAAGTGGCGATGCATGACCCGTCAGATTGGTCAATACATCATGCGCGGGTCGGCGTAGTGCTTGAACTCGATCAGGTTCGCCGAGGGGTCCTCGACGACGAAGGTCCGATGGACCTCGACGCGGCCCTCGAAGCGCACACTCATGGGCGCGAAGAAGGGCACGTCTCGTTGTTGGCAGAGCCGGTGGACCGCCTCGAAGTCGCCGCCTTTGCGAAACGTCACGCCGAAATGACGCGGGTAGAGCGAGCGAGCGGGGTCGACCGGTTCACTCGGGGCTGGACTCGAATGGCACACGAGCTGGTCGCCGAAGAAGTCGAGTGTGATGCGGTCGTCGTAACGACGCGCCAACTTACATCCGAGTTGGGTGACGTAGAACGCGACGGCAGCATCCAGGTCATAGGCCGGAATCGCCAGATGGAAGACGTCACGACTTTCTCTCAAGGTCGCTCCTGGTAGGACCGTTCGATGTCGGACTCAAAGGACAGCAGCGTCTCGCTGCGCAGCCCGAGTCGCACCGTCTCAAGGCCGATGATGTCGGTCGTGGCGACGTTGCCCAGGTTGACGTTTGGTCCGATTCGGGTGACGAAGTAGCTCTGCAACTCGAGGTTAGGCGCCTCGAACAACAACCGATCAACGCTGATCGGGCTGGCGAGGATCTCCTCGATTAACCCGAAGCGCAACTCCCCGTTGGGCCGACAGATGCCGCCCTGGCCGCTCTCGCGGGTCTCCAGGGTAACGAGCACCGCCCCAGCGTCAAGGTCGGCCTCGATGTAGCCGATCCACTTGTGCGGCGCCATGTTCTCGGACTTCACCTGGTCCTTGGAACCCACCTCGGAGATGACCGAGAAGTCCTTCGCCAGTTCGCCGACGTAGTCGGCCTTGGCCGCGTCGTTGAGGTCGATGGTGCCATTGGAGACTTCGACGAAGGTGCACCCGTAGGAACGGCACATGGTGCGGAACTCGTCGAATCGGTCCTGGAGGACGTACTTCTCGAACAGCGTGCCGCCGAAGTAGAAGTCCACGCCCTCGCTGCGCAAGACGGCAATCTTGTCGCGGATGTTGCGGTCGACGACCGAGGTGCCCCACCCGAACTTCACGAAGTCCAGGTAGTCGCTCGCCGCCGAGACGACATCGGCGAAGTAGTGCAGCGGCAACCCCTTGTCGATCGCCATGGTCAGCCCGAACTCACGGGGTTTGCTGGACCGCTCCGGTAACGTTAGGTATTCTCGGCTCACGGGTCTCGCCACCCTGTCTACCCGTTCAATCAATGTCCATCACCGACCATCAGGTAAAACTCACCGTATCGACGTGACCGGGGAGTTTCCTGGGCATTGGGTGAGAATTCCCTGTGAATCGGTGGTAGCGCCCATGATCAGGGCACCGACCAACCCGGGTCGGTCGGTTCGGCCGACGACATCGACCGGTTATGCGCGTGTGACAGAGTGACATCGTGTCAGACGAAGCGTCCCGTGAGGAGTTAGAGCGTCAGATCGCGACGTTACGCGCGGAGGTCGCACGACTAAAAGAGGAGATCCGCGTGCTTCGCCGCGCTCAGCACGAGGTGCCGCCCCACTACCTCTAGTGGGGCGCGACGGTTCGCCTCGCCGCCGCCGCGCCGTGGCGTCGCGGTCAGCGCCGGCGCTCGCCTCGCACCGCGCGACGGATCGACAGCACGAGAGCCGTCGTCGCGAGCACGGGCAGCGCGAGAGCGGCGACACCATTCAAGTGCCAGAGGTGGCTCAGCACCGCGACGACGCCGATCGTGACGAGCGCCGCGACGAACAGCTCGGGCGTGTCGCCGATCAAGAAGTCCCACCAGAACTGGCCGAAGCCCTTCACTAGTCGCCACACCAGTGGCGGCCGTCGGTCCCCCGTCACGCCGCCACCTCCCGCGTCCGTCGTTCGCGGCGCAGGTACGCGACGAGAATCCAGGTCACCGCCAGGTAGAGCGCCACGAACCCGACGAGCATCACGTCGTTGCCGGGCCAGCGCACCCGCAGTCCCTCGCCCGTCCAGAAGGTCCCGTAACTGACGAGCAGCACCCCGACACCCATCTTCATGGCGTTCTCGGGGACGTTGGACAGCTGCTTGGCGACGACGACACCCACAATCCCGACCAGCACGACCGCGATCGCGGCCACCGTCGAGGCGAGGCCGAGTCGGTGCGCTGAGGTCCCGAGGGTGAGCACGGTGATCACGACCTCTAGACCCTCGAGGAAGACACCCTTGAACGCCATGACGAAGGCGATCCGGTCGCGCTGGGTCGCCCCGGCCGACTCCAACTCGGCGACTTTGGCGCGGTAGATCGCGTCCTCGTCGTGCATGGCCTTGAGCCCGCTCGATCGCA
>JAJYDR010000178.1 GCA_021777285.1 Actinomycetes bacterium
TGTTGGCGATGGTGCCTGCTGTGACCGAGCCATTGGCAATCGCACCAAGGATGGCGTGATGGAGCAAGTTACTTTTGCCGCTCAGTGACGGGTCCTCGGCCAGCAGTGTTGTCGCCTCCCGTTGCAGCGTGGCGGCCGGACTGAGCACACGATCTACTATCCAGCGATCGATGTCGGCCTTGCTAGTTGGCAGGTCAAAGTTGACCATGTCGGTGGCGTACCCGACGACTCCTCCGATGACCGCGAAGACGCGCGCCGCGGTTTCGAGCCCAGCGCCGATAGGCAGTCGCGTCGCAGCTACCCGGAAGTCGTCTGGCTGCATGACCAGCTCGAGGCCCGCACGCCCACGCAGTGGCGCCTCGCCTTCGGTGAGTGCGCGCATCATGGCAATTGCCGATCCACAAAGGATGAGCCGAGCCCTGCTCGTGGACTTACGTAAGGCACCAGGCCCCAGCGCAACGGTGAGAATCGACTCGACAGAAGGGTCTGCGGCGATGATGTGTCCGAACTCGTCAAGGATCACCGGAACGACCGACTGCTCCCCGAGTCTCAGCAGGGCACCCACTGCCTCTTCCCAGTTCGCGAGCGCGAGGCGCCCGACTCCGAGGTGCTCACCGAGCGCGGTCCCGAGTCGCTCCAACTGCACGGGTGTCTCTGCCCGGATTGCCTCAAAGTAGAACCCGCCGCGCCGTTCGGCCTGCTCGACGAGCATGGTCGACTTGCCGATACGGCGGCGACCGTAAACGAGACCAAGAAGAGGACGGTCAGTGGAGCTATCCAGAAACGTCTCGAGTGCTGCCCTGTCCTGGTCTCTCATGTGGCGCACCTCCACTTTCACTGGGCTGCTCAGACCTTCCTACATACTATGCGACTACATACTATAAGAACACATAGTATGTATCTACATAGTATTAGTTGAAAGTCTTCATCCAGGACCACGGCTTCAGACCATCAAGGCGCTCCTCGCATCACTCGGTCCAGAGCCGGTGTCGATGAACGCCATCGGCAGATTCGGGGGGCTTGGACTGTCTGAATGATGGCGAAGTGCCGCAACCGTACGCCCCTCCCCAACGACGTGGGGCGTGGTGAGTCTCTGGTGGGCTATCATCCAGAAATAATGCCTCTGACCAGTAAAAACTCACATTTCTCTAAGACCTACACGATTTTTGAGGGGCCAGTGAGATCCCGCGCCTGATCATCTCACATGCCATCTCGGGCGTGCACATTCGCTGAGGAGCATTGCGATGGGTTGTCGGTGAGTAGATCTGGCGTTCGTCCTCACGCACGATCGCACCATGGCGCAGCATCAGACCGGTTGTCCGTCATATTTTTCACGTGTTGGTGAATGACTTTCTGGCACGATTCACGCGCGGGTTCACGTCGGGCCGACACTAATATCAGATAATCTGATTTAGTGACAGAAATCAGTGCCACCAACGCAGCAAGAAACTTCGCTGAATTGCTCGACGCCGTTGAACACAAGGGTGAGAGGATCACGATTATTCGCCGTGGCCGCGCCGTGGCTCATATCGAGCCTGTCGCTCATGGTCTCGGGTCGGACGTGAAATCCCTTTTAGCACGCCATCCAGCTGACGCTCGATGGATGGAGTCGCTGAAGCAAGTGCGTGATCTCATCGTCACTGAGGAGCGATTCTGACCCGCCTGCTCCTTGACACGACGTTCTTAATCGATGCCGAACGGTCGAAATTCAATCTTGATGACGTCATTGCAGATGAGGACGACGTCGCAATCGCCGCTATCACGGTTGCGGAAGTTCAAGTCGGCGTCGAGTTGTCAACTGGAAAGACCAGGCGTCGTCGACTTGAACTTCTCGATGAAGTGGTGGCGTCTATTCCGATTCTGGACTACGACCTTGCAGTTGCCAGAGCTCACGCCCAACTTCTGGTGATCGTCCGGAGGCAAGGGCGTCCTCGAGGCGCCCATGACTTGATCATCGCGGCCACGACCTTGTCATCTGGTCGATCGCTTGTCACCGCCGATGAGAAGGCCTTCTTTGATCTCGGTGTTGCCACCGTCTCGTGTCGATAGTGACAACTGGTTCATGGACGTCGACAAAACGGTGAGTTGTTGCTGCCCACCGCGTTCCAATTAAGCCCGTCCAGTCCGTCGCACGTCCAGAGTGCCTTACTCGTTGGGGAGCGAGGTGGTTGTGCAAGTACCCACGGGCCATCGAATCATTCTCTAGACTGGGCTGATCGACTCTGTCATCGTCTTCGTCGCCAAGTACTTCCTCCTCCTCAGCGTGGCGGGGGTTGCCGTCTACTGGTTGCGCGCCACGCGCCCAGTGAAGTTCACCCTGGCCTGGCAACTCGTCGTCGGCGGGCTGATCGCACTCGGTCTCGCTCGACTCGGCGGCCACTTCTACTACGACACGCGGCCCTTCGTTCGCGACCACGTCAAACCGCTCTTCGCCCACGCCCCCGACAACGGCTTCCCCTCGGACCACGCGCTGCTGACGTCGTTCCTCGCCTTTTCGTTCTGGCGCTACTCCAGGCCCTTCTCGCTGGCCCTATTCGTGAACGCCCTACTCGTCAGCGCCGCACGGGTCGCCGCACACGTGCACAGCCCGATCGACATCGTCGGCTCTTTCGTCTTCGCCTTCATCGGTGCGTTCGTGGTGGTCGTAATCGACCGCCGACTCGACCGCGGCCGTCACGCGCTACCCCGACACTGAGGCCTTGGCGGCGATCGCGCCGAGCAACGTCCGTGCCGGCGCGCTGAGTTCACTGCGCGCGCGCCACACCGCGCGGATCGATCGGGTCAGGTTGAGGCCCGTCACCGGGACTGCGACGAGGCGCCGGTCCGCGAGCTCGGACGCGACCGCGAGACGGCTCAAAACGGCGGGTCCGAGCCCGGTCCCGACGGCGGCCTTGATCGCCGTCGTCGAGGCGAGTTCGACCGCGATCGTAGGGGCGAGGCCCACGCGCGCGAGGGCGTGGACGAGGACCTGACGGGTTCCCGATCCGGGCTCTC
>JAJYDR010000179.1 GCA_021777285.1 Actinomycetes bacterium
GATGGCGCGGGTTAACGACCGCGAGCACGGGTTCGCCAGTGGGTGTCGCCCCGGTGTAGAGGGTGGCGATCCCGACGTCGACGCCGATGACCCGCTCGGGCGGTCTCGTCGGTGGCAGCTGGCGCTCGACCTCGATCGAAAACGACACCCACCACTTGCCCCCGCGCTCGGAGAGCGTGGCCGAGAGGATCCTCCCGGTGCCACGCTCGAGGTGCCGGTAGAGCTTGCGGGTGGACTCGTAGGTCTTCACTTCGCCCACGCGACTGATCCGCACGTGATGCGAGTCGACGAGACGCACGGCCGACCCGGCGAGGGTGCTCGAGTGGTGCGTGCGCCGAGACCGCGGGGTCGGAAACCGCGCGGTGCCCCTCTTCCAGTTGGTGAAGGACCGGGCCAGGTGCACGTGGGCGTAGTTGTAGGTGGACGAGGCGTTGGCGCCCCACCACGGGGCCAGCTCGTCGCGTCGCGCGTACCAGAGCCTCTGGAGGTCGATCTGGGAGGTGCCGAGGTAGTCGGACTTCGTGACCTCCTCGCCGGCCTCCTTACGAGCGCGGTTCTGGTCCCAGTTCTCCTTCACCAATCCCAAGAGGGCGTTGTAGGCGAAGCGCGCGCCGCCGACGTGGCTGCGCAGTTGCGCGATCTGCTCGGGGGTGGGGTCGATCGCGTAGCGGTAGGCCTGGTGGATCGTCGACGAAGGGGACCCGGGCACACCATCAGTGTCGGCTCACGGTGTGACATTTGCCGTACGCCTTCACCAACGGAGTTTGCCGAAGGGGGACGTCAATACTGTTGACGTGCGAGAGTTCCGAGGTGGCGTCGACCAACTCCCCTATTTCCACCTCTCCAATGATTCGAATCCCTACCGCAAGCGGTCTTTCAACCGCACACGCCTTCATGGCGGGCACTCTTTATATGGCGACGTCGAGCGAGAGGTCCAGCGTTTCAGTGCATCCGCGGTACTTGAAGAAGATGGGGCGATCAGACAGGCTGACTTCATCTGTCTTCACGCCGGCGCTTCGGTTCAGACACACTCGGGCTTACACCATGAAACATACGTCCAGAATCGGCGTTGTTCAACAGTCTCCTAGGAGGACGTTCCGGTAGCGACGGGCAGGAGCACGGTGCCGTTGGCATTGGGTCGTTCGATGAGCGTACTAATAGTGTTTGAGGCCATCGGTTGGGCGAAATAGAAGCCCTGGCACGCGTCGCAATCGATTTCGGACAGAAACATGTGCTGTTCAGGTGTCTCCACTCCTTCCGCTACCACCCTTATGCCAATGGTGCGGCAGAGTGAGACAATTGAGGTGACGATGGCTTGGCTTGATCGCCCCTGGTCGAGGCGTCCAATGAACGTTTGGTCGATCTTGAGAACGTCCACGGGGAACTGATCGAGGTAGGTCAGCGAGGAATATCCCGTCCCGAAGTCGTCCAGGGAGAGTTTCACACCGAGGCGCTTGAGATCGCCGAGGACGAGCAGCGCTCGCGCACTGTCGTGAATCAGCACGCTCTCGGTCACTTCCAAGGTGAGTAGTGCGGGCTCGATCGTGGTACTCGAATCTTCCAGAACGGCCCTGACGGAGTCGACTAAGTCTGGCGCCATGAGCTGGTGGGGCGAGACATTGACTGATACTCCGAGGCGCGTGGCCGCATCGGCATCCGACCAACTACGACGATCCGCGCACGCCTGAGTGAGGACCCACGTGCCAATGGTGCCGATGAGCCCGGCTTCTTCGGCCAGGGGAATAAGCACGGACGGCGAGATCGCGCCGTAGGTTGGGTGAGTCCAACGCAGAAGAGCCTCGAACCCGATGATGTGCCGATCCGTGGTGTCGACGATGGGCTGGTAGTCAAGGTGAAGTTCTCGATTCTGCACCGCGGTGCGCAGGTCGACCTTGAGCGCAGCGCGACGCTCAGACGCCTTCTGCTCGTGTACGTCGATGATTTGGTAATTGCCGCCACCCTTGGCCTTTACCTGGTACATTGCCAAGTCGGCGCGATGAAGAAGGTCCTCGGCGTTTTCGCCGTGCTTGGCAAAGGCGATCCCCACACTGGCGCTCATGGATACGGGGCCGCACGAGAGTTCGAACGGTGCCCCCATCACGCTCGAGATGCGAACGGCGATCGCGTCCACTTGTGAAGGGTGATCAAGATCCTCGCACACGATGACGAACTCGTCGCCGGACAGACGTCCTAGCCCGTCGCTCGGACGGTGCAGGTAGCTCAGTCGCTCGGCCACGGCAATTAATAGTTCGTCGCCGACGCGATGGCCATACGTGTCATTGACCGCTTTGAAGTGATCGAGGTCGGCGAAGAGGATCGTTGGCCACCTTCCTGATCTGATTGCCCGCAGGAGGGCGAACTCGAGCAGTTCGACCAGGAGCACTCGGTTGGGCAGGCCAGTGAGGGCATCGTGCAGCGAGCTGAATTGCGAACGCGCAGAGATCTCTGATAACTCGGCCCGGGCTTGGGCATTGAGAAGGTACGCGGCAGCGACGTCCGCGAGCGTCTGGGCCGCCGTCATTGTTTCTTCTCCTAACGGGCCGGGCTCGTCGCGGTATAAGTCCAGCGCGCCGAGCCGGTCGGCTCCGCTGTGCAACGGGAACGTGAATACTGCCCTCAGCCCTGCGTCGAGCGCACGGCTCGTGAACGTCGGAAAGCGGACTTCCGTGTGTAGGTCTGCTACGGAGACCGCTTCTCCAGAGTTGTAGGCCAGTAGACAGGGCCCCTCGCCCAACTCAGTCTGCAGTTGTTCGTATCGCAACGCCGACTCATCCGAAGCGGCGACGTAGCGCGGATCAGCACCGGGTGTGATGAGAGTAACTCCCGCGCCGGTGATCGGCAGAATCTCCACTATGCGCTCCACCAGCCGGTCGAGGATGCCCTGAATGGGAAAGTCGGTCACCATCGTGCGAGCGAACTCGCTCAGCACACTTGAAAGTTGCTCTTCTCTTGGCACCAGTCCTCCAACCCCA
>JAJYDR010000050.1:0-4274 GCA_021777285.1 Actinomycetes bacterium
TCACCGCGACCGCCTGGAGTATCTCGACGCCGTAGCGCTCGGCCTGGCGCCGCATCCGATCGGCGAGCTCGTGGCCGGCCACCCCGTCGGGGAAGCCCGGGTAGTTGTCGAGGCGCTCGGTGACCCCGGCCTGTCCCCCGACCGCCGACTTCTCGACAATCAGGACCGAGAAGTTCTCGCGCGCGGCGTAGATCGCGGCGGTGAGTCCCGTCGGGCCACCACCGACGACGACGAGGTCGTAGGTCTTCTCCGCGGCGACGCGCGCGAGCCCGAGCTTGTCGGCGAGCTCGTCGTTGCCCGGCTCGGCGAGGTGTGAGCCGTCGGGGAAGATGATCGTGGGGATGACGCGGCTGCCGCCGTTGAGGGCTTCGACCCGCTCGGTGTACTCGGGGTGCTGCTCGAGGTCGATCCACTCGTAGGGCACGCGCTGCTCGCCGAGGAAGGTCTTGGCCCGTCGGCAGTCCGGGCACCAACTGGCGCCGATGACGGTGAGCGGTGTCTGGGTGGTGCTCGACATGGTTCCTCCTCCTTCGCGCTGTCGTACTGACTATACAGGTCTGTCTAGTATGATGTGACCGTGGCACGGACATCAGCTCGCGAGCGCCTGCTCGACACGGCGACGGCGATGTTCTACCGCGACGGCATCAACGTCACCGGCATCGACCGGGTGATCGCGGGCGCCGGGGTGGCCAAGGCGAGCCTCTACAACAACTTCTCGGGCAAGGACGAGCTCATCGCGGCCTACCTCGAGGCGAGCCTCGGGCGCTTCCTCGACCTGCTCGACCGGTTGGCCGAGGTCCCCGACCCGAGCGAACGGCTCGCGCGGTTCTTCGGCGAACTCGCGCAAAGCGCGAGCGACGCCGGGTTCAGCGGCTGCCCCTTCGCCAACGCCGCCGTCGAGGTTCCCCCCGACACCCCGGCGCACGAGGTCATCGTTCGCTTCTATGAACACCTGGCGCAGTTCTTCGCGCGCGTCACGGCGACCGCACCCGACGACCCGGCCGTCAAGCAGTTGATCGTCTGCTACGACGGCGCGATGTCGGCGGCGAAGATCCTCCGGGACCCCTCGCTCGTCGCGGCCGCGGCCGCGCTCGCCCAACGAATCGTGGCGGCGCCGTGAGGCTGCGCGCCATCGTCTTTGACGCCGTCGAGACTCTGTTCAGTCTCGACGCCGTCGCGCACGCGCTCGAGACACGCGGATACCCAGGCGTCCTCGACCGCTTCTTCACCCGACTGCTGCGCGACGGTGCCGCACTCTCGCTCGCCCACACACCCCGAGCCTTCGCGGCCGTCGCCGACGGCGCCCTGCAGGTGGTGGCGCCGCGACTCGACGCGAGCGCCCGGGCGGACGTGGTGGCGGCCTTTTCGACCCTGGGCGTGCACGACGACGTTGAGGCCGCCCTGCGGATCGCTAAGTCGGGTGGACTGCGCGTCGCGGTCCTGAGCAACGGCGGTGCCGCCGCCGTGGCGCACCTCCTCGACGTGCACGGCCTCGCCCACTACGTGGAGGTCGTGGTGGGCGTCGAGGACGCGTCGGGCTGGAAACCGAGCGCGTCGCCGTACCGGCTCGTGCTCGAACGACTGGACCTCGAGCCGGCGGCCGTGGCGATGGTCGCCGCCCACGCCTGGGACACCCACGGCGCCGCGTCGCTCGGCATGCGCACCGGCTGGGTGTCGCGCCTCGAGGGCGTCTACGCCACGAGCTTCACCGCACCCGAGGTGAGCGCCGCGACCCTCGACGCGGTGGTGTCGGGCCTGCTCGCGCGCGCGGCGACCTAGTTATCGCCGTAGGACGAGGCGCTCGAGCCGTAACTCGAGCCGTCGTCACCCCCGTAGCGCACGATCGTGGTCGGTGGGATCGCCTGGCTCGGCGCCGTGGTCGTCGGGTTCTCTGGACTCGTCGAGGGCGTCACGGCCGAGACGCGACCGCTCTGGGGCGCCGGGGGGCGTGCGGTCATCGCGACCACGCCCACCCCGAGCGCCAGGGTGAGTGCGCTCGTGAGCACCCACGTCATCGCCGAACGTGTACGACGCATCGACCCTCCTTTCAGACACTCCTACCGATATCGCACCGGGTTGAGCGCCGGCTGCGTGAATGCTGTGAGAATCCGGAGAATCGGTGCCGTGGCGCCTGGACTAACCTGGGAAACCCCATGGCACTCTCGATCGGCATCGTGGGACTGCCCAACGTCGGCAAGTCCACGCTCTTCAACGCGCTCACCAACAACCACGTCCTGGCGGCGAACTACCCCTTCGCGACCATCGAGCCCAACGTCGGCGTGGTGGCCGTGCCCGACGGGCGGTTGGCCCAACTCGCGGCGGTCTTCGGCTCGGAGCGGGAGCTGGCGGCGAGCGTGACCTTCGTCGACATCGCCGGCATCGTGCGCGGCGCGAGCGAGGGCGAGGGACTCGGCAACCAGTTCCTCGCCGCCATCCGCGAGTCCGACGCCATCTGTGAGGTCGTACGGGCCTTCCACGACGACGACGTCGTGCACGTCGACGGACGGATCGACCCCGCGAGCGACGTGGCGACCATCGAGACCGAGCTGATCCTCGCGGACCTCCAGACCGTCGACCGCGCGATCGCGCGCCTCGAGCGCGAGTCCAAGCGCGGTGGCCCGGCGCTCGCGCGCCTCGCCGAGGTGAAGCGCGCCCGCGCCGAGCTCGACGAGGGTCGGGTCATCTCCGCGGTGCCCGAGCTCGACCGAGAGGTTCTCGCCGAGCTGCACCTGCTCACCGACAAGCCCTTCATCTACGTCTTCAACGTCGACGAGTCGACGATTGCCGACGAGTCGAGGCGCGCCGAGCTCGTGGCATCGGTCGCCCCGGCGCCGGCCATCGTGCTGTGCGCGAAGATCGAGGCCGAGCTCGCGGGCCTGGACGACGCCGACGCCGCCGAGCTCCTCGAGTCCTACGGTCAGTCCGAATCGGGGCTCGCCCAGCTCTCACGCGTGGGCTTCGCGACCCTCGGACTGCAGACCTTCCTCACCGCGGGGCCGAAGGAGGCGCGCGCCTGGACGATCCGACAGGGCGCGACGGCGCCTGAGGCGGCGGGCGTGATCCACACCGACTTCCAGAAGCACTTCATCAAGGCCGAGGTCATCGCCTTTGACGACCTCATCGCGGCGGGCTCGGTCGCGGCCGTTCGCGCCGCCGGCAAGGCGCGCATCGAGGGCAAGGACTACGTGATGCGCGACGGTGACGTGGTCGAATTCCGGGTGAACGCGTAACGTCACGGGTAGAATGTCGCCAGGCGCACGCGACAGAGGTCGACGCCTGGACATCTCGAAACCTAGGAGAACCATGACCTCGCACGCCTTCGACTACAAAGTCGCCGACCTCTCACTCGCCGCCTACGGGCGCGCGGAGATCACCCTCGCCGAGCACGAGATGCCCGGGCTGATGGCGATGCGCCGCGAGTTCGCCGCGACCAAGCCCCTCGCCGGTGCGCGCATCGCCGGCTCGCTGCACATGACCATCCAGACGGCCGTGTTGATCGAGACCCTGGTCGCCCTCGGCGCCGACGTTCGCTGGGTGAGCTGCAACATCTTCTCCACCCAGGACCACGCCGCCGCGGCCATCGTCGTGGGCCCGACCGGCACCGTCGACGAGCCCGCCGGCGTCCCGGTCTTCGCCTGGAAGGGCGAGACCCTCGAGGAGTACTGGTGGTGCACCGAGCAGCTGCTGACCTGGCCCGGCCACGCCGGACCGACGACGATCCTCGATGACGGCGGCGACGCCACCCTGCTCGTGCACAAAGGCCTCGAGTTCGAGCGAGCCGGCTTCGTCCCGGCCCCCGAGGCGACCGACAGCGAGGAGTACGGCGTGATCCTGTCGCTGATCGACCGCATCGTGCGCCGCGGCGAACCGTTCTTCGAACCCATGGCGGCCGGCATCACGGGCGTCTCGGAGGAGACGACCACCGGCGTGCACCGGCTCTATGAGATGGCGGCCCAGGGCACCCTGCTGTTCCCGGCGATCAACGTCAACGACTCGGTCACCAAGTCCAAGTTCGACAACAAGTACGGCTGTCGCCACTCGCTCATCGACGGCATCAACCGCGCGACCGACGTGCTGATTGGCGGCAAGGTGGCGGTCGTCTGCGGCTACGGCGACGTCGGCAAGGGCTCAGCCGAGTCCCTGCGCGGCCAGGGGGCACGCGTCATCGTCACCGAGATCGACCCGATCTGCGCGCTGCAGGCGGCGATGGACGGCTTCCAGGTCACGACCCTCGAGGAGGCCTTGCCCTACGCCGACATCGTCGTGACCGCCAC
>JAJYDR010000050.1:4284-14765 GCA_021777285.1 Actinomycetes bacterium
GACGGGTAATCGCGACATCGTCACGGTGGCGCACATGCAGCAGATGAAGCACCAGGCGATCCTGGGCAACATCGGGCACTTCGACAACGAGATCGACATGGCCGGGCTCGCCGCCCTGGCGGGCGTCACGCGCGAGACCATCAAGCCCCAGGTCGACAAGTGGACCTTGCCCAACGGCCGCTCGATCATCGTGCTCTCCGAGGGACGCCTGCTCAACCTCGGCAATGCGACCGGTCACCCGAGCTTCGTGATGAGCAACTCCTTCACCAACCAGGTGATGGCCCAGATCGAGCTCGTGACCAACGCCGAGCACTACCCCGTCGGCGTCTACACCTTGCCCAAGCACCTCGACGAGAAGGTCGCCCGGCTGCACCTGGACGCGCTCGGCGTGAAGTTGACCACCCTCTCCAAGCGACAGGCCGACTACCTCGGCGTGCCGGTCGAGGGCCCCTACAAGCCCGACGCCTACCGCTACTAACCGAGCGGGTAGCGCGCGAGCCGTTCGCGCAGGAACGCGACGAAGCGGGCGTTGTCCAGTCGCACACCGACCCTCGTCGAGCTCGCGGCGAAGCCCCGACGGCGGTCGATGATCGTCTCGCCACGGGTGTGCACGCCGCCGGTCTCGACGACCACGTGGGCGCCCCGCTTCTCGATGGCGTCGGGCACGAGCAGCTCGTAGATCGTCATCGCGTCGTGCATGATCACGTCGCGGTTGCCGTACCACTGGTCGTGGTAGGCGGCGTAGGGCTCGAGGATCGCGGCCACGCGTTCACCGACCTCGGTGCCGAGTCCCCTGAGGTAGGCGAGGTCTCCGTCGTCGAGCGTGGCCTGGTGCGTGAGGTCGAGGGGCATCAGCGTGATCGGCCACGCGGCCGAAAAGACCCGCGCCGCCGCCTCCGGGTCCGCCCAGATGTTGAACTCGGCCGCCGCGGTGACGTTGCCCGCGAAGGAGGACCCGCCCATGATCACGACGCGCTCGACGCGCGACTCGACGCCCGGGTAGCGCGCGAGCAAGACGGCGAGGTTGGTCAGCGGCCCGATGGCGGCGATGGTGAGGGGCGCCTCACTCGCGAGCCTCGCGATCAGGTCGACGGCGTGTTCGGGCCCCTCGGGAGTACGTGGATCGGGCCACTCGATGTCCCCGAGCCCGTCGAGGCCGTGCACGTCGCCCGCCTCGTCGGGCTCGCCCACGAGTGGTGCCGCACAGCCGCGCGCTACGAGCACGTCGCGACACTCGGCGAGGTCGAGCAGTCGGCGCGCGTTAAGCGTCGTCTTGTCGACGTCGACGTTGCCCGCGACACAGGTGAGGGCGAGCACATCGAGCTCCTCACTCGCGAGTGCGAGCAAGATCGCGACGGCGTCGTCCACGCCCGGGTCGGTGTCGATTACCAGTCGGGTGCGAGCCACGATCGGACCTCCGTATCGGTTGGGAGCCCCCCTTGGGCACCGGGGGCGAGGGTGGCGAGCGCGCCAGCGGTGACGGCGTAGGCGAGTGCGCGAGCCGGCGGGTCGCCGAGCGCGTGTCGCAAGGCGTAGGCGCCACAGAAGACGTCACCCGCCCCGACCGTGTCGATCAGCGTCACGGCCGGGGGCAGCGCGCGCGCGACCTCGACGCCGAAGGCGTAATGAACGGCGCCGGCCGCCCCCAGGGTCACGACGCAGTTCGCGAGGCTCGCCAGGTCAAGGGCCGCCACCTCGACCTCGTTGGCGATCACGACCGCGCAGCGCGCGAGCACGGCGGGGTCCACCGGCACCGCCGGGGCGACGTTGAGCACGAGCGACCCGCTCCGTTTCGCGACGTCGGCGATGACGTCGGTGGGCACCTCGAGCTGAGCGAGCACGACGTCAAAGTCCCCGAAATCCACGCCGGACACGTCGAGGTCGTCGTTGGCCCCGGGGGCGACGACGATCGAGTTCTCGCCCCGGTCGTCCACCGTGATGAACGCCACGCCGGTCGCCCGACGCGAGGTCACGGGCTGGACCACCTCGACTCCGAGCTCGGCGGTGTTTCGAGCCAGCCACTCGCCGGACTCGTCGGCCCCGAGCGCGGCGAGCAGGGTCACGCGCGCCCCCAGGCGAGCCGCCGCGGCGGCCTGATTGGCGCCCTTACCGCCCGCCAGGCGCGTCACGTCGCCACCGAGCACCGTCTCACCGGGACGCGGCAGTCGCGCACAGCGCACCACGAG
The DNA here is from genome assembly GCA_021777285.1 of Actinomycetes bacterium. Next base: position 6,471 of record JAJYDR010000050.1, read on the forward strand.
GTCGACGTTCGCGCTCCCCACGACCCCGATCCGGGGGCTGTCCCCGGCCACCTAGGGCAGGAACCGGTTGGTGTAGTACGTGGTGGGCGCGGGCACCTTGTTAATCAGGTGGATGCTCTTGAGCGCGTGGGCGAGCGTCGACCACTGGGCATTCGTCTGGACGAAGTACTGGTGCTTCGCGTTGGTGAGGAACGGCACGGTCAACTTCCAACCCTCGAGGTTGTAGGCGTTGGTGTAGCCGCTCTTCGGGTAGGCCTTGGAGAAGTCCGCCGCCGCCTTGGCGGGGTTGGCGGCCGCCCAGACGGTGGCCTTCTTCACCGCGGCGAGGAAGGCCTTGACCGTCTTGCCGTGGGACGCCGCGTAGGAGCGGGTCACCGCGTAGACCCACACCGGGATGTCGGGGGCGCCGACCTTGGTGCCGAGCAACTGGACCTCGGTGCCCTTGGTGCCCGAGCCCTGGAAGCCCGGGATCTCGTAGTTGGTCGTCGAGGTGGAGATGTCGACCTTGCCCGCGAGCAGGTCCGTCAGGTCATTGCCCGTGGGCGCCGTGACGATCTTGACCTGGGAGGGCTTCAACTTGGCGTAGCGCAGCACGAAGGGGAGCATCGACTCGGTCCAGGTGTCGCCGTAGGAGAAGATCCGCTTGCCCTTCAGGGCGGCCGTGAGGTTGCCCGGGGTCAACTTGGTGCCCGGCTTGGCAAAGAGTGCCCAGTTGTTGCGCATCGAGTAGTTGGCCACCGAGAGCACGGGGGCGCCGGCGTTCACCGCCACGCCCATGTCGGTCGTGGTGAGAAAGCCGATCTGGGCGCTGCCGGTCGCGAGCAGCTTGGTGGTCGAGGAGGTGTCCGGCGGGAAGCTGACGTTCACGTTAAGCCCGGCGGCCTTGAAGTACCCGAGGTCCTTGGCGACCACGACCGGCGTGAGCTCGAAGTCCGGGCCTGGGAAGTCGTAGGCGAAAGTGATCGTCGTGGGCGAGGCGGACGACACACCGCCGGCCATCAGGACGAACGAACTCACTGCGAGCGCGCCTGCGCTCGCCACGGCGGTGATTCGACGAAGTTTCACGATGCTCCTTATCGACGGTGAACTGATACTAGTGAGCCGACTCGTCCTCGAGCCGGTCGCCCCGGCGCCAGCCGCGGCGCGCCACGGTACGGCGCTGCCAGGGGGTGGCGAAGACCTCGGCCCCTACCACGAGCAAGAACCAGCTGATGCCGATCACGGTCATGAGCATCGTGGTGCCATAGACCGCGGCGGTGTTGAGGTTCGTGTTCGCGTGCTCCTGGTAGAGCGCGAGCGACGAGCCGTCCGAGGCCGCGAGCTCCCCGATGATGGCCCCGGTGACGGCGTAGGTGGCCCCGATCTTGAGCCCGCTGAAGAGCGGGGTCGCCGTCGCGGGGATCTCGATCTGGATGAAGGTACGCCAGCGTGGCGCACCGTAGACGCGCGCCAGGTTCACCAAGTCCTGGTCGACGTGGCTGAGGCCGTCGAGCACGTTCACCGTCACAGGAAAGAAGACGATCCACGCGACGATCACCACCTTGGGGGTCACCGAGAAGCCGAGGATCAACACGAGCGGCGCCGCCAGCGCGATGATGGGCACGGCCTGGCTGAGCACCAGCACCGGGTACACCAGTCGCTGCAGGACCGGGACTTTGGCCATGATGACCCCGAGACCGACGCCGAGCACCGCCCCGGCGATGAAGCCGTAGACCGTCTCGCGGATCGTGCCGAGTACGAGCGGCCAGAGGGTCGACCAGTTCTGGGTCACGGCGAGGATGGCCTGGCGAGGGCGCGGGGCGATGTAGGGCGCGACGTGGAAGACGACGACGATGCCCTGCCAGAGCGCGAACAGCAGCACGATAGAGAGCACGGGCACCCCCACGTTGCGCGCGACCTTGCGCGCGACGCGCTCGTCGCTCGATCGACCGGCGCGGCGCGCGGCTCTTGGTGCGGTGATGTCGCTCACGGTTGACCCCCGTGCAAGAGGTGCATGATCTGGCCCTTGATCGTGACGAACTGTGAGTCGACCAGGGTGTCGACCGTGCGCGGTCGTGCGAGCGGGTTCACGATGTCGGCCACCACCCGCCCGGGGCGCGGTGACATCACGAGCACCCGGTCCGAGAGGAAGATCGACTCATCGACGTCGTGGGTGATGAAGAGCACGGTGCGCTCGGTGTCCTTCCAGACCTGCAGGAGCCATTGCTGCATCTCGAGGCGGGTCTGGGCGTCGAGCGCGCCGAAGGGCTCGTCGAGCAGCAGCAGCGGCTGGTGGGTCACGAGGGTGCGCATGAACGCGACACGCTGACGCATCCCACCCGAGAGGGCCGACGGGTAGTGGCGCAAGAACTCCCCAAGCCCGTACTGGCGCGCGACGCGCCGCGCCTCGCTGCGGTCGGCCGCGTTCACCCGACCGGTGAGTCGCTTGGCCATGGTGATGTTGTCCTCCACCGTGCGCCAGGGCACGAGCAGGTCCTTTTGGAGCATGTAGCCCACGTGACCGGTCGCCCCAGTCACGGGTTGGTCGTGGAGTCGCACTTCACCGCCGTCGGGGGCGAGGAGACCGGCGATGATGTTGAACATCGTCGACTTGCCGCAGCCCGACGGGCCGACGATGGCGACGAAGGAACCCTCGTCGATGGACAACGTTGTGGGCTCGAGGGCCACCGTGTCGCCGAAGACTTTGCCGACGTCGCGCAGCTCCAATATCGTGCTGGCGCTCACCGCACCAATGTACCGTTCACGCCCACGTCAGCGGTAACCGGCGAACAGGTCCGTCACCGGCCCCTCGATGCCGCGGGGGTTGCTCGCGCGCACGAACCACTCGGTGCCCATCTCGAGACGGAACCGCTCGCGGCCCATCGCCATGAAGAATGAGTCGGCGAGCTGGGATTCGTGAGCCGCCAGCGCGTCGAACTTCGCGTCCACCACTGAGCTGACGTCGATCGTCGCCGCGATCTGGTCGTCGGGGGTCCCGAGGTCCATCTCCTCGCCGCTGAACTCGGGTTCGGGCTCCTCACCGCGCGCGAGCGCGGCCTCGGCTCGCTGGCGGGCCTCTTCGGCCCAGCGCGCCCGGTAGCGAGCCATCACGCTGTTGGGGATCGCGTTGAAGTAGACGGTGGGCTCGTAGTCGAGTCGCTTGATCGCCGCGAGCGTGATCCGGTGGGCCTGGATGTGGTCGGGGTGACCGTAGAAGCCGATCTCGTTGTAGGTCACGACAACCTCGGGCCGCTCCTCGAGCAGCACTGCGGCCAGGCGGTCGGCGGCCTCGTCGACGCGCGTCGCCCAGAAGGACCGCGGGTCGTCGTTCTGGGGCCAGCCCACCATGCCCGAGTCGCGGTACCCGAGGCGCACCAGCCGGTCCACGTGCAGCACCGCGACCGCGCGATCGAGCTCGGCCTCGCGCAGTGTCGCCACCGCCTCGGGGTCGTGGCCCGGCGCCCCGGGCTTGATGCCACCGGGCGCGTCGCCGTATTCGCCGTTCGTGCAGGTCACGAGCACGGTGCGCACGCCCTGTGCCGCGAGCAGGGGCAAGACCCCGCCCGTCGAGCTCGCCTCGTCGTCGGGGTGGGCGTGGACCGCGAGGAAGGTGAGGCTCACGAGAGGCCCCCGAAGAGGTCGGACGCATCCGCCGCCACCGGCCGGCGAGACCAGGCGCGCTGATAGTACTCGGTGCCAAAGAGCGCGAGAAAGAGCGTGGGGTCCATCGTCACGAGGTCGGCGTTGTCGATCTGACTGGCGTGGGCCGCGATGGCGCGCTGCTTGACCGGCGCCCAGTGGCGCACGTCCATCGTCGTGGCGACGAGGTCGTCAGGCGCGCCGATGCCCGCCTCGAGGACCCACGCCGGCAGGAAGACCTCGAGGGCCCGCGCGTCAGGCACGAAGCGTGAGAGCACGCTCTCGGGCACGATCGGGTAGTAGAGGCGTTCGACCGAAGCCGAGCGTGACACGGCCGCGCGGGTGAGGACATTGGCCATGACGTGGTCGGGGTGTCCGTAGAAGCCGTGCTCGTCGTAGGTCAACACGACCGTGGCGTCGAGCTCGTCAAAGAGGGCGGCGAGCGTCGTCGCGGCTCGCTCGACGTCCACGCCAGCGAACGCGTTCGTGTCCTCGTTCTGGGCCCAGCCCGACATCCCCGAATCCCGGTACCCGAGCTGGATGACCCGCTCGAAACCCACGAGTGACGCCGCCGTGGCGAGCTCGCCCGCGCGGGTCACCAGCGTCGCGGGGACGTCGTGGTCGGGGTCGTCACCCGCGCGCCCCGTGGGGTCCAAGCCGTAGCGTCCATCGGTGCAGGTCACGAGCACCACGCGGTACCCGAGCTCGGCGTAGTGCGACGAGACCCCGCCGGTGAAGAGCGCCTCGTCGTCGGGGTGTGCGTGCACGCACACCAGGGTCGGTCGATTACTCACGCCACGAGACTAGGAGGTCGTTAGTTGAATGATGCGCACCACGAGCAGGGTGCCGGCGATGATGAGATACGCGCCGTTCGCTCCGAGCAACCAGCGCCGGGGGCGCGACTGCACTGGCGGTTCGAGCAGTGCCAGTCGAGGTGTGCGCCAGTCGAGGCGCTCGATGTCGTAGTGGGGCAGCGGTCCGGCGCGTCGCAACCCGATCGGGAGCCCGATGGCGAGTCCGAAGACGGCGAGCGCCCCGAGTCCCTCGAGCAGGCCGACGACCGGTGCCGACGGGAAGACGGTCGAGATCATCATGACCACCGAGAGCACGACGAGAACCCCGACGATGACGACCGCCACGGCGTTCAACCAGCGCGGGTTGACCCACGGACCGAGGGTGGCCCGGTCATTGGCGAGGAGCAGCACGATGATCGAAGTGCTCGGCAGCATCAGACCGCTCATCGCCTGGACCGCCAACGTGATGATCCCGAGCGGTGCGCCCGGTAGCAAGGTCACCGCGCCGGCGATCACCAGCAGCGCGGCGAAGACCCCGTAGAAACCCTTCGCTTCACGGATGGGCACGTCGAGACCCTGGTTGAATCGGTTCGAGAGGTCGCCGATCGCGTAACTGCTCGCGAGGGTTACCGTGGCCGCACCGACGATCGACGCGTTGAGCAGGATGATGGCGAAGAAGGCACCGGCGCCGTGACCGACGTAGCGACCCAGTCCGCGCGCGACCTCGAGCGCGTTCACGTAGGCGTTGGTGCCGCCGTGGTGCGACAGACCCGCGGCGGTGACCCCAATGAGGAATGACGCGACCACCACCACCACGATCGAACCGATCACCGTGTCAGCCCGCTCGTAGTTGAGCCAGCGCGGTGAGATCCTCTTGTCCACGATGTTGCTCTCCTGGAAAAAGAGCTGCCATGGTGCCACGGTGGTGCCGATGATTGAGATGATCAGCAACACGCTCGCCGAGTTCGCCCCACCGCGGATACCCGGAACGACGAAACTCTGGGTCATCGCGGCCGTGGCGACGTGCACGCGCAGCACGAGGGGGATGACGATCACATTGGTCGCCACGAAGAGCATCATGAAGCGCTCCCAGCGGCGAAACGATCCGGTCGCGGTGACCGAGAAGAGCGCGACCACGGCGACGGGAACGGAGATGTAAGGCGACACGCCGAAGTAGTCCATCGACAGCGAGATGCCAATGAATTCGGTGATGATGATCAAGAAGTTAAGCAGCAGGATCGACCCGATCGAGACGTTGCCCCAGCGTCGACCGATGCGTTCGCGGATCAGGCGGCCATGGCCCACGCCAGTGACCGCGCCTAGACGCGCCACCATCTCCTGGTTGACGATCAGCACCGGGATCAGCAGCGGCAAGGTCCACAGCAGGGAGTACCCGAAGTTCTGTCCGGCCTGGGCGTAGGTCGACACGCCGCCGGCGTCGTTGTCGCCGACCATCACGATCAGCCCCGGACCGATGATGGCGAGCAACGTGAGCAGTCGGGCTCGCGCGCCACGACGCTCGCCGGTGTCGTGGGACGAGATCGTCCCGAAGGCCCCTCGGATCTGCTGTTGTCGGCTCTCGTTCTCCACGCCACCTCCTCTCATCGTCGTGGGCGACCACGACGGGCCGAGAGGCGGGTTAGAGACCTGCCAAAGGGACCGACCGCGGTCGGGTTGGGTCGTACTGCACTGTCACAGTTGAAGCGGTACTAGGGGGTTTCAGATAACCCCCTTTGAACGTGGCGCGCGGCGGGGCACTATTCCTCCCCCGCCGTCATGCCGAACTCACGACGCCAGCCCTGGGGCAAGAGCTCCTCGAGCAAGTCGTCGACCGTCACGACGCCGATCATGTGACCGTGCGTCTCATCCACGACCGGCAACACGGTCAGGTTGAAGTCGCTCATCTTGCGTGCGACACGGTGTAGGTCCCAGTGCGGGTGCACGTGCGCCAACTGGGTTCGCGCCACGCTCAGGGCGAGATCGTTCGCGCGGGCGCGCACGAGTCCCGCGATCGCGGCCGCCCCTACCGGCTGGCCCTGCTCGTCGATCACGTAGACACTCTGGAGGGCTTCGGCGGGCACGCGCGAGTCCCGCACGCACTCCAGGGCTTCGGCGACGGTCGCGGTGACCGGCACGGACACGAAATCCGGGTTCATCATCCCCCCGGCGGTGTCGGCGTTGTAGGCAAGTAGGTTTCGCACCTTGGCCTGCTGGCCCGCCGGCAGGTTCTCCAGGATGGTGAGGCGCCGCTCCTGGTCGATCTCGCTGATCAAGTCGGCCGCGTTGTCGGGCTCCATGCGCGCGAGCAGTCGAGCGGCGTCAGCGTCACTGCGGTCCTCGAGGAACTCGAGCTGGTGGGTAGTGTCTAGCTCTTCGAAGACGTCAGCCTCGAGTTCGCGGTCGAGTCCGACCGCCTCGATGATCTCCTCACCCTCCTCGTGGCTCGCCTGCTCGACGAGGTCGGCGATCTGGGCGGGGTGCAGTTTGGCGAGTTTGCGGTACGGGATCCGTAGGCGGGCCGTGGGGACGTGGCCGACGAACGGCTCGATCGAGGCGAAGTCGACGATCGCCTCGGCCTTAACGCGCTGGCCCATCGACGGACCGAGGATCCGACGCAGCAGGGGCCGACGCCCGGGGTCCACCCCGACGACCTCCCAGACACCGTCGATCTTGGCCAGCTCGATCTCGTTGGCGCTGATGAGTCGGCCGCGCACCAGATTGATCAGGTGTCGTGCGAGCAGGTCCTCGGCGAGCAGGAGCTCGCCGGGACGACGTTCGAACCGTCGAAGGTCCACCCGGCGCCCCTCGAAGGTCACGCGGCCGCGTTCCAAGCCGCCAATCTTTCGGATCGGCACGAAGAGGTCGCGGCCCTCAATACGGATGACCGCGCCGACTACCGGCGGGTGGGCGTCGTCGCCGAGACGCGCGACCAGGTCCTGGACGCGTCCAATCCGGTCACCCTCGCGATCGAAGATCGGTCGGTGCAGGAACGTTGAGAGGTGGAAGATTTCGGGCATGGGCACAACTACCGTGCCCAGGCTACCGCCGCTTCTAGGCCCGAGTTGCTGGTCGAGGGTGAAATCTCGGTGTCAACGGCCGGCCAGGCCGTCAAAGACGGCCGCCACGTGCTCGAGGTCGTCGTCACTGACGCCGACGTGGGTCACGAGTCGCACACGTCGTGCGGCGAGGGTGCCGGCGAGCACGCCGCGCTCGGCGAGCACGTCCACGAGCGCGCGCGCGTCGGGGTGGGTAAAGACGACGATGTTCGTGCGACACGACGCGGGGTCGTAGCCCGACTCGGGGAACGTCGTCGCCACGAGGTCGGCGACGCGACGGGCCCGAGCGTGGTCCTCGGCGAGGCGATCGATCATGGTGTCGAGGGCCACCAATCCGGCCGCGGCGAGCACGCCCGCCTGTCGCATAGCGCCGCCCAGGCGCTTGCGCTCGATACGGGCCCGGTCCATCAGGTCCTTCGGACCGGCGAGCAGCGAGCCGACCGGCGCGGCGAGTCCCTTGGAGAGACAGACCATCACCGTCGTCGCCGGCGCCGCGTAGGCGGCGGCGGAGACTCCGGTCGCGACGACCGCGTTGAAGAGCCGCGCACCGTCCAGGTGGACCGGTCGGTCGACCGCGCGCGCGAGCGCTTCGAGGTCGTCGAGCGCCCAGGGCGTGCCGCCCGAGGGCATGTGGGTGTTCTCGATGGCGACCGCCCCGACGTGGGCGCGGTGATCGGCTTCGGCCTCGACGATCTCGACCACCCGGTCGAAGTCGAGGCGACCGGACGTGTCGTCGACGAGGGCGAACTGGATGGAGGCGTTGCGCGCCGAGGCGCCCATCTCGAAGTCCACGACGTGCTGGTTCGAGCCCGCAACGACCCCGTCGC
>JAJYDR010000005.1 GCA_021777285.1 Actinomycetes bacterium
CGAACGCTCTAGCGATATTCGCCGACGAGCCACGAAATCCCTGATCTAAGCGTTCAACAATGCGGTTGCGCGCGATTCCAATCATTGTCACGTGCACCGGTGCATTCGCACGTGCCTAATCGCGGGGCCAGGAGTCACGGCGTGACACAGGGACCTCGTACGCTGTGATTGTGCAACGGCGACTCGTACTGCGAGACGGTGAACAGCGGGTTATTTCCGTGACCCCGGTGTCGCGTGGCGTGCTGCGCCCAACGATCCTCGCCTTGGCGATGGTGGCAACGATTCGTTACGCGGTGGATTCACTGCACGGACTCGATCGCTACCAAGCGCTACTCAACGTGGTGCTGGTCGGCCCGGTCCTCGTGGTGGTGGCGACGCGCGTCTGGCGATGGCGGTCGGAGAAGATCCACGTCACCACCGAGCGGCTGGTCGTCGAATACGGCGCCACGAGGCGCGTGCGAACGGGCGTGGAACTTCGCGACGTCGTGATGGTGCGAACGCAACAGGGGATAGGCGAGCGGCTCACCGGTCGAGGGTCCGTCGTCATCGAGACCGTCGCCGGTCCGTGGCTCGTCGGTACGATTCGCCACCCCGCAGCGCTGGTGCGGCTGATCGACGCGGAACGACTCCGGCGCCCGGAATCGCAGTGGGGCTACGACGACGTGGTGGATCCGCCGTTCCCGTGGCAGCACGGTGACGTCCAGGGCATCGGCTGGGACCGGTCGTGACGCGATTGTGTCGCGAGCCGATACCGTAGAGGTGTGCCTACTCGCTATCGCTGCACCGCGTGCGGCAACCTCACCCGCTTTGACGTTGTCGAGACGACCTCAGTGCGTTCCTTCCACCACTACACGGTGGGCGGCGAACTGACGATCGAAGAGCCCGAAATCATCGCGTCGACGGTCGATTCGGTGACGTGCCGCTGGTGCGGTCACGGCCGGGGCGTCGAGACGATCGATAGCGCGTCGTTGTAAGACGCTTTGGGCGTCCACTCCTTCGATCGGCCGACGCAGCGGCCGGTTCCGCTGCCGCTGACCGGCGTCGACGTCGATGGTCGGCCCGTGTCGATCCACTTCGCACGGCGAACCGTCGTGCTCGCGGTCAAGGCCAACTGTGGCGGCTGCCGCGACTTCCTCGCTGCTCGCCTCGCGTTCGAAGGCTTCGACGTGGTGCTCGTCAGCGCCGCGCCCATGTCTACTACCGAGTCGGCGGCGCCGATCGTCGTGGCTGGCGAGTGGATGGCACGGGCCGGGCTCGTGGCCGCGCCGTCGTACACGGTGATCGATCCGCTGACTAGTCGCGTCATCACTGAAGGTGTGGCGTTCGCACCGGCACAAGTGGCCCAGGAGATCGCCACACACCTCGGGTGATGTCACAGGCGTCGGCCAGAGTGATTCCGTGGAAGGGATCAAGATGAGCCGCAACGTGGAAGTTTCGATCAGCTGCCGTGACTGTGTGCGACAGAGCACGCCCGACTGCGCCGATTGTCTGGTCAGTTTCGTGCTCGGTGGCGACCCCGACCAGCTCACCATGACCGCCGAGGACGTGAGCGTCGTCGAGTTGCTCACGGCGCAGCGCCTGGTGCCGCGCCTTCGGTTTCGCAGCGCCTCGAATTAGGACCGCTGGCGGTTCGCTAGCGTGGGGCGATGGCCCGCCACCTCTTGGTGACCAACGATTACCCGCCGAAAACCGGTGGTATCCAGGTCTACCTGCACGAACTGTGGCGCCGACTCGAGCCCGGCCGAGCCGTCGTGCTGACGGCGTCGTCGCACCCCGACGCCGCGGAATTCGACGCGAGCAGCGAGACGATCGTCGAACGGGTTGCTGCCACGACGCTCTTCCTCCCGACGCCGCGCGCCCTCGCCGCCATTGAGGCGGCCATCAAGCGGCACCAGCCTGACCTGGTCCTCCTCGACCCCGCCTGGCCCCTCGGCCTGCTTGGCCCGCACCTATCGCGACCCTACGGCGTCGTGCTGCACGGTGCCGAAGTCACGATTCCGGCGCGACTGCCGTTCGTCGCGTCGTCCTTGCGTCGGGTGCTGCGCCACGCCTCGGTCGTCGTCAGCGCCGGTGGGTATCCCGAAGCCGAGGCCCGGCGCAACGCCTCGGACGCGATGGCGCCCGTCGTCGCGGTCCCGCCCGGCGTCGACACCCGCCGCTTTTCTCCGGTCGCGCCGCCACGTCGCGCCAGCGCGCGCACGGCGATCGGCGTCGCCGACGACGCGCTGCTCGTGAGCTCGTACTCGCGCCTGGTCCCGCGCAAGGGCATGGACACCTTGATCAAGGCGGCCGCGAGGCTCGCCCCATCGTTCCCGTCCCTCGTGGTCGTCATCGGCGGCGCGGGCCGCGACCGCAAACGGCTCGAACGCTTGGCGGCTTCGCGCCGGGCCCCGGTTCGCTTCCTCGGTCGAGTGCCGGACGAGGACCTCGGACCGTGGCTCGCGTCGAGCGATCTCTTCGTCATGGACTGTCGGCGCCGGTGGCTCGGGCTGGAACAGGAGGGTTTCGGGATCGTGTTCGTCGAGGCCGCGGCGGCGGGCGTCGCCCAGGTCGCCGGTCGCTCGGGCGGGAGCCACGAGGCGGTCATCGACGGGTCGACCGGTGTCATCGTCGACACGCCGCGCCGGGCTAAGGCCCTCGCGCGTGCGATGGCCGATCTGCTCGGGGACGCCGAGCGACGCGCCGCCATGGGCGCTCGCGCCCGCGAGCTGGCCACGGCGCGATTCGATTGGGACGTCCTCGCAGCTCAGCTATCGGCCGGCCTCGCACCGTTCGACTACTTCGAAGCGGCCGAGCGTCGGGCCTATGGTGTCGTGGAGGAGGGCGAGTGAGGCAGCGTGCGACGGAGTCGATTGTGGTCAATGCACCGCCCCAAGACGTCTTCTCGGTGGTCATCGACGTCGAGCGTTACGTTGAGTGGGTGAACGAGGTGAAGAGCATCGAGGTCATCGAACGCGACACCGTCGGACGGCCGCTCGAGGTCGAATTCCGAGCCGCGGCCTTCGGGCGCTCGACGACCTACGCGCTTCGCTACGACTACGGCCGTGCGCCCGGCGAACTCAACTGGTATCAGGCGTCGGGCGACATCACGGCTGACCTGCGCGGTCAGTACCGCTTCGAGCCGATGGACGGTGCCACGAACGTCGTCTACGACCTGGAAGTGGACCTCGCGGTGCCGATCCCCGCGTTCGTGAAGGCCCGGGCCGCGCATCGTATCCAGTCCGAGGCGCTGCGTGAGCTAAAGGATCGGGTCGAGTCCCTGCGATGAGCGAGGTCGCGATCGGCATCGATGTTGGGGGCACCAAGGCCCTGGCGCTCGTCGTCGACGCCGACGGTCGAGTGCTCGACGAGCTGCGAAGCGGCACGCCCCACGAGCACGACGCCGATCCCGGGGCCCGCGCGGCCGAGGTCGTCGCCGACCAGGTCATGGAACTGAGTCGGCGCCAGGGGCTCGACGCCCACCGAATTCCCGTTGGCATCGGGCTGCCGGGCCTCATGCGCCGTGACGGCCACCTGGCCTTTGCGCCCAACCTGCAGAGTGCCTCGGGTGCGGACATCGGTGCGCTGCTGGGCGAGTCGCTGGGCAACACGTCGGTGCGCGTGGAGAACGACGCCAACTGCGCGGCCCTGGCCGAACACGAGTGGGGTGCCGGACGGGCCGTGAATGACTTCGTGATGGTGACCCTCGGCACCGGGATCGGGGGCGGCGTCATCGCCGACGGGCAGCTGGTCCGGGGCCGCAACGGGTTCGCCGGCGAGATCGGCCACATGGTGGTCGAGGCGCATGGCGCGCCGTGCCGGTGCGGCGGGCACGGCTGCTGGGAGCGCTACGCATCCGGTGGCGGGCTCGCCCGGTTGACGACCCTCGCGGCGCAGGGCGGCCGCCTGCCGACGCTCGTCGCCACGGCGGGCGGGGCGGAACTCGTGCGTGGCGAAGACGTGACCGCGGCGGCGACCGCGGGCCTGGCCGAAGCCCACGCAGTCGTCGACGAGTTTGGCTGGTGGCTCGCCCTCGGTCTGGCGAACCTGGTGGCGATCCTTGACGCGGGCCACTTCGTGATCGGCGGGGGCCTCTCACAGGTCGCCGACGTCTTCTTGCCGAGCGTGCGCCGCTACCTCGCCGAACTCGTCGAGGGGTACAGCGATCGCGAGCCCATCACCGTGGTGTCCTCGATGTTCGGCGGGCGTTCGGGCGCCACGGGTGCGGCACTGGTGGCGATGGGGCGAGATTCGTGAAGGTCGGGGTCCTACTCCCGACGTTCCAGGTGGGTGCTGAGCCCGCGTTCGCCGCGGCCGAGCGTGCCGCCGACGCGGGACTCGACGGCGTCTTCGCCTATGACCACCTGTGGCCCATGGGTTCGCCGCAACGACCGGCGCTCGCGCCCTTTCCCGTGCTGGCCTCGATCGCCACTCGCCACCCGTCCCTCGTCGTCGGGCCGCTCGTGGCGCGCGTGGGACTCGTGAGCACCGCGCACCTCGTGGCCGCGTTTTCGACGCTGGCGGAGGTCGCGCCCGGTCGGGTCATCGCGGCGATGGGCACCGGCGACCGACTCTCGGCCGACGAGAACGTCGCCTACGGCCTGCCCGTGCTCGACGCGAACGCGCGGCGAGCGTTGCTCGCCGAGACCGCCGCGGCGCTCGCGGGGACGATGCCGGTGTGGATCGGTGCTGGCGCGAGCGCCACCAACGCCCTCGCGCGCGAGCTCGGCGTGACCATCAACCTCTGGAACGCCTCAACCGCCGCGCTCGAGGACGAGGCCTCGCGCGGGCCCGTCTCGTGGGCCGGGCCCGTTCCGTCACCGGCGTCGCGCACGGGTGAACTCCTCGACGCGCTCGCGCGCGCGGGGGCCACGTGGGCGGTGCTCGGCTCGGACCTCGACCTCGACCTCTATCGCGAATGGCGTGCGTCGGGCTGAAAAAGTATGGTTCACCAATGGAGTTTCGTCGCATAAACGGATTGCCCCCGTACGTCTTCGCACAGATCAATGGCTTGAAGGCGACAGCCCGAGCCGCCGGGCGTGACGTCGTCGACTTCGGATTCGGGAACCCCGACCTTCCGAGCCCCGACGTCGCCGTCGAGAAGTTGGCCGAGGCCGCGCACAATCCCAAGAACCACCGCTACAGCGCGAGTCGCGGCATTCCCAACCTGCGAGCCGCGATGGCCACGCGCTATCGCGAGCTGTTCGACGTCGAGCTCGATCCCGAGACCGAAGTGATCACCACCATCGGGGCCAAGGAGGGCCTGACGCACCTCATGTGGGTGCTGCTCGGGCCCGGTGACAGTGCCCTCGTGCCCACGCCGAGTTACCCGATCCACCTCGCGGGCCCGGGCTTTGCCGGGGCGACGGTGATTCCGGTGCCGATCGTGGACCCCGCGACGAGCGACCGCGACCCCGGCGACGACTTCTTTGACGCGTTGGCTGAGGCGTGGCAGCGCGCCGAAGTGAAGCCCCGGGTCGTGATCGCCTCGTTCCCGCACAACCCGACGAGCGCCTGCGTCGACCTCGGCTTCATGACGCGACTCGTCGATTTCGCCCTCGAGCACGAGATGATCATCTGTCACGACTTCGCCTACGCCGACCTGGGATTCGACGGCTACCAGCCGCCCTCGATCCTCCAGGTGCCCCGAGCCAAGGAGTGCGCCGTCGAGCTGTACACGTTGACCAAGTCGTTCTCGATGGCGGGATGGCGCGTCGGGTTCCTCGTCGGCAACGCCGCGGTGGTCGCGGCGCTGACCAAGCTCAAGAGCTACCTCGACTACGGGACGTTCCAGCCGGTCCAGATCGCGGCCATCGTTGCGATGAACGAGGCGAAGGACTATCCCAACACCCTGCGCACGATCTACCAGTCCCGGCGGGACGCGCTCATCGAGGGGCTTGGCCGCGTGGGCTGGCCGGTGGTGGCCCCGCGAGGCTCGATGTTCATCTGGGCCCCGATCCCCGAGCCCTATCGTGAAATGGGCTCGCTCGCCTTCGCGACCAAGCTCATCGAAGAGGCTGACGTCGCGACGAGTCCCGGGGTGGGCTTCGGCGCGGGTGGCGACGGTCACGTGCGCTTCGCGCTCATCGAGAACGAGGCCCGTACCCACCAGGCGATCCGCTCGCTGCGTCGGGCGCTGCCCGAGCTGCGCGCCAACTAGGGCCGAGCCGCCCCGGGGATCTCCACGCGCACGGACTCGATGGCCGCGAGGCGGGTATCGGCGGCGTGGAAGCGACTGCTCGTCGGCGCGGTCATGACGTAGAGCGACGATCCATCGTCGCCGCCCAGGGCGCAGGCGAAGGCGGTCTGGGTGGTCGTCGCGGTCGCCGTGACCTCACCACCCTCGCGCACGCGCTGGCACGTGTTGGTGGCGGCGTTGGCGAACCAGACCTGCCCCTCGGCATCGAGGCAGATGCCGTCGGGCGCCGCGAACTCGAGCGTGGCCCAAACCCGCCGGTCGTGCAGCGTGCCGTCCTCGGCGACCGTGAAGGCCGTGAGCCGGCCAGCCAAGGTTTCGGCGATGATGAGCGTGGAGCCGTCGAGCGTGATCACCGCGCCGTTGGGGAACGACAGATCGGACACGACCTGGCGAACTGATCCGTCGGGAGCGAGCACGACGAGGTTGGTGGTGGGCGGCGGCACCGCGAAGAGGCCCTCGAAGCCGGTGCGTTCGACGACGTCGTCGAGGTCGAAGCCAAAGTTGCCGACGTAGGCGACACCGCTCGCCCCGGTCGTGAGGTCGTTGGCCCAGAACCCGCAGTACGGGCTGATGTCGGCGTGGACCGTTGTCCCCGATGGGCCGACGCGCAAGACGAGGTGGTCGGTCATCGACACGCAGAGCTGGTCTCCGCCGGGTAGCCAGGCGAGTCCCGACGGCTGGCCGGGGACCTCGTAGGCCAACCGCTCGTCACTACCGTCGGGCGCGACGCTGAAGACGCCGTGGCGGTAGAAGTCGCTGAACCAGAGCCGGCCCTCGCGCCACCGGGGACTCTCCCCGAAGGCCAGTCCATCGTGAATCCGCGTGGTCGCATACATCGACACGATCCCCTCCAGTTGATTTGGCCACTTAAACGCGCTCGACGGCCCGTCTCCAGGAACGATAGGTCTCGTCGAGGGCGAGTGGATCTGCTGGTTCGAAGCGCCGCTCGGCGCGCCAGTAGCCGGCGAGCGTCTCGAGCGAAGGCCAGAGTCCGCAACTCAGTCCGGCCAGGGTGGCGGCACCGCGGGCGGTGGCCTCCAGGGACGCACTGCGAACGACGGGCAGACGGCAGCCGGTGGCCTGGAGTTCGAGCAGGAGGTCCATCCTCGCCGCCCCGCCATCGGCGCGCAGCTCGGTCAGTGCGAGTCCCGATGACGCGAACGCGTCGATCATCGCGCGCACCTGGTGCGCGAGGGATTCGACGAGGGCCCGTGCGATGTGGGCTCGCCCGGCCGCCTGGCTCAGGCCGACGATGGCGCCGCGCGCCTCCGGACGCCAGAACGGCGAGCCGAGGCCGGTGAAGGCGGGCACCACCTGGACCCCCGCCGCGTCGGCGACGCTGCGCGCCAGCGTCTCGAGGTCCGACGCAGCGGCGATGACGCCGAGCTCGTCACGCAGCCACTGGATCGCCGCACCCGCGACGAAGGCCGATCCCTCGAGGGCGTAGGTCGCGGGGCCGAAGGCGCCCAGGTCCCAGGCGACGGTGGAGAGCAAACCGTCCACGACCTCGGGCACCGCCTCGCCGGCGTTGGCCATGACGAAGGCCCCTGTGCCGTAGGTCGCCTTCACGACTCCGGCGGTGAACCCCGCCTGGCCAAAGAGCGCCGCCTGCTGGTCACCGAGTACGGCCGTGATCGGGACGCCCGCCAGCTCGGGCAGCACCGACGGGTCGATGACACCGAAGGTCGACGCCGAGGGGCGAATCGGTGCGAGGAGCTCGACGGGGACTGCGAAGGCCGCCGCCATCGAGCCCGACCAGTCGAGGGTGCCCAGGTCCATGAGCATCGTGCGCGCCGCGTTCGACGGCTCGGTGGCGAGAGTGCCACCCTCGACGTTGCCGCTTAGCCACCAGAGCAGCCAGGTGTCGACGGTGCCGAGCGTGGGCGCGAGCGCGTCGTCCAGGTGTCCGCGCTCGAGCAGCCAGGCCATCTTGGTGGCCGAGAAGTACGGGTCGATCACGAGGCCGGTCGTGGCCCGCACCGACGCCTCGTGGCCCGCGGCGCGGAGCTCGTCGCACCGGGGCGCCGTGCGCCGATCCTGCCAGACGATGGCCCGGTGCAGGGGAGCGGTGCGCTCGCGGTCAAAGGCGACTGTCGTCTCGCGCTGGTTGGTGATGCCGATCGCAATGATCCGGTCGCCCCGAGCGCGGACCGCGACGGCGACCTCGCGCATGGCCTGGACCGACAGCGCGGCGATTTCGGCGGCGTCGTGCTCGATCTCCCCGGGGCGCGGGAAGTGCTGGGTGAGCTCCCGGTAGGCTGAGGTGACAACCTCGGTGGTTGGCGAGAAGGCCACCGCGCGCACACCCGTCGTACCGGCGTCAAGGGCGAGAACCAGGTCCATCAGGGTCAGGCTAGCCAGCCCGACCAGGGGCGCCCGTGTGGATGTGGGCCCAAAGGCCAGCAATCGCACGGCCCGCGAAGATTAGTGAAAAAAGAGGTTGACGCCATGTAGTTACAGTGCTGTAATTACACAGCATCTTGCGTCGAACTGTGGAGCAACCACAACATATTGTGGTTTAGGGGAAGTCTTTCCGGCGAACCCACTCCCAGCGGCGTCGAGGCGCGTGGTGTCGGATACGTACAGGAAAAGAGTAAGTGACATGGCTATCGCTCCGCAACGGCTCGGTATTGGACTTCGGCGATTCTTCACCGCTGACGACCGTCATCCCTACGACCAGGTGACCTGGGATCGTCGCGACGCGCGCATCTCGAACTTCCGCGACGGATCGGTCGCCTTCGAGCAGCTGGGCGTCGAGGTCCCCTCGACGTGGTCCTTCAATGCCACCAACATCCTCGCCCAGAAGTACTTCCGCGGCACCCTCGGGACCGCCGAACGCGAGACCAGCCTCAAGCAGGTGGTCGACCGGATCGTCGACACCATCACCACCTGGGGCGTGGAGGGCGAGTACTTCGTCGACGACGAGGAGGCCGAGGCGTTCCGTGCCGAGCTGAAGTTCCTGCTCATCACCCAGCGCGCGGCGTTCAACTCGCCGGTCTGGTTCAACATCGGCGTCAAGGGCGTGCCCCAGCAGGGCAGCGCCTGCTTCATCCTCGCCGTCGAGGACTCGATGCGCTCGATTCTCAACTGGTACACCGAAGAGGGCATCATCTTCAAAGGCGGCTCGGGGGCCGGCGTCAACCTCTCCAAGATTCGCGCGAGCGCCGAGCTGCTCGAGGGCGGTGGCACCGCCAGCGGTCCCGTCTCGTTCATGCGCGGCGCTGACGCGTCGGCCGGCACCATCAAGTCGGGTGGCAAGACCCGGCGGGCTGCGAAGATGGTCATCCTCGACGTGGACCACCCCGACGTTGAGGAGTTCATCTGGTGCAAGGCCCAGGAGGAGAAGAAGGCGCGGGTCCTGCGTGACGCCGGGTTCGACATGGATCTCGACGGCAAGGACATCACGTCGATTCAATACCAGAACGCCAACAACTCGGTGCGCATCTCGGACGACTTCATGCAGGCCGTGCTCGACGACGCCGACTGGCACCTCACCGCGCGCGGCGACGGCGCGGTGATCTCCACCGTGAAGGCCCGCACGATCTGGCGTGAGATCGCCCAGGCCGCGTGGGAGTGCGCCGACCCGGGACTCCAGTTCGACACCACGATCAACAAGTGGCACACGTCGCCCAACACGGCGCGGATCAACGGCTCCAACCCGTGCTCGGAGTACATGCACATCGACAACTCCGCGTGTAACCTCGCGAGTCTCAACCTGATGAAGTACCTGGGCGAGGATGGTCGCTTCGACGTCGACGCATTCAAGGCGTCCATCGAGGTCCTCTTCACCGCTCAGGAGATCATCGTCGGCGCCGCCGACTATCCGACCGAGATGATCGGCGTGAACTCGCGAAAGTTCCGCCAGCTCGGCATCGGGTACGCCAACCTGGGCGCGCTTTTGATGGCGTCGGGCCTCGCCTATGACTCCGACGCCGGTCGGGCGTGGGCGGCGGCGATCTCGGCCCTGATGACCGGCCATGCCTACACGACGAGTGCCCGTATCGCGGGCCGGCTCGGCCCCCATGAAGGCTACGCCGAGAACGCCGAGCCGATGATCAACGTACTGCGGATGCACCGCGACGCGTCCCACCAGATCGACGCGGCGCTCGCTCCCCACGAGTTGCTCCAGACCGCCCAGCAGGCGTGGGATGACGCCGTCGAGCTCGGTCAGCACTACGGCGTGCGCAATGCGCAGGCCTCGGTGCTCGCACCGACGGGCACGATTGGGCTCCTCATGGACTGCGACACAACCGGCATTGAGCCCGACCTCGGACTCGTGAAGTTCAAGAAGTTGGTCGGCGGCGGCAACATGTCCATCGTCAATCAGACGGTGCCGCGCGCGCTCGCGGTCCTCGGCTACGACGAGGACACCGCCGCGGCCATCGTGGCCTACATCGACGAGCACAAGACGATCGTCGGCGCGCCGGGCCTCAAGCCCGAGCACTTGACGGTGTTCGCCTGCTCGATGGGCGACAACGCCATCCACTACCTGGGTCACGTCAAGATGATGGGCGCGGTCCAGCCGTTCATCTCGGGGGCGATCTCCAAGACCGTCAACATGCCCGAAGAGGCGTCAGTGGAGGACATCGAGGCCCTGCACATGGTCGCCTGGCGACTCGGCGTGAAGGCCGTCGCCATCTACCGTGACAACTGCAAGGTCGGCCAGCCGCTCTCGATGGCGAAGAAGGACGCGGACGTCAGCCCCGAGACCGCGGCCCAAGACGCGGCGACCGCCGACCTCTACGGCCGGATCACGAAGCTCGAAGCAGCGCTCGAGGCCGCGAAGAACGATACGTCCCACGTCGTCGTCGGCGCCGTGCGCGAGCGCTTGCCGCGTCGTCGCGTGTCGACCACCTTCGCGTTCCGCGTCGCGGACTGCGAGGGCTACGTCACGGTCGGGGAGTACGAGGACGGGCGGCCTGGGGAGGTCTTCATCAAGGTCTCCAAGCAGGGTTCGACGCTCGCGGGCATCATGGACGCGTTCTCGATCTCGATCAGCTTGGGCCTGCAGCACGGTGTGCCGCTGTCGACCTACGTGCGCAAGTACGTGAACATGAAGTTCGAGCCGTCGGGCATGACCGACGACGCGGACCTGCGTATCTCGACGTCGCTCGTGGACTACATCTTCCGTCGCCTGGCCCTGGACTACCTGACCCCGGCCGAGCGCGAGGAGCTCGGAGTCCTGTCGACGAGCGAACGGCTCCAGCCCACACTGCCCGAGATCGCCGAGCAGGCGACGCCGACGCTGGGCATCAACGTCCAACCGACGCTCGTCGAATCGGAGTCATCAGCCGCACCGGTGGTGGCGAGCGAGCCCGCTCCCTATCGTCGTTCCGAGATGCGCGACGCGCCCATGTGCTACCAGTGCGGCAACGTGATGCAACAGGCGGGGTCGTGCTTCGTCTGCTCGAGCTGTGGTGCGACGAGCGGCTGCTCGTGATCCCCGGCGGTGTTCTCGTCTAACAAGAACACAGTGCAAAAGTACTGATAAACGTATTGAGGAAGTTGAATAGGCCCGACCGTTAGGTCGGGCCTATTCGCAAATTACGCTGCATCATAAACCGCGACATGTCCAGTCACTTGGGGAGTTAATAACTGGAAATCGACCCACAGTAGATCGAATCGAAGTCCTAACATACCCAACGAGTCATAGACCTCGGCCATGGCACTGATGGTGTACCAGGCATCTGCAAGTTGACCCGTCGCCAATTTGCAGAGTTCCACGCGACATCCAACGAAAGTGGCCATGAACTAGTAGGAACCGTGGCGCAATCGGTGACGTGGTACCAGACGGTGATACGAAGCGATTTATGAGCAGGAATTCGGTAAATCCTTCGCGTCCCTGAAGGGACCTCTAACTTCCTGGTCTTTCCCGAACCAGAGGCGACGAGCAACTCTAGGCCGGGTCCGTTCTTCCCAATCTTTTCAAGAAAGACTTGCCGAGAATTCCCATTTACGATTGAAAAAGTCTCGCTGACGTTCTTGTGTAGTTTGTCGCCAGATACCCCAAACGTGGGGCCAGTCGAAAGTGAGAAACTACTTGCACTTTGACCTCCGGCCGCAAACACCGGCGTGCAAACCAATAAAGTCATGCCGAAAGCCAACACGCTGATTCGTAAGAGAAGACCAAGTCTCGTTGTCTTCGTTGGCATAGTGGACTTCTCCCAAATGGAGGTCACTATGACTGTATCCTCGGAACGAGTCACGGGACCGTCCAGCGTGTCGCCGACCAGTTGGGCTACGGCCCCGAGCGTGCGCGCGCCTGGGTCCGCCGGGCCGACGTCGGCGATCGTTCAATCGGCGGTGTGGAAACTACGGACAAGTATCGAGTAGCCGAACTCGAGCGAGAGAACCGGAATCTCGAACGCGCCCACTCGAGTTTGTCGTGCGCGCCGGCTTCCTTCGTAGCTGTTTCGATCGCCATCACACGTGAGCGCCGCCCACGTCGAACAACTCAACGAAGAGCTCGGGGTCGCGCTATCGGCGAGGTGCTCGCGGTGTCCCTCCACCTAGATCGCGACCAAGTCCCCGATGCCTTCGGCGTGCGCGTCGCGCCGTGGTGCTGCTAGTAGTCCTCACCGCCCTGCGCGCTGTTTTGCCGGTGAGCCCGCGCGACTCGACCGATTCGCACCTCCTCGCACTGACGCCCACCTACGAGCCGTGCACCACGATCTGGCCCGCGAATGTCGCTTGAGTTGAGTGTCGCAGGCCGATGGCCGTCCCCAGGGCGGCGAAGAGCTTGGCACTAGACATCGCCCATCGTGTCTTGCCCAGGCCTCTAACGACCTCACAGCCTGTCGCCTGGACCGATACGGGGCTGATGAGGCTGGCGCCCACGACGCCCGAAACCGGTGATTTTGCCAGCGAGAACTGGAGGCGGTAGTTGGCGCCCCAGTCGGCGGGGCAGGCTTGGACCCCGGCGGGCATCATCGGCAGTGAACACAGTGCGTGCGCCAGCGCTCGTACAAAGGCGGGCCTCGATCCCCGCGTCCGCGCCGGAAACGTGAAGTGCTCGGGGTTGAGTGGCTTCGAGCGGGCCACTGTCACAGCCATCACCCGGTCCGGCGAGGCGCCTTGGCAGAGGGCGTATCGAGCAACAATGTGTGACCCGTCGGTCAGCTCGGGCGATGGGCCAGCCCCTCGCTCGACCGCTCCCGCAGGTACCGCCACCGCCAGGGCCAGTACCAACGCACCAAGTCCAAGCATTGCTCGTTTCACCTAACCACCTCCAATCCCTTACTTGTCGCGGCCTCGCCGAACTTACAGTTCGACCGGGGGAGCGTTGAGCCGGAGAAGGGCACGTTGTCGTCGCAAACCCAGTCCTATTTCAGCGGCACTGGCCAGGTTCGGTTGTCCGAAGGTGTACGGGGGTGGGCTGCGTTCGCGTGCGCGGATTTCACCCCATCGACGTCCCCGGCGACGTTTCGCGCACCATTGCCCGTGAAGCTCCGAGTGTTCGCACTAGTTGGGTCAACTACTTCTCGCTGTCAGGGCGGATGGTCGGAGGGGCGCACGGCGAATCGAGCTAGCTACGTTGGCGAAGTGGCCCGGACCACCGGCGTGTCACTGCCTACGATGTGGGCCGATTGAACGCGATTGCGCTGACACTGAGAAGGAGAGACCATGAGCTACCCATTCGCGCGTGTCCCGGAGGACGTCACTCGTCTGGTCGCCGAGCGCCTCAATGCCGGTGATGCTGCCGGAGTGGCTGCGCTGTACGAGGAAGGGGCCGTGTTGGCCTATCCGTTGGACCGACCGGTCACAGGAAGGGCCGCCATCCAGTCGGTTTACCAGCACATGGTCGACGCCGGTGTGCAGTTCGGGATTGAGTCGCCACTGACGAGCGTGTTATTCGAGGACCTCGCGCTCACTTCGACGATTGCAGCCGACGGGCTTGGCGTACGGGTTCAGGTGCTGCGCCGCCAAGTCGATGGCTCGTGGCTGCGAATTATCGACCGTCCCGAAGTGCCGGTAACCAATTAGAGGTGTTGACAACGTCACTGGCGGGCGTCACGGCACTCGACGCCTTCGGAAGCGTTTCTCGTGCCCCAATCCGTTATGGAGTGAGGACCACTCGATACGGATTATGAGTGAGATCGATTTGCCCCGGACCTGCGTTGGGGTCAAGGGGCCCGACCAAGAACTTGCCTCAAGACGATCGACTCGAAGCATGGGAAGCTCACCCACACGAACTCAAATCGGCGGGTTTCGTCGAGTGGCCCAGGCGACGAATCGAGGTCGCGGTCGAACGGGTGCGTGCGCAGCGCCCGCGGCGCTCGCGCGAAAGCAGGCTACTGCACTCGTGCTTCGCGTGAAATCCACATTCGAGGGTTGGTACGGTACCGATAAGTCGCTGCATTCGTCGCTAGGAGTCCGTACTCAACGGCGCATTTCGATCCGAATCGGCCCGACGATTGCCGTCATGACATTCGCGCCAGTCGTCGGCTCCACGCGGCCAACTTCGGCAGATGCGACCGTGCTCCCGACCTGTTCGCCGACTGCAATACAGACGATGGTCGTGTTCAATGGTCCCGGGAACCCCTATGGGGACCTCACACTCTCGAGCAGTTCGCGACGTTTGTGCTCACTGTCTGGACGACCGACGATTCACCTCTTCACGTCGTCGGGAAAGCGACTTGCGTTCGTCGAAACGCCGTATCACTGGACGCCATCACTTCCGACTCCGTCAGGGCCGATTGTTATCACGCCCAGTCAGCCGTGGGCGATCGTGGAGATGGACTGGTGCGGTTTTCCGCAGGCGCCACGACGGATGACCATCGCGCACCCAGGGTGGCGTCGCCCCGTAGTGATCCCTGCGTCCACGTTCGCGCCGTCCTTTTTCCGGCCCCCTTCGTGCGCTGGAGACTCGACGAACCGTCTCGCTCTTGACGTCACGCGCAAACTCGGTCCGGGAGGTATCACTGGTCGGGTGCCAACAGTGACAATCTCACCGGCGATCAATCTCCATGATCGCGAAACCGTGGTGGCGAGCGTGCGGGGTTTCGACATCGGCGGGAAGATCTTCTTGTCCGAGTGCGCAACTGCCGCCGATGCGAACATGGGCGGGTGCGGCGAGCAGCTAGCTGCACAGCCATTCGGTCTTACCGGCGTGACAGGTTCGGGCCGGTACACCTTCACGGTGTCGAACCGGGCTGGGGCTAGGCCGTACGACAGTGCGGACATGGCAGCGTGTCACCATTCTTGTGTCCTGGTTGCCACGGGCGGCCTCGGAAGTACCTTCGCTTCGGCGCCACTGCGATTCAGATCTCCGTAGACTCGGTCGGACCTCCGAGAGGCACCCATCGAGGCAGCAGACCGATGAGGGTGACGCCGGAGCTCTTCTTGTTTGGTTCGTTGTCGTCCCCTGAAGTGGTGTAAATCGATCGGTCCGTCGTGATGACGGGCCACCGGAGTAGTTCTTGATGTGTCCATGCACGACACGAAAGGAATACTCCGGTGACCCACCATGATTTTGACCTGTCCGAGGTGCTCAGCGCACTTCAAAGCGATGAGAGCGGCGACCTCGTCCGCCAGATGGTCAGCTTCCTCTACCAGGCGCTGATCGACGCCGAGGCGACCGAGGTGGTCCAGGCCGAGCGCCACGAGCGCACGCTCTCGCGCACCACGCAGCGAAACGGGTCGCGTCCGAGGTTGCTCACGACGAAGGCCGGCGACGTCGAGCTGAAGATCCCCAAGCTGCGCAAGGGCTCGTTCTTTCCGAGCGTGCTCGAGCGTCGCCGACGCATCGACCAGGCCCTCTACGCCGTTGTCATGGAGGCTTACATCCACGGGGTCTCCACCCGCAAGGTCGACGACCTGGTCTCGGCCCTCGGCGTCGACGCCGGGATCTCCAAGTCCGAGGTCTCTCGGATCTGTGGCGCGCTCGACGAGGAGATGAACACCTTTCGCGCTCGCAGCCTCTCTCACCTGGCCTTTCCCTACCTGCTCTGCGATGCCACCTACGTGAAGGCCCGCGTCGGCGGACGGGTCGTCAGCCGCGCCGTCGTGGTCGTCACCGGCGTCGCCGAGGACGCCAGCCGCGAGGTGCTGGGCGTCGCCATTGGCGACTCCGAGGACGCGGCCTTTTGGACTGAGTTCTTGCAGTCGCTGCGCGAGCGCGGCCTGCACGGCGTCCAGCTCGTGATCAGCGACTCACACCTGGGCCTCAAGACCGCGATCGCCAAGGTCTTTCCCGGGGCCTCCTGGCAAAGGTGTCGGGTGCACTTCATGCGCAACGTCCTCGTGAAGGTGCCAAGGAACCACCAGCAGATGGTGGCGGCCATGATCCGCACGATCTTCGCCCAGCCCGACGCGACCCACGTCGAACGTCAACTAAAGGAGGTGGCGGCCACCATGAAGCGCCAGTTCGGCGTCGTCACCGAGATGCTGCTCGACGCGGCTGAAGATCTCACCGCGTTTCGCCACTTCCCGACGAACCATTGGCAGAAGATCTGGTCGACGAACTCCCTCGAGCGACTCAACGCCGAGATCAAGCGGCGCACCAACGTCGTCGGGATCTTCCCCAACGACGCCGCGGCGCTGCGTCTCATCACCGCGGTCGTCGTCGAGCAGCACGACGAGTGGAGCGTGTCAGAGCGCCGCTACCTGTCCCAGGAGTCCA
Organism: Actinomycetes bacterium; assembly: GCA_021777285.1. Next base: position 16,800 of record JAJYDR010000005.1, read on the forward strand.
TGGATCAGTTGAAGAGCGAGGCGCTGGCGTCAGCGCCGGTTGCCTTGGCCAAGATCAAATGAAAAGATGGTCTCGCATCGAGAAGTGCTCCTTTGGAGTTACACCACTCGGCGGGACGTGATCTTTGGTTCGGCCCCGCCGGTAGTGATCAACCTCGGGTAACCGCGATATATCGAGGTTGATCAGGTGCGTATTCGGGAGTTTTCGGTCGCGACCGACTCTGGATTTCTGCGTTCTCGCGAGGCCCTACCGCGAGGCTTCGACCTCTCAGCGGGGCAAGGTTTCGCTCGCGCGCCCCGCGAAGAACCCGTACTCCCACACACTCACCGGTGGGGGCGTGAAACCGTGCGCGCTCATGGTCGTGCAGATCTGGCTGCGGTGGTCGTTTCCGTGATGGAGCGCCTGGGCCAGGCGCAGCCCTACCGTCGCGTCGCGCTGGTAGCCGTCGTCAGGGTCGACTTCGTGGATGACCTCGTCGGCGTTGAGGTCGCCTTCGAGCAGCGCCGACCACGCCTGCGACTGGGCGACGGCGAGTTCGCGCAACTCGCTCAAGGTCTCGCTGGGATGCTGGCGGGCGAGCCAACCGCCAAAGAAGTCGTCTAGATAGTACGAGTCGGACTCGACGGCGTGGTGAAGTGTTGCCTCGATGGTGCCGTAGGTCCCCACGACGGCGACCTCCAAGATCGCTGGCGGTAGGGCCGCGCACGCGTCGATGACGTTCAGCGTTGCCCACGAGTGGTGATCGAACGCGTCTTTCAGCAGTGAGCTCATGTCCTCACCATAGGTCGGCGCGGTGAACGTCGTTCTCGACGAGTGGCGTGGCGCGTGCCCAGACCCAGCGGCCGGCGCGACGACCTTCTCCCGGCCCAGTATCGACAGCGGACTTGCCTACACACGCGGGAATCGCGCGAGGCGTACGGGTTCAAAACGAAGGTCGCGAGGCGGTAGTGTCACCAAATGGAAGGTCCCGGTGCCCATTCGTGCACGACCGCACGTGACGGGGGCCCGTGCCGGGTCGCACCTCGAACGTGAAGGTCGCGACCCGGTCTCGTTCGCGAGGTGTCAACACCGCCGGCCCAGGCGTCGTTGTTCAGCAGGATGCGCGGTCGTCGTGACGGAACTCCCCGAGCTACTTGTCGTTGACGCGAAGGCGTGGCGGGCCTGGCTGGAACGACATCACGCGGAGCACGCGGGTGTGTGGCTCGTGCTGCACAAGAAGGGCGGTCAGACGACGGCGCTCACGTACGCACAAGCGCTTGACGAGGCGCTGTGCTTTGGCTGGATCGACGGACAGATCGCGCGGCGTGACGACGAGAGCTATCGGCAGCGTTTCACGCGGCGCCGACTGGCCAGCGCCTGGTCCGCCAGGAACGTCGAGCACGTGGCACGACTCACGGCGGCCGGGCGGATGCGACCAGCCGGCGTCGCGGCCGTCGACGCGGCCAAAGCGAACGGTCGATGGAACGCGGCCTACCTCGGACAGGCGGCGATCGAGATGCCGCTCGACCTGGCCGACGCGCTCGCGGCCAACCCTGGCGCGGCGGCGACCTTCGATCAGTTGGACGCCGCGAATCGATACGCCATTGTCTACCGACTCACCACCGCCAAGCGCTCAGCGACACGCGAACGCAAACTGGCCGAGTACATCACCATGCTCGACCGCGGCGAGTCGATTCATCCCCGCAAGCCTTCGGCGGATCGATAGGGTCGGGGCCACCGGCGACCGCCGACCGTAGGGTGGACGCCGTAACGATCGAAGGCGATGGAGGACCGATGAACGTACTGGTGACCGGGGCATCGGGTTGGATTGGCACGGCGGTGGTCAGTGAGCTGCGTCAGCACGGGCACGAGGTTCGGGGCCTCGCTCGCTCTGACGCCTCTGCGCAACGTGTCCAGGCACTGGGCGCCGAAGTCGTCCGAGGCGATCTGACCGACGTCGACGAGCTGGCGCGCCTGGCGGCGGCGAGTGACGGCGTGATACATCTCGCTTTCCAACACGACGTCGCGTGGCGCGGGGGTTTCGCGGACGCAGCACGGGCCGACCGCAGCGCAGTGGAGGCGATGGGACGCGCACTGGCGGGGTCGGGTCGCCCACTGGTGTTGGCGTCGGGCGTGATGGGCCTCGCCCCCGGGCGACTCGCGCTCGAGCAGGACGGACTCGTGCCCGCCAAGGCGATTCGCGAGAGCCCCGCCGGGTACCGCGCCGCCACCGCGCTCTACGCGCTCTCGCTGCGCGGGGTGGACGTTCGCTCGAGCGTGCTGCGCCTACCACCGACGGTGCACGGGCGAGGTGATCACGGGTTCGTCGCCACCCTCGTCGATATCGCCAGACGCCACGGCCAGTCGGGCTACGTGGGCGATGGTGCGAATCGGTGGACGGCGACACATCGATCCGATGTGGCAACGCTCATGCGCCGCGCCCTCGAAGACGCGCCAGCGGGCGAAGTCCTGCACGCGGTCGCCGAGGAAGGCGTGGCATTTCGCGACATCGCCGAGGCCATCGGTCGCCAGCTCGACGTCCCGGCAGTCGCGATCAGCCCGCAGGACGCACTCGAGCGATTCGCCCACCTGGGCACCTTCGTCGGGCTGGACAGTCCGGCCTCGTCCGCGTCCACGCGCTCACTCTTTGACTGGTCGCCGGCCGGACCGACGCTGGTCGAGGATCTCGACGCGGGCTCGTACACGTCGTGAACCGGCCAATGACTCGTTGTGGGTACGAGCGCCATCGACCGGCGAGGCGGCGGCGTTGCGTTCGCGCCTCCCGCGCGAGGTGACCCCGGAGGACGTCCCGCGGGTCCTGACGCGCGGCTAGTGCGCCGGTGAGCTGCCGAGCGGTCCCGAGCGCAGGTCGTTGGCCCGGCCCGTGGTGCACACTTCGGGCACCGCCGTCGCGACGTGTCGGTTCCAGAGGCTGCGACTAGGAACAATGTAGATAGTGAGGCCGGTTGCCACCACGGGCTGGCAAATCTGCTTCCACCGTCGAGCGGCAGCGGTGTGGCCGACCGGATAGGCGAGGTACAGGTAGGTGAAGGCTGAGTGACCTGGACGTAGCGTCAGTCGGCTTGATGGCTTGTTGATCACCGTGGCGCCGTCGATCACTGTCGCCGTGGTGGCACCGCCGATGACCCGACGCGTACCCGTGAGGGTGGGTGCGATCTTGGGTGTGCCCGCGAGCACGCAAGTCGCGCCGTGGTTGGTGATCGTGATGGGCAGCATCTCAAAGACGGTGCCAAAGGTGCTCGGGTTATAGATCCAGGTGCGCGCCGTGACGGACAACTGCTTGGGGATGCACGGATGCGACGCGGCGCCGTAGGCACTAGACGGCGACGCACTGGTGGCCACCACGACGCCCAAACTCACGACCAGCGCCGCCAGCACCGCCCGCCCGCGCGAAGCGGCTGCGCCACTGCCCCGACCGCTCATAGTGGTGACCTTACCGGCGCCACACGCCTGTCGCTCGCCACGCGGCATCGCCGCGACTGCGGCGCCACGTGATGGCTAGTGGCGCAGCCAGACGCGGCCGTCAAAGAGTCGTCGGGCAGTGCGGTAGAAGGTTCCCGCGTGAGCTCGCCACTGGCCGTCGTCGTCGGACACGCGCGCGTCCACGCCGAGGACTCCCGATGGCATCGCGATGCGCATCATGTCGCCCGCGGCCGTGGTCGTCAGCGCCTCGGCGACGATGGTCCCCGTGATGCGCGCCGCGACGCCCAGGCAGAGCGAGACCGTGAGCGGTAGGGCGCGGTGCGGTTGACCGTGGGAGAGGGCGCGCGCGAGTACGTCGGCGTCTGCTCGTCGAATCGTCGCGCCCGAGAGGGTGACGGACTCGGTGGGACGGCTCACGAGACAGATGAAGGGGACGCTCGTGGTCGTTGTCGCGGCACCCAGGTCGGCCGTGATGCCCATTGCGACCGACGCCGCTCGCCGTATGCGCTCGAGGAGATCGAGCGTGTCGGGCCGTGCCTCGAGCTCGGTTGGCAGCTCCAGCCCGGACAGCCCGACGTCGGCGGCGCGCACGAAGACCGTGGCGTTCGCGGCGTCGACGAGTGAAACCTCGATGGCGCCAAAGCCGTCGACCTCGAGGTGATCGGTGACGTGGCCGCTGGGCAAGAGCCGGCCGGTCGTCGCCCCGCCCGGGTCGAGGAAGTCGAGCCGGATCGGTGCGCCTGACCCGCTGACGCCGGGGATCACCAAATCGCCGTCGTATTGGGTCATCGCGCCATCGACGGGGAAGGTGCTGTGGATGACCTTGGCGGTGTTGGTGTTGAAGATGCGAACGGTTATCGATTCGCCGTCGGGTTGGACGAAGCCCTCGTCAAGCCAGAAGGGCCCCACGGCCGAGCTCATATTGCCGCAGTTGCTGCGGTAGTCGACGGTCGCGGTCTTCACGTGTACCTGTGCGAAGGTGTAGTCGACGTCGACGTCGGGGCGGCTCGAGGGCGCGAGGACGCAGACCTTGGAGAGCGACGAGATGCCGCCGCCCATGCCGTCGAGTTGGCGGCCGTACTCGTCCGGCGAACCCATTGCTGCGCTGAACAGCGCCTCCCATCGCGCGGGGTCGTCGGGGAGGTCGCGCGCGTGGAACATGATTGCCTTGCTGGTGCCCCCGCGCATGAAGACCGCTGGAATCGACTGTTGCATGCATCGCCCTTCGAGGCCACTGATCGACGAACTCGAATCCTACGTCGGGGCCCTCGCGCCCTGGGGGAAGCCAGTCGTCGCCGTCGTGTCGCTCGCGAAGGGCACTTGGCGCGAGTAATAGAGTTCTTAATCGACACGCTGAGAGGGAGTACGAATGTCGTCGAGCAGCACCAGCACCGAATTGCGCCCCGAGGATTTCCTCAACATCGACGGGAACCTGTCCGAGGAGGAACTCGCGATTCGCGACACCGTTCGCAAGTTTGTGCGCGACAAGGTCGAGCCGAACGTTGCGGAGTGGTTCGAGGAGGGTCGCAGCCCGGTCGGACTGATGAAGGAACTGGGCGCACTGGGCGTGCTCGGGATGCACCTTGACGGCTACGGCTGCGCCGGAACGAGCGCCACCGCCTACGGCCTGGCGTGCCTCGAGCTCGAGGCCGGTGACAGCGGTATCCGCAGCCTCGTGTCGGTCCAGGGTTCGCTCGCCATGTTCGCGATCCATCACTGGGGCTCAGAGGAGCAGAAGCGGGAGTGGCTGCCCAAGATGGCGGCCGGTGAGGCCGTGGGCTGTTTCGGGCTGACCGAGCCCGACGCCGGATCCGACCCCGGCTCGATGCGCACGAACGCCCGGCGCGATGGGTCCGACTGGATCCTCAATGGCCAAAAGATGTGGATCACCAATGGGTCGGTCGCCGACGTCGCCATCGTTTGGGCGAGGACCGATGAAGGCATCCGGGGCTTCATTGTCCCCAAGGGCACGCCCGGGTTCACCAGTCAGGAGATCAAGAAGAAGCTCTCGCTTCGGGCCTCGGTCACCTCAGAACTCTTGCTCACCGACGTTCGTCTGCCCGCGTCGGCCCAACTGCCTGGGGCGACCTCGCTGCGCGGACCGCTGTCGTGCCTCAACGAGGCCCGGTACGGCATCGTCTGGGGCGCGGTCGGCGCGGCTCGCTCGTGCTTCGAGTCCGCCCTCAGTTACGCCGGCGAACGCCAGGTCTTCGGCAAGCCGGTTGCGTCGTACCAGATCCAGCAGCAGAAACTGGCAATGATGTCCCTCGCGGTAAACCGCTCGTACCTCCTCGCGCTGCACCTGGGTCGCCTCAAGGACAGCGGGCAGCTACGCCCCGAGCAGGTGAGCATGGGCAAACTGAACAACGTCAACGACGCACTCGAAGTGGCCCGGACCGCTCGTCAGGTCCTCGGGGCGAACGGCATCTCACTCGAGTACCCGGTTATCCGCCACATGGTCAACCTGGAGTCGGTGGTGACCTACGAGGGCACGGCCGACGTGCACTCGCTCGTGGTCGGCGGCGCGCTCACCGGTATTCAGGCGTTCCGCTAGAGCCACGCCCGCACGCAGGTCAGACGGCGGACCACCCGTTGTCGACGGGCAGGATCGCGCCACTGAGGTTGCTCGCCGCGTCCGAGGCCAGGAAGACGATCGCCGCGGCGATCTCGTCGGCCGTTGCGATACGGCCGACGCTGCCCTGGTAGATCCCGACGGTGGCTGGACCGGTGGCGTCGGGCTTGATCGAGACCTCGAGGTGGGTGGCGACGCCTCCCGGCGCGACCGCGTTGACCCGAATGCCGCGGTCGCGATACATGACGGCCGCGGACTTGGTCAGGCCAACCACGCCGTGCTTGGACACGGTGTACGCGGTGCCGGCCGCGCTGCCACGAAAGCCGGCTTCGGAGGCGGTGTTGACGATGGCGCCGTGACCGCGCTCGAGCATGTGGGGCACGACGGCGCGCAGGAGCAGGAAGGGTGCCGTGAGGTTGATGCGGATCAACCGCTCCCACACCGCGTCACTCACCTCGTGCGGCGCGCTCATGTCGTCCATGATCCCGGCGTTGTTGATCAGGACGTCGATGGCGCCGAAGTCGCCAATGGTCGTCGCGACCACTTCGTCGACAACGGCGGGGTCGCCCAGGTCGCCTACGACGGCCGTTGCCGTGCCCTCCGCAGCCCGGATCGTTGCGACCGCGTCGTTGGCGGTGTTGGCGTTCACGTCGGCGATGACCACGCGAGCGCCCAGTGAAGCCAGACGGATTACCGTGGCTCGCCCAATGCCTGAGCCGCCGCCCGTCACGATGGCCACCTTGCCTTGGAATTCGTTGGTCATGTCCGCTCCTCTCACGTCACACCGTCTCGAACGGGGTCGACGCGGTGCCGCGTCGAGCGCCACCACCAGCCTACGGTTTAATGGCATACTGTGTCACTAAAGGGTTCCTTGGGGAACGTGGGGGGGTCTGACGTGAGCGACGAAACTCGGCCGTCGCGCGTTGGACGGCCGGCGAGCAGTCCGTCCGAACGACGAGGGCGCGACCGGCGCATTGCCGTGGTGGCGCTCGGCCTCTTCGAGGATCAGGGCGTCAGCGCCACGACCGTGGCCCAGATCGCTGGCGCGGCGGGCATCTCGGTGCGCTCGTTCTGGCGGTACTTCGCGTCCAAGGAGGACGCCATCGGGCCACTGCTCGACGAAGGGCTCGCTGACGCCGTCGAACGGCTCGGTCGCGTGGCGAGCGGTCAGAGTTTCGCGAACGCGTGGGCCGATCCGTCGCCGGACGAATCCGCGGACGCCGACGCCGTCGTGCGGCTGTTGCGCCTGGCGCGGCGTGAGCCGACGGTCAACGCCGTGTGGCTACGCATGCATCACGACGCGACCCGTTCACTGGCGAAGGTCATCGCGCGTCACGAGGGCGCCAGCGAGGAGAGTCTCGAGGTTCGAGTCCGCGCGGCCGTGCTCAACGCCGCGCTCTTCGTCGCCATCGAGCACTACGCGACTCAGGCGGCGCCGAGCCGATCGATCAGCGACGTCGTCGCCGAGGCGGTGCACATCGCACTTGACTAGACGGTGTCGTGAACCTCAGGCGACCAGGGACCAGGGATTCTCGAGGTAGGTCGTTAGCGTGCGCAGGAACTGGGCCGCGAGGGCGCCGTCGATAATCCGGTGGTCCGACGACAGCGTGTAGCGCATCGTGTGTCGCACCTGCACCTCGCCATCGATCACGCGGGGCTCGAGCGCGGTAGCGCCCACGGCGAGGATCGCGCCCTCGGGCGGATTGATGATCGCCGTGAACTGTTCGACGCCGAACATGCCCAGGTTACTGATGGTGAAGGTCCCGCCCGACATCTGCTCCAGGCTGAGCTTTTTGTCGTTGGCGAGCCCCGCGAGTCGCTTCGCCTCGGCGCCGAGTTCGCTCACGGTCTTCTGGTCGGCGTCGTCGATGACCGGCACCACCAGGCCGTTGGCCGAGGCGACCGCCACACCGATGTTGATCCGGTGGTGGACCAGCATCGTGGTGCTCGCGTCGTCGATGTAGGACGCGTTGACCTGGGGGTGCTCACGCAGCGCCAGCGCGCAGGCGCGGATCAGCAGGTCGTTAACACTTACCTTGGCGCGACCGACCGCGGTCAGCTGGGTGTTGAGCTCACCGCGCATCGCCACGAGCGCCTGTGCATCGGCGACGGCGGTGACGAAGAAGTGCGGGATCGTGCGGGCGCTCTCGCCGAGGCGTCGCGCGATCACTCGGCGCGTGCTGCTGAGCGCGAGCGACTCCGAGGCCCGACGCTCGTCGACGACCGTGGGTGTGTGCTCGGCGACTTGCGAAACGTCCGGCTGGGCGGCACCGTCCACGAGGGTCATGATGTCGCGCCGAATGATGCGGCCACCGGGACCGCTGCCGCGCACGCCGCTCAGGTCGATGTTGTACTGGCGGGCGATGCGACGCACGAGCGGCGACGCGAACCGGCGTTGGCCCTCGGCGAGGGGTTGGGGCGCCGATTCCGGGCGCTGCGGTGCTGCGGCCTCGTGAGACGGGGTCGCCACCACCGGCGCGGCCGCGGCCGGCACGGGCGCAGCGACGGCGCGCGCCGTGGCCACGCCGCTGTCGAGCAGGGCGATCGGGGTCCCGATGGCCACCACTTCGCCTTCGGGAACGAGAATCTCGGTTAGGGTGCCGGCCTCGTAGGCCTCGTACTCCATCGTGGCCTTGTCGGTCTCGATCTCGACGAGGATGTCGCCCACGTCGACGTGGTCACCGGGGTGCTTGTGCCACGTGGCTACGGAGCCTTCCTCCATCGTGTCCGAGAGACGGGGCATCTTGATCTCAATCATGGCCGACCTTCTGGTGACGGCGACCGACGGCGTCGAGCGTCTGGTGCACGGCGTTGATCACGTCGTCCACTGACGGCAGCGCCGCGGTCTCGAGGGACTTGGAATAGGGGAGCGGCACCTCGGCCATGGCCACGCGCCGCACCGGTGCGTCGAGGTAGTCGAACGCCCCGTCGGAGATGGTCGCCGCGACCTCGGCGCCGATGCCGTAGGTCAGCCAGTCGTCTTCCACGACGACCGCGGCGTGGGTCTTCTTGACCGATTCGATGATCGTCGGTCGGTCGAGCGGTCGCAGGCTGCGCAGGTCGATGACCTCGATGTCCAAGCCGTCTGAGGCGGCCAACTGGTCCGCGACCTGGGCGGCGACGTGGGCCATGCGCGAGTAGCCGATGAGCGTGAGGTCTCGCCCGGTGCGCGTCACCGCGGCCCGGCCGATCTCAGCGGGTGTGTCGTCGTCGGGCACGTCGCCCTTGGTGTTGTAGAGCGCCAGGTTTTCGAGGAACAGTACCGGGTCGTCGTCGCGGATAGCGGCGATGAGCAGGGACTTCGCGTCCGCGGGGGTACTGGGCGCGACGACCTTGAGCCCTGGGACGAAGGCGTAGTACAGCTCGATGTTCTGCGAGTGGGTCGCGCCCAACTGCTGGCCGCCGCCGCCGGGCGTGCGGATCACGATCGGCACCTTCGCCTGGCCGCCGAACATTCCGTAGATCTTCGCGGCGTGGTTGACGATCTGGTCGAGGGCGAGCAGTGAGAAATTGATCGTCATGATCTCGACGACCGGCCGCAGACCGAGCATCGCCGCGCCAATGGCGGCGCCGGTGAAGCCCTCCTCGGCGATGGGGGTGTCGCGCACGCGCTTCTCGCCGAATTCGGCGAGCAGCCCGGCGGTGATCTTGTACGAGCCCTCGAAAACGCCGATCTCCTCACCGAGGAGCAGCACGTTCTCGTCTCGCAGCATCTCGGCGCGCAGTGTCTCTTGGAGCGCCTGGCGGAACGTCATCGTGGTCACTGGTCTTCTCCCGGGTCGGGCAGTGGGGCTGGTTCAAACAGCGGCTGGCCCGGCAGGCGCCGCGAGTCGTTGGCGACGGGGGTCGCGTAGTTGTAGTCGAAGAGCGTCGCCACGTCGGGTGTCGGGCTCGCTTCGGCGAAGGCCGCGGCCTCGTCGATGCGGGCCGTCACCTCGTGCTCGATGGCGGCCATGGCGTCGGCGTCGATGACGCCCTCACGCACGAGCTGGGCCCCGAAGGTGACCACGGGGTCGTGTTCGCGCAACTGGAGGACTTCGGCCTCGGACCGGTACTTCGCCGGGTCTACGACCGAGTGGCCGCGGAGACGTTCGGAGACCACTTCGAGGAGATAGGGCCGACCGGCGCGCGCGACGGCGACCGCCCGCGCGCTGGCCTCGGCCACCGCGAGTGGGTCGAGGCCGTCGACGCGGGCCGACTCGATCCGGTAGGCCGCGCCCCGGCGGAACAGCTCGGGCTCGGCCGAGGACTTCTCGACGGTCGTGCCCATGCCCAGCCGGTTGTTGATGATCACGTAGACGATCGGGAGGTTCCAGAGCGCGGCGATATTGAGCGACTCGTGGAAGGCGCCGATGTTGGTCGTGCCGTCACCCATGGTGCACATCACGACCTCCGAGCCCCCTCGGTAGTCGATGGCCAGCGCCGCACCGGTCGCGAGCGGGATCTGGCCGCCGACGATGCCGTAGCCGCCGAGGAGACGGTGGGTGATGTCGAACATGTGCATCGAGCCGCCCCAACCCTTCGAGACACCGTCGATGCGTCCGTAGAGCTCGGCCATGACCCGGTTGGGGTCGATGCCGCGGCTGATCGCGTAGCCGTGCTCGCGATAGTTCGTAAAGAGGTAGTCGGTGCGCTCCAGCGCCGAGAGCAGACCCACGACCGCGGCCTCCTCGCCTAGGTTGAGGTGGCAGTAGCCACCGATCAATGCCTGGGTGTAGCTACGGGCCGCACGCTCTTCGAATCGCCGAATTAACAGCATCTCGCGGTAGACCTTCGTGAGCGCGGCAACCTCGGTGGGGGTTCGCTTGGCCGCCTTGGTGCGCGCAGCGCGCTTCGTCGGTGCCGCGGCACGGGCCTTCGCCGATTTCGCCGCAGCCGGTCTCCCGGCCGCTTTGCGCGGTGCGTTCACTTGGTTGGTCATCAGCGCTGTTCTCTCGTTGTCACACTCGAACTGAGTGTCGGGGACGTACATACCAGTCTGCCACGGACTACGGTCAATGATTTTACGGGTCAGCACGTACTTTCATGCACGAATGACTGTACGTGGCCCGCGACGCCGGGCCCGACGACCGTGGCGCGCGACTACCGACGCCGTTGACCAACTGGTCGGCACCCGCAGCGCGCGTTACCTCTCGGTAAGGACCTCGCGGCGCCGTGGATGCGAACCCGCCAACGGTGTCGTAGTCACTTGCCTGCTAGCAAGCAACTGAACTACGATGACGGCGTGGAGCTGATGCGTTCGTCCGAGGCCGACGAGGTTGCCGATCGACTGCGAGCGGTCGTTGGTCGATTCGCCCGCGCGCTGCGCGCGGCTCAGGTGTCGAGTGCACTGTCACCGAGTCAGCGCGACGTCCTGCGGGTCGTCGTGCGCCGCGGGCCGATCCGGCTCGCGTCCATCGCCGCCGACGAGGGGATGAACCTCACGATGGTCTCTCGGATCGTGAGTCATCTCGAGCGCGAGTCGCTGGTCGAGCGAACCTTGGACCCGGACGACGAGCGTGTGGTGCACGTCGCGTCCACCCGGGCCGGTCGCCGGCTCGCCGAATCGCTGCGTCGCGAGCGAACGGCGGTGCTCGTTCAGGCGTTGGGCACGCTCGGCGAACGGGATCTTCGCCGGCTGAACGACGTGCTGCCGATTCTTGACGTCGTCGCCGACGCCGTCTCGACGGTGCGTCGGTGAGCCTGCGCTCGACCGCCGAGCGCACGTTCTCGTCGCTGGCCAACGCGAACTACCGGAAGTACTTTCTCGGCCAGTCGACGTCACTCGTGGGCACGTGGATGCAGTCGACCGCGCAGTCGTGGCTGGTGCTGGTGCTCACGCACTCGGCGACCGCGATTGGCGTCGTGGTGGCGCTCCAGACGCTGCCCGTCCTGCTGCTCGGCCCCTACGGCGGCGTGATCGCCGATCGGGTCGACAAGCGGCGGTTCCTCATCGTGCTCCAGTCGTTGATGGGGGTGCAGGCCGCGGTGCTCGCGGTGTTCACGCTCCTGCACGACGTCACCTACCTTGACGTGTGCGTGCTCGCGGTCGTGCTCGGACTCAACAACAGCTTCGAGAATCCGTCGCGCCAGGCCTTCATGCTCGAGATGGTCGGACCGGCTGATCTGCGCAACGCGGTGAGCCTCAACTCGACGATGAACAACGCGGCGCGCGCCGTCGGCCCGGCCGTGGCGGGCATCCTGATCGCGGCCGTGGGTGAGGGGTGGTGCTTCGTTCTCAACGCCGTGAGTTTCGTCGCGGTGGTGGGATCGCTCGTGGCCATGGACCGGTCGACGTTGAACCCGAGCCCGCCGGCGGCCCGCGAACGAGGACAGCTCCGCGCGGGATTCCACTACGTCGCGCACACGCCCGCCCTACTCATCCCTCTCGTGATGATGGGACTGGTCGGGACGTTCGCCTACGAGTTCCAGGTGACGCTCCCGCTGGTGGCGTCCCAGGTCTTTCACGGCGGTTCGCGTGCCTACGGCTTCTTGGTGACGGCCATGGGCGTCGGCGCGGTGATCGGCGGCTTGGTATCGGCCGCGCGGGGTCGCGTGGGCATCGCACCCATGGTGGTCGCGAGCACGATCTTCGCGGCGGTGCTCGCGATCGCGTCGGTCGCGCCACTGATGGCGCTCGAGTTGGTGGCGCTCGCCCTAGTCGGCTTCGCGAGCGTCTCGTTCCTGTCGATGGCCAATTCAACGCTGCAGTTGGCGAGCGACCCGGCCATGCGGGGACGGGTCATGGCCCTGTGGGCGGTCGCCTTCCTCGGTTCGACGCCCGTCGGCGGGCCGCTCGTTGGACTCGTGACGAGCCACTGGGGGGCTCGCGTGGGGCTCGGGGTCGGCGCCCTCTCCTGTTTGGTCGCAGCGAGCATCGGGTTCGCCGTTCTTCGGCGGGGCAAGTCCAGTCGGGTGGCGCTGGTCGAGGGCGCCGCGGACTAGGCCCAGGTCGAACGCTGGGCCGTGAACTCGACGGTCAGCCAGATGTCGTGGGGCAGTTCGTCGAGCTTGGCGAACAGCGCGTTGCGCACGAGGTCCGATTCGCGGGCGGTCCACGACGGGGTCACGATGAACTCGAGCTCGACGTAGAACTTGCGGCCGATCTTGGTCATGCGCAGGTGCCGGTCGCCGAGGCCGAACTGAGCGACGACCTCGTCAACCGCTTCGCTCGCCGGTCCGCGGAGTTCCTTGTCGGGACTTCCCTCCACCAATTCGATGAAGGTGGTGTGGATCATGCGCAGCGGTGGGGCGACGAAGGCGAGGCACGCGAGGATCACCAGTGACGGGTCGAGGTAGTGGGCGGCGGGCGCCGCCTTCGTGCCGATCAAGAGGTGGGCACTGATGTAGGCGATGATCATCGCCGAGCCGAGCACGCCGCCGGTCAGCCACTGCGCGGCTTCGGCTCGCACGAGTTCGGAGTCACTGGCCAAGCGACGCAGCCACCACCACACGCCAGTCGGCACGATCAGCGACACGATGGCGTACCCGACGCCCCAGCCCGAGGCGAGGGTGTCGCCACCGTGGATGATCGAGAGCACCGCGTTGAAGCTGGCGTAGGCGCACGTCGCGAGCAGCGCGACCGCCTCGACGCCGATGATCAGTGGGACGAGCGCCTCACGACCGAAGGGGTAGCGTGACGTCGGCCCACTGGCGACCAGGATCGAGACGCGGATCGCCATCCACGAGAGTCCGATGCCGAGGAACGTGTAGAACCCGTCGAACAGGATGATCTGCGATCCCGTAATGACGCCGATGGCGATGCCGATCGCCGCCAGGACGAGTCCATAGGCCATGGAGAGCCCGAGCGCGCGACGTTCGCGATCGAACTCATCGAGGACCCCGTCGGCATCGGCAGTCATACGGTCCCCCTCTCGGTACGACGGTAGTAGTTGGACACGTCGCGAATGGAGATGCTCGGCCGTTCGGCGGCGGCGGGGTCCGACGGCGTGAGTACAGTCGAGGCGTGCGGCTCGACACCGATCTCAACTTCGACCCCGACGGCACCTACTCGGCGGCCGTGCAAGCCGAATCCGAGGGGTACGCGGGCCTGTGGGCGGCCGAGGTCGGCCACGACCCGCTGCTCATTCTCGCCGGCGCCGCGGTCGCGACGACGCGCGTCGAGCTCGGCACCGGCATCGTCGTCGCGTTCGGTCGCAGCCCGATGATCACCGCGACCATGGCCAACGACGTCCAGCGTCTGTCGCGGGGTCGACTGCTGCTCGGACTGGGCAGCCAGATCAAGCCGCACATCGAAAAGCGTTACTCGATGCCCTGGTCCCACCCCGCGCCTCGTATGCGCGAGTACGTGCTGGCCATGCGCGCGATCTGGTCGGCCTGGAACGAGGGCACGCCGCTCAACTTTCGCGGGGAGTACTACCGGCACACGCTGATGACGCCGTTCTTCAGTCCGGCGCCGCACGACTTCGGTGCGCCCAAGATCTTCGTCGCCGCGGTGGGCGAGCTCATGACCGAAGTGGCCGGCGAAGTGGCCGACGGACTGCTGGTGCACCCCTTCACGACCGAGCGGTACCTGCGCGAGGTGACCCTGCCGGCGCTCGAGCGAGGGCTCGCGCGTTCGTCGCGCACTCGAGCCGACTTCCAGATCTCGTTCTCGGGCCTGATCGCGAGCGGCGAGGACGACGCGGCGCAACGAGACGCCGAGACCGCGGTGCGCGCCCAGATCGCCTTCTATGCATCGACCCCCGCCTATCGCGGTGTGCTGGAGCAACACGGGTGGGCGGGACTGCAGCCGGACCTGGCTCAGCTCGCTCGTCGCGGTGACTGGACGGCGATGGGCGATCTGATCCCCGACGACGTGCTCGGCGCGGTGGCGATCGTCGCAGCCCCGGCCGAGGTTGCCCCCGCGCTCCACGCGCGCTTCGGTGGCATCGTCGATCGCTTCAGCATCTACGCGCCCTCGGGGATGGCCACCGGCGTTCGCCGTACTATTGCCCAGGGCCTCGGGTTGCAGATTTCCTAAACCGCAAAGGAGCCGCCGTGCGCGTGTTGATGATCCTGAATGACCCACCCTACGGAAACGAGCGCACGTACAACGGACTACGGCTCGCCATGAACCTCGCGCGCAATCACGACGACGTCGAACTGACGGTGTTCCTTATGGGCGACGCGACGCTCGGCGCGAAGTCGGGCCAGCGCACCCCCGATGGGTACTACAACATCGAGCGGATGCTGAAGGGCGTCCTCGCCAAGGGCGGCCAGGTGCTCGTCTGTGGCACGTGCATCGACACGCGCGCCATCGCCGAGGCCGAACTGCTCGAGGGCGTGTCGCGCAGCTCGATGGACGAACTCGGCAACCTCACCGTCGCAGCCGATCGCGTCCTCGTCTTCTGATTAGGCCGTACGTCCGTCTTCGGCGAGCGAGAGCGAGCGACGCAGGTTGAGCATGAGTGCCGAGCCGACGAGCGCGAGGATCCCGATCGACAGTGGCCACCAGTTGCCGCCGCCACTGCCGAAGTAGATCGTCGCGATCAGCGGGGCGACCGTTCCCGACACCGACCACGTCGCCCCGGATGCCGCGTTGTACCGGCCGCGTAGGTGCTCGGGCGCTATCTCGTTGACGAGCGCCGAGCCGACCGGCTGGAGCATCGTTTCGCCAAAGGCGAAGACGACCATCGAGGCGCACAAGGCGAAGAAGGCGACCACCGGCGGCATGGCCAGCGCGGCAGCGAGCACGAGCCAGAAGAAGCACCAGAGTCCGCCGACCACTGCGAGGACCCTCGTACGACTCCGACCTTCGATCCGATTGAGCGTCCAGAGCTGGGCGAGCACGATCGTCGACGTGTTGAAGAAGAAGATGATCCCAATGTCGTGCACGCTCAGGCGAAGGTTGTTGACCACGAAGAGGCTGTACCCGGCCTCCTGGGACCCGTAACCGCCGATCATGAGGACGAGACTGGCGAGCAAGTACTGCACGAGGCGTCGATCGGCCAGCACGGTGCGCCAGCCGTCGGACTCACGTGCCGGGTCGTCGTGGGCAATCCGAACCGGGCCGCCGTAGGAGCGCAACGTCAGGTACAAGAGTCCCGCGGCGAACATGCCGGCGGCATTGCAGAGGTAGAGCACGCTGAAAGTGGCGGGGTGGTTGAGGTTGACGATGGCGGCCGAGGTCAGGCCGCCGAAGCCGATGCCCAAATTGAGCAGCATGAAGTTGAAGCCGAAGGCCCGCTGACGGTGCTCCTCACCGACCAGGCGCGCGAGGAGCGTCGTGTTCGGGCCCCACGAGGCGCCCCCGACGACCGCGAGCACGATGGCGACGATCGTGGCGCTCAAGCGCGTGGTCACGAAGGCCCAGGCGACGAGTGCCAAGCCGGTCGCCCCGTAGCCCGCGATGGAAACGCGGAACGGTCCGAAGCGGTCGACCAACGTGCCCCAGAGCGGGCCCGACACCAGGCCCGCCACGGCGGAGGCGGCGAGCAACAGTGTTGCGAATGCCGCAGAGAAATGGCGCACGTTGTGGAGGTACACCACGTAGAAGGAGAGGGTCAGCCCCAGTCCGAGGGCGCTCAAGAACGTGCAGGCGTAGAAGACCCGCATCGGGGTCGTCAGCGTGGCACGAAACGCTTTGGGCATGAGGGTATCGAAGTAGTTCACGGGGTGTCGAGGTTAACGCACCTGATGCGGCGCAAAACAGGGTTTGTGATGGAATTCACAGTGGTGCGCGATACGATGGGGCCGTCGACCACCAGGTCGTGGTCGCAAAGGGGAACAATGGTTACACGGCGGTCGTCCCGCTCGACGGGCCTGCTTGAGCAACTCGCCCCTGACGTTGAGCGACTGCTCAACCGGCACCTCGAGGCACCTCGTCTGTGGTACCCCCACGAGCAAATCGACTGGGGTTCGGGCACGCCGTTTTCGGTGCGTCCCTGGGCGCCCACCGACTATCCGTTGCCCGATGGCGTGCGCAGCTCGATCTACGTGAACCTGCTGACCGAGGACAACCTGCCCTACTACACGAATACCTTGGCGCGACTCTCCTCGCCGACGCACCCGATCGCCGACTGGAACCACCAGTGGACGATGGAGGAGAACCGACACGCAATGGTGATGCGCGACTGGGTCCATGTCAGCCGTTGCATCGATCCAGTGCTGCTGGAGGACGGGCGTCGCGTGCAGATGTTTCGGGCCATGGTGCCCGCGCCAGAGTCCTTCGCGGACCTCATCTGCTACGTCGCACTGCAAGAGCGTGCCACCCAGGTTGCGCACCGCAACACGGCCGCGCACCTGCCCAAGGACGACAAGGTCGGCCGCAACCTCCTGGGACTCGTCGCCGGCGACGAGACCAAGCACTACCTCTTCTACCGTGACCTGACCCTGGCTGGCTTCGCCATCGACCCCTCGTTGATGATGGTGGCCGCCGCCAAGCAGGTGAGCGCCTTCGCGATGCCGGGTACGGGGATCCCGAGTTTCACCCGCCACGCCGTTCGAATTGCTAAAGAGGGGATCTACGGCATTACCCAGTTCGCCCGTGAGGTCCTCGATCCGGTCCTTACCCTGTGGGACGTTGGCCACCTCGAGGACCTGTCGCCCGACGCCGAACGCGCGCGCCTCGATCTGACCGCGGTGGTCAGCAAGCTGAGCGCGACCGTCGAACGTCTCGCCGACAAAGCGAGTCGCCCGGTCCTGGCCTGATCACTCCTTGGAGTTGGCGATTCGACGGATGTACTCCTCGAAGTCGGCCTGATGCGTCTGGGCAATTCGGCGGTCGCGTTCGTGCATCGAGCCGCCGCGGGCGACGAGGTAGATGAGCGTCCCGAGTAACGGGAGCACCAGGATGCCGATGACCCAGCTCGCCTTCTGCGGGCCGCTGAGGTCGTGGCTGCGCATGATGTCAGCCAGGACGTGAAAGACGAGCATGAGCCAAATGGCGACGAGCACGATCGAGAGGGTCGTGACGACGACGTCCCATAGTGGGTAGCCGGTGGCGAGCATGGAACTCCTTTGGCACTAACGCTACTGAACCTGCGCGCGCAGTTCGACGAGTCGCCGGCCCAAGGCGGCTTCGTCGCCGGTAACTTCGAGGATCTTGGCCCGCGAACGCCGCCCGTGCACGAGCTCGACCATGGAACGCGACAGCCCGAAGGCGTCGGCGACCGCGTCGAGCGTCTCATCGGTGGCCGCACCGTCGACCGCGCGCGCGTGCACCCGCACCACGAGTGCGCCGTCGTAGTCACCGCCCACGGCTACCCGGCGCGATCCCGGATGGACGTGGACGCTTAGACGCACCGGCGGCTGTTGGTTTTGTCGTTGCGGTCACGAGGCACTAGACAGTTTTAGCAATCCGAACGTGTCGGCGTCGGCGCCTACAATCGGTGAAACTGAGCCAAGGGGGGGGGACGTGGGTCTGAGCATGGCCGAAGCGATTGCAGCGGTGTCGGGCCCGGGGCAGCCCTTCGAGACGGTCGAGGAGACCCGCGACGGCGTGACCAACCGCGTCTTCAAGAACGCGCCGCCGACACTGCGCGTGTACTTCGATCAGCTGCGCGGCGACGATCGGACCTTCATCGTGTACGAGGACGAAGAGCTGTCCTTCAACGACGTGAAGGACGAGATCGACGCGCTCGCGAACGTCCTCGTGCACCACTACGGCGTTGGGGTGGGGGACCGCGTGGGCATCGCGATGCGCAACCTGCCCGAGTGGACGATTGCCTTCGGGGCCATCGTGTCGGTCGGGGCGGTGTCGGTGTCGTTGAACGCCTGGTGGACGCAAGAGGAGTTGGAGTACGCGATCAATGACGCGGGCCTCTCGGTCCTAATCGCTGACGCCGAGCGGGTCGCTCGGGCCGAGGCGCCCTGTGAGCGCGCGGGCGTGCCGATCCTCGGTGTGCGCCTCGACGAGTCCGCGTCATTTGGACCCCGCGTCGAGCGCTGGGCGGATCTCGTCGTCAGGGGCCTGCCCATGCCCGACGTGGCCCTGCGCCCGGAGCTCGACGCCACGATCCTCTACACCTCCGGCACGACCGGCATGCCCAAGGGAGCGGTCTCCACCCACCACGCGGTGAGTCAGTCGATCATGGCCTTCGCCGCGAACTCGTCGATCATCGACAAGCGCCGCGCCCCGGGTAGCGGGTCGGGTCAGCCGCCGTGCTTCATCCTCGTCGTGCCGCTCTTTCACGTGACGGGCTGTATCCCGGTCATGATGTCGTGCGTCGCGTGGCACTTCAAGCTCGTCATGATGTATCGCTGGGCCCC
This sequence comes from Actinomycetes bacterium, assembly GCA_021777285.1. Next base: position 35,986 of record JAJYDR010000005.1, read on the forward strand.
GGAACGGGCGCTCGAGCTCATCGAGCGACACCGGGTGACCAGCTTCGTGGGCGTGCCGACCCAGAGCTGGGACCTGATGGAGGATCCCCACTTTGACGACTACGACACGAGTTCCCTGACACTCGTGGGCGGGGGCGGCGCCCCGGCGCCACCGGCCCTGGTGAGCCGCGTGGAGCGCAGCTTCGCCAAGGGCCGCCCCTCGCTCGGCTACGGGATGACCGAGACCAACGCCTACGGTCCGGGAAACTACGGCGATGACTACGTCAGCCACCCCACGTCGACCGGCCGGTCCCGGACGATCGTCATGGACGCGTCAATTCGAGACCTCGACGGCAACGAGGTGCCCGTCGGCGAGCGCGGTGAGATCTGGCTGAAGGGCCCGATGGTGATCCGGGGCTATTGGAACAAGCCCGAGGCCACGTCGGCGGCGATCACTAACGGGTGGCTGCGTACCGGCGACATCGGGCACGTTGACCACGACGGCTTCTTGTACATCGAAGACCGGATGAAGGACATGATCCTGCGCGGCGGGGAGAACGTGTACTCGGCCGAGGTCGAATCGGCGATCTACGAGATCCCGGCGGTCTACGAGGCCGCCGTGATGGGCGTTGCGAACGAGCGACTCGGCGAGGAGGTGGCCTGCGTGGTGCGCGTGAAGGACGGCATGACGCTGAGCGAAGACGAACTGCGCAGCCACCTCGCATCGAAGTTGGCCGCCTTCAAGATCCCCACCCGCGTGGTGTTTATCAGAGAGCCCCTGCCGCGCAACCCCGCGGGCAAGCTGCTCAAGCGCGAAATGCCGGCTCGCTACTTCAGCTGAACGAGTTCCAGGGCCTTGCGGGCGTAGTCGGCCAGGTTGACGTCACCGACCTCGGCGAGCTGAAACCAGCGCGCGAGGTCCGTCGTCCCGTCGGCCTCATCGCGCAGCGATCCACCGGTCAGCTGGACGGTGTAGAGGATGCGCACGGTGTGCAGGCGATCGCCATTGTCGCGTCGACGCTCGTCGCTCGTGACCCCGACCAACCGGGGATCACTGACCCGCAAGCCGGTCTCCTCGGCGAACTCGCGGATGAGCGCCTCTTCCGGGGCCTCTCCGAAGTCGATGCCGCCGCCGGGCAGCCACCACAGGGGCGGGTCGTGATGGGGGTTGCTCGAGCGCACGAGCACCACGCGCTCACTTTCCACGAGTATGCCGTAACTGCGCACCGTGGTGCGCTGGCGATCGCGACGGGTCACTGGGGCGAGCCGTGCAGCGACAGGTACGTGCGCCGGCACCCCTCGCCACAGAAGTAGTGCGTCTCGCCGTCGGCGCCCACCGCGCTCAGCGCCGTGGTCGAGTTCACGCGCATCTCGCAGATCGGATCGATCGCGTCGCCGTGCTCGTCGCCCTGCATGGGCGCCGAGGACTGGGCGGCTTCGAGAGCGAGGAAGGCGCGTCGGCAGCCCGGCCCGCAGAAGTAGTGCGTCGTTCCGTCGGCGCCCACCGCGCTCAGCGCCGTGGCCGAGTCCACGCGCATCTCGCAGATCGGATCGATCGCGTCTCCGTTGAGGTCTTCTTGCATGGGGGTGGACTCCTCTCCGCGGTCGAACCGCTCGGCGCAACGTATGGAACAGAAATAGAAAGTTTGACCGTTTCGCTGGCGCACCGCAACTGGAGCGGTGACGTCGACGTTCATGCCACAGATCGGGTCGCGGGCGCTCTGGGCCCCGTCGTCTCGGGTTCGGGCGAGTCCGAGCAGCGTGATGACGACCGCGGTCGCAAGGATGTTCGCCACAAGCGTGCCGCCGAGCGGGAAGTGCCCGCTCATCGCGGGCGTGTGGCGCGTCGTCGGGATCAGGTTGGCGCTTCGAAAGAGCGCCTCGACCACGAGACCGCCCGCCGACATCACGAACCACAAGAGGCCAAACAGTCGCAGCGCCATGGTGGTGCCGTAGAAGCGCCGGTAGATGAAGAGCAGCGGCAGGGTCACCAAGTCGGCGAAGATGAACGCGATAACCCCGCCGAAGGCCACACCGTGGGTCCAGAGCGCCGCCGCCAGGGGGATATTGCCCACGGAGCAGACGAACGAGATCACCGCGATGAGCGGCGCGATGATGGCGTTCTCGACAACCGTGAGCCAGCCGTGGTTGGTCAGGAAGATGTGCGACCACCACGCCTGGGGCACGTGCACGCTGAGGAACCCGGCGATCAGGAATCCCGCCAACAGCTCCTTGCGCAGCATCGTGAAGTCGCCAATGGTGTACCGAGCGGCCAGCGCGTAGTGCCGGCGTGCGGCGAGTCGCTCACGCCACGTCGACGTGGCCGGCTGGACCGGCGGCGGCGCGTCTTGGATGACGTGCTCGTACATGGCGGCCTGGGTCCGACGGTTGTAGACGAGCCCGGTGAGCAGCGCCAGGCTGATGATCATGATCACGCCACCGACGAGCTGCGCCGCCAGGAACTGCCAGCCGAGCAGGAGATAGAGCACGATGCCGAGTTCGATGACGAGGTTGGTCGAGGCGACCATGAAGATCAGCGAGTTGGTCCACGACGCCCCGCGGGCGAACAGGGCACGGGCCATCGCACTGGCTGCGTAGCTGCACGACGACGAGATGACGCCGAGCACCGAGGCCTTGGCGGCCGTGCCGGGCGTCGTCTCGCCGAGCTGGTGGCGAAGTCCGTCACGGGGAAGAAAGCTCTGAACCATGCCCGACAACGTGAAGCCGAGCACGAGTGGCCACCACGTCATCCAGACCATGGCGGCGCTCTCGCGCAGCCCGGTGCCTAGCCATCGCGCCACGGCGTCAACGGCGGACGTCATCGCCGCCGCCGCGGGTGTGTCGATCCGTCACGAGCCGAGCACCCGGTGCCGCCGCCCGTCAGGGCGCAATCGACGTAGGGGGTAGCCGGCATTGAACCTCAATTCTCATCCGATCTTATGGCGGGCGGCGCGCAGGCCATTATGGTTGGCCAATGGACCAAGCGGGCTCGATGACGTCGCTGCGCGACGCCGCCGCCGTCGACCCCGTCGACCACGGCCGGTTCGCGGTCGAGTTGTCGCGGTACTACACGGTGATGGACCACCCCAACGGGGGGTACCTGCAGGTCGTCATGGCTAACGGCGCCTTGGCCGCTGCGTCACAGGATGGCTCAACGCACCTGCACGCCACCGCAGTCACCACCAACTACGTGGGCTCACCGTCAGTCGGTCCGGCGACGCTGGTCACCCAGGTCCGTAAGGTTGGCCGCGGGGTCTCCTTCGTGCACGTCGAGCTCGTCCAGGACGGGGTCGTCACCACCGAATCCCTGGTCACCTTGGGGACATTGCACGACGGACCGGTGCGATACGCCGGCGTCGAGGCGCCCGACATCGCGCCACTGGCGTCGTGTCGGCGCTCGACGGGCAGCGACGAGATCAACATCGCGCGGATCATCGACCTGCGGATGGATCCGTCGACCGCCGGCTGGTCGGTGGGCGAGCTTCGAGACACGGGTGAGGTCAAGGGCTGGCTGCGCCTGGACGACGGTTCGTCGGGCTGGGACGCCTCGTCGTTGCATTTCGCGAGTGACGCGCTGCCGCCGGCAACCTTTCCGCTCGGCTCGTCGGGGTGGGTGCCCACCTTGCAATTGACCTCCTACGTCCGGCGGATTCCGGTCGGGGAGTGGCTACGAGGGCGCCAGTGGTGCCTCGTCATCGCCGACGGGGTCGTGGACGAGCGCTGTGAGCTCTTCGACGCGCGAGGGGAACTCGTCGCGTCGTCCAGCCAGCTGGCGATGGTGCGCTTTCCCACCCATTCGTGACACCCGACTCGGCTGGCGAGTGGCTCGAAATCGGACCGGGTACGCGCGTCCCCCTCGAGCTGGTCACCGTGCGGGCCGAGACGTCTGGCGGTCCCGGGGGACAGCACGCGAACCGGTCGCGAACGAAGATCGTGGTGTCGTTGCGACTCGATCGCCTCAGCGCACTCGATGCCGAATCGCGGAATCGGCTCATCGGGGCTCTCGGGTCGGTCGTGCGGTCGTCAGCGAGTCGGTTCCGCTCGCAGGCGCAGAACCGCGACGCGGCGCTCGAGCAGCTCCGGTTGCGTCTCGAGGCGGCCCTGGTCCAGCCCGAAGTGCGTCGACCCACCCGCGCGACGAAGTCGTCGCAACGCCGTCGACTCGACGACAAGCGGGCGCGCGGGCGCCAGAAGCAGCATCGACGCACCCTTGATGACGAGTGACTACCTCGAGCGCGCGAGGTGGCGATTGATCAGATCGAGCGACGCGTCCACGTGACCGTCGAGCGACGCGTCGAGATTCTCGTGGGGTCCGCGCAGCGGCGTCAGCGAGGCGTAGCCGGCGGCGAGCAGGGCGCCGTCGTCGTCGGACGACTCGTCACTGACGTCGCCGAGCTCGGGCGACGCGGCGCCGAACTGCAGGGGCAACTCGCCTTCCTCGCCGAGCGGTTCGCCACCGGCGCGCGGGCCCGCGGCCCTGACCACGCCCGCGGTTGAGATGTGCCCGCGTCGCACACCCCGTAGTTGAGCCGCGGGAAGGTTCGGGACATTGAGGTTGAAGAGCGTGCTCGACGGTGCGCGCAGCAGTTCCTCGACGACCTCGAGGGCGACCGCCGCGGCGGTTTCGTAGTGGACGCTCTCACCCCACTGCACCGATATCGCTAGTCCCGACTTGCCGAGCTGGGCCGCGGTGAAGATTGCCCCGACGGTGCCCGAGTGCAGCACGCTGCGCCCGACGTTGGCACCCGCGTTGATACCCGAGAGGACGAGGTCGGGCTCGAACCCGAAACTGCCAATGGAACCGAGCAGCGCGCAGAGTGCCGGGGGCGCGTCCAGGGCGAACGTGGGTATCGACTCGGCCCCGGCGATGCGGTGTCGGCTGTAGGCGACCGAGGGGTGTTCGAACACGTCACCCACCGCCGCGGCCATGCCGGAGTAGTTCGTTCGCGGTGCCACAATGACCGCCTCGCGCACGTCGCCGTCGGCACCGTCGTCAATCCAACGCGATACCGCTCGCGCGAGAACCGCAATGCCCGGCGCCCCCACGCCATCGTCGTTCGTGATGAGAATACGCATACGTCGTACCCTAACTGTCGTAAGTTACGTAGCGAGGAAGAGAGGAATCGGTCGATGCTGCCCTCCGGTGAACAGATCGCGATTGCCCACGGCGACCAGCGCGTCGTCATCACCGAAGTCGGCGCAACCCTTCGCACCTACGTCCAAGGCGGGGTCGCCGTCGTCGAAGGGTACGCGGGCGACGAGGTCCCCGTCGGGGCGCACGGTCAGGTGCTGTACCCGTGGCCGAACCGACTGAGTGCCGAGCCCTGGACGTTCTCCGAGCGCACCGGTCGGCCGACGGTCGACATCGTGGAACAGGTGGCCGCCATACACGGTCTCGTACGGTGGCGTCCCTTTCGCGTGGAGTCGGTGAACCAGAACCGCTGTGCCCTCTCGCTCCTGCTCCACCCGACGCCGGCGTACCCGTTCGCCTCGTCCGTCGAGGTCGCCTATCACCTCGGCTCGATGGGCCTGACCGTCACGACCACCGTCAAGAACTTGGACGAGGTGCCAGTCCCCTTCGGCCTTGGTTTCCACCCCTATCTCGCCGTGACGACACCGACCATCGAGGGCTCGTCGTTGACGGTGCCCGCGCGGGCCTTCGTCGCGGTGAACGAGCGCCAGCTGCCCACCGGTGAGATCCTGCCCGTGACGAACCACGCACTGGACTTCACCGCGCCCAAGTCGCTCAACGGCCACGAGCTCGACGTCACGTACACCGAGCTGACCAGGGACGACTTCGGTATGGCGACGGTTTTGTTGCGCGACAAGGATGACGGGTGCGTCGAGCTGAGCATGGACCGTAACTTCCCCTACGTTCAGATCTACACGGGTGATTCGCTCGGGCACGGTCGCCGGCGTACGTCGGTCGCGGTGGAGCCGATGACCTGCCCGCCCGACGCGTTGCGCAGTGGCAAGGACCTCGTAGTGCTCCAGCCGGGCCAGCACTGGGCCGGGTCGTGGCGGATGCGACGCGTGTCGTGAGCGGCCGGGTCGTCCTCGTCACCGGCTCGTCGCGAGGGATCGGCGCGGCGACGGCGTTGCGGTTCGCCGCCCGGGGTGACGCCGTCGTGTTCAATTCGGCCACCAGCGTCGAGGCCGGGCAACGGCTGGCCGCCCAGACGCCGAATTCGATCTACGTGCAGGCGTCGGTGGGTGAGCCGGGTGAGCCCGAACGACTCGTCGCCGAGGTTCTCGAGCGCCTCGGACGCCTCGACGTGCTCGTCAACAACGCCGGCACGACCTCGGTCATCGATCATCGCGACCTCGAGGCGGCATCACTCGAGGTGTGGCGTCGGATCTTTGAGGTGAACGTCTTTGCGACCTGGGCCATGTCGGTCGCCGCGATGGCGGCCCTTCGGGCAACCAACGGTTCGATCGTCAACGTGAGCTCCATCGCCGGAATCCGCCAGACCGGCTCATCGATTCCCTACGCGGCGTCCAAGGCGGCGCTCAACCACCTCACGACGTTGCTCGCCAAGGTGGTGGGTCCGGAGGTTCGCGTGAACGCCGTGGCGCCGGGCCTCGTCGACACCCAGTGGACCGAGCAGTGGGACGCCATTCGTCGTCACGTGCAGACGGTCGCGCCGCTTCGCCGAAGCGCGACGCCCGAGGACGTCGCCGGCGCCATCGAGGCGCTGGTGGACAACGTCTACGTGACTGGACAGATCCTGGCGGTGGATGGCGGCCTCACGTTGATGTAGTGGCGGGCCGCGTGGGCGGTACCGCCAGTCGCAGCAGCGCGTTCAACGCGCGAGTGGCCCAGCGGGTCGCGGTGCGTCGCCACAGTGGCTGGGGGGCGACCCCGAGCAGTTCGCGAGCCCACCTGGGCAGGAGGTCAAGGGCGCTCGCCACGAGCAAGCGGTAGGCGGCTCGATGAACAAGCCCGCCGCCGACGCCTTCGATCAGGAAGTCGCGTGCCTCGACGCCATCGGCGCTGAGTCGCAGCTCGGGGCGAAAGGCGAGCAGCTGGCGGCGTAGTTCGGCGACGGTCGTCGGCGGCGACTCGCCGCCAAGGTCGCGTGCCACCTTGGCCATCTCGGCAACGTACCGGTCGGACTGGGTGGGCGTGAGCCGGTGCGGACCGAAGCGCCGGTAGGACTCGAGGAACAACGTGGTGCCCGCCACGTGGACCCAGGCGATCAGGTGCGGATCACTCGCTTCGTAGAGCACGCCGTCGTCAGCCACGCCGCGCACCGCCTGGTGGATGGCGTTGACCCGCTCGATCGAGGCGGCGGCCACCGCCCGCGACCCGTAGGTGGTGTCCCCGATGAAGTTGGCGGTCTGCAGGACACGGCCGAGCGTGTCTTCTCGATACCGGGAGTGCTGAGCGACACCGGCCATGGAGTACGGGTGCAGCATCTCGATGAACAGGGAGCCGATTCCTCCGATGAGCATGGCGGCGAGATCACCGTGAACGAGGCGCGCGACGCCGTCGACGGGTTGGTAGGACTCGGCCGGATCGAGGCAGGCCGGTGGGGGTTCGCGGGTCAGGCCCGCGGAACGGCGGATCGACTGGTTGGCCCACGCCCGAATTCGTCGGGGAATCGCGGCATTGGACTGGGGCACGGTCTTGACCTCCTCGGTCACGCCATGTTCAGTGTACGAGCCCTTTCATTTCTCTCGACGCTCTGAGAAACTGGGTGATGGCCCAAACGACTCGTCGACGAACGGCCGACGCCGACGTCGTGACCGAATCGGAGATTTCGAGCGAGACGTCTACGGCAACGAAGCGGCCGTGGGACGTGGTCGTCTGGAACGATCCGGTGACCCCGATGAACGTGGTGGTGGTGATCTTCAAGCGAATCTTCGGCTACTCGAATAACAAGTGCACGCAGTTGATGCTGACGGTTCATCACCGCGGGCGAGCGGTGGTCTGGACGGGGGAGCGCGAGCGGGCCGAGCGCTACTGCGTCAAGGTTCAGGTCGCGGGACTCCAGTGCACGGTGGAAGAAGCGGTGTCGTGACGTCGCGGCTGTTCGTGCGTCGTCGCGACGGACGCATCGAAGTACGGCTGAATGAGGCCGGTCGAGACGTCGTGCGCGTCGCGGTGCGCCGGGTCGTTGCCGCGGAGCACGATCTTGACGACGAGTGGAACGCGACGCTGAACGGACCGATCGATCCGAGCCGTGACCAGGACGACCCGCTGCTCACCCTGGCGCGCCAGCACGAAATGAACTCGAACGCCGAGTTGGCGCTGCTCACGATTGACGAAACCTTCCTCAACGACGGGGAGGCGTGGGCGTGGCTGAGCACCTTGCAGGTCGCGCTGCGTGCGACGGCGAGCGAGCACGGGCTCGTCAGTGACGAGCGAATGAGCGGCGCCGACGAGGCGGTGCTCACCGAGGTGAAGAACCTCCAGCTGCTCCTGTTCGCCATCGCGGACGTGGTCTAGACGCTGTACTGCCCGGACCGGGGCTGCGCCAGAGCCCGTAGGCTGTTCCAATGCTCAATCGACCAACTCGGATCCTCACCGTCGCTTCACTCTCTTTGAGCGCTATTGCGCTGACACCGGCGGTATCCCAGGCTTCTACGAAAGCCTCGGTGTCGAGCGTGCTGGCGGCGGCCAAAAAGGCGATGGTGGCCGAGAAGAGCGTGCACATCGTCGTCTCGTCCCGATCGGGCAAGACGGTCAATCACGTGACGGCAGATCTCGGCACGTCGAGCGGCCAGGAGAACTTCGTATCGGGGACCGCGAACGTCGAGATTCGGGTCACGACGAAGAACGCGTACTTGAGTGGCAATGCCTCGGGGCTCACCAAGCTGGTGGGGCTGACGTCGGCCCAGGAGAAGAAGGTGGGGACCAAGGTCATCGTGATGAAGTCGGGCACGTCGCCGTACACGACCTTCCAGTCCAACCTCACGGTCTCGGCGTTCGCCACCTTCCTGCCGACCGCCAAGGGTGTGAAGCTCAGTACCGACAGCCACAAGAATTTCGTCCTTACCTGGACCAAGCCAGCCACCAGCACGACCTCCAAGACCACGAGCGTCCTGACGATCTCGTCGGGCAAGAAGGCGCTCCCGATTTCAGAGGTCGTGAGCGGGACCACCGGCAGCGGCACCACTTTCTTCTCGCGCTGGGGCAAGTCCTTTACCGTCGCCGCACCGCCGCGTTCGACGCTGGTGGCTTACACGTCAGTCGTCACCGGTTGAGCCTCGGTGCCGAGCGGGGCGGACCGCGCGTCATCAGGCACGTCACCCGCACACGCGTCGAATGGACTTAGGACCCTACGGCGCTGTTGTGCCCGTCCATGAAACTCCACTAGATAAGCCGTAGGCGATTAGAGAAATGTGGGGGGTCATGGGTTCGTACCGCGACGCGTGGGAACGCAGCATCAACAGTCCGAATGAGTTCTGGGGCGAAGCCGCGAAGGGCATCACCTGGTACCAAGAGCCGTCGGTAGTTCTCGACGCATCCAACGCGCCGCTGTACCGCTGGTTCAGCGACGGCGTGATGAACACGTGTTACAACGCGCTGGACCGGCACGTTGAAGCGGGCCGCGGCGCCCAGCGCGCGCTGATCTACGACAGCCCCGTCACCGGCGTCAAGCGGGTGTACACCTACGACGAACTGCTCGACGAAGTGTCGCACTTCGCTGGTGCGCTGCAGTCGCTCAAGGTCGAAAAGGGTGATCGCGTGGTGATCTACATGCCCATGATTCCCGAGGCGCTCATCGCGATGCTCGCGTGCGCGCGAATCGGCGCGATCCACTCGGTCGTCTTCGGCGGGTTCGCCGCCCACGAGCTCGCGATGCGAATCAACGACGCGGCGCCCAAGGTCGTCGTGTCGGCGTCGTGCGGCATCGAAGTGAATCGCGTCATCGAGTACAAGCCGCTGCTCGACGCGGCGCTCGACGAGGCGAGCCATCACCCCGACGCGTGCGTCATCGTCCAGCGTCCCCAGGCGCAGGCCTCGATGCAGGCGGGGCGTGACTTCGATTGGAACGACCTGGTGAGCGCGGCGGCCCCGGCCGCTTGCGTGCCGCTGCTCGGCACCGATCCGCTCTACATCCTCTATACCTCGGGCACGACCGGTCGTCCGAAGGGCGTCGTGCGCGACAACGGTGGTCACGCCGTGGCGCTCTCGTGGAGCATGCCGAACATCTACGACACCACGGCCGGCGAGGTCTTCTGGGCGGCGTCCGACGTCGGCTGGGTCGTCGGGCACTCCTACATCGTGTACGCGCCGTTGCTCGCGGGCGCGACGACGCTGCTCTACGAGGGCAAGCCCGTCGGCACCCCCGACGCGGGCGCCTACTGGCGCGTCATTTCCGAATGGGGCGTCAAGACGCTGTTCACCGCGCCGACGGGCTTTCGCGCCGTCAAGCGCGAAGACCCCAGCGGCTCGCTGATCGGCCAGTACGACCTGTCGGGATTCAAGTACCTCTTCCTCGCGGGCGAGCGGCTGGACCCGGAGACCTACACGTGGGCGAGCGACCGGCTGGGCGTGCCGGTCATCGACCACTGGTGGCAGACCGAAACCGGCTGGCCCGTCGCGGCGAACCTCATGGGCCTCGATCCGATGGCCGTCAAGCCCGGATCGCCGACGGTGCCCGTACCGGGGTTCAACGTGCAGATCTTCACCGAATCGGGCGATCGCGCGGCGACCGATGCCGAAGGGCTCATCCTCATCGAGCTCCCGCTGCCGCCGGGCTGCATGGCCGGCGTGTGGGGCGATGAGCAGAAGTTCTTTGACACGTACCTGCGCCACACCCCGGGCTACTACCTGACCGGCGACGGGGGCCACTTCGACCAAGACGGGTACCTGTTCGTGATGGGCCGCGTCGACGACGTCATCAACGTGGCGGGCCACCGGCTCTCGACGGGTGAGATCGAGGAGATCATCGCGTCGCATCCCGACGTGGCCGAGTGCGCCGTCATTGGCGTCGCCGACGCGCTCAAGGGACAGATCCCGCGGGGACTCGCGGTCCTAAAGGCCGGGGTCCAGCGCGACCACGATGAGATCGCCGCCGAGCTGGTCCAGCAGGTTCGCAATCAGCTCGGGGCGGTCGCCAGTCTCCGACAGGTCGACATCGTGGACGCCCTGCCCAAGACCCGCTCGGGCAAGGTGCTTCGCAAGTCGATGCGGGCCATCGCCGACGGCGTGGACATGCCCGTCCCGTCGACGATCGACAACCCCGCGACCCTCGACGCGCTGCGTCCGATCCTTCGACCCGCGGACTAGTCCTCGGGCAGACCGTACCGGGAGAATCGGGCCCGTTCGGTAAAACCAGTGTCGCGGTAGAGGCGCTGGGCGACGTGGTTGGTGTGCGCCACGCCCAGGCCGAGCCACTCCACGCCTCGCGCGTGGGCGGCGCTCACGACCCCGCGCATCACGCGCCGCGCGACGCCGCGCCCGCGATACTCGCTGGCCGTGGCGACCGAGGACACGACGTAGTACCCCGATCGCCACTGGGTGAGGGCCGCGACGCCGCACAGGGTCGTGTCGTCATAGACGCCGTACCACGTCACGTTCGACTCCGATCCGGGCCAAACAGATGACCGCGGGGCGTCGCGCTCGAGTAACGCGGTGATCGCCGGTGCGTCAGTCACCACGGCGACCTCGGCCCTGAGCGGCTCAGTCCGGCGGGTGTAGAAGTCCCACGTGCTGCGCAGCCGCAGCTCCTCGACGCGGTCCCCGTGCGTCGAATCCACGATGAGACAGGTTCGCCACGGGGGGAGTGGGCCCGCAGCCGGTCCGGCACTGATGCCAAAGCCCTCCTCGCGTTCGATGGTCAGCCAGATCGTGTCGTCGTCGCGCTTGGCACCTCCGAAGCGCTCAGGGACGGTGAAGAAATGGAACGGACTTGCCTCGCCGTAGAGCGACGTCGCCCACGACAGGGCGTGGACGGGATTTTCGGTGGTTTCGAACACGACGTGATGCTACGGGCGGCACCGCGATGCCCCGCGGTACCCGGTGTGTCGGCGTCGTGGTTGGAGTCGCACTCGGCGAAACCGATATCGTGAGGAATCGAGACGCCCAGGGGGCGTGGGTGGAGGAGTCATGGCGACGGGTCGGCTGGAAGGCAAAGTAGCGATCATCACCGGTGCGGCGAGTGGCATCGGACTCGCAACCGCGAAGCGGTTCGCCGCCGAAGGCGCCAAGGTCGTGGTGGCGGACCTGGCCGACGAGGCGGGTTCGGCGCTCGCCGAGGCGATCGGTGGCACCTACGTGCACGTCGACGTCGCCGACGAGGCGAGCGTCCAGGCGATGTACGCCCGCGTCGTCGAGGTCTACGGCGGCCTGGACGTGTTATTCAACAACGCGGGTATCTCGCCCGCGGACGACGACTCGATCCTCACCACCGGCCTCGACGCCTGGCGACGGGTCCAGGACGTGAACCTCACGTCGGTGTACCTGGGCTGCAAATACGGCATCCCGCTCATGCTCGAACGAGGGGGCGGTTCGATCATCAACACCGCGTCCTTCGTCGCGCTGGTGGGCTCGGCCACGTCCCAGGTCTCCTACACGGCCTCCAAGGGCGGGGTGCTGTCGATGAGTCGCGAACTCGGGGTCCAGTTCGCCCGACAGGGGATCCGCGTCAACGCCCTCTGCCCGGGACCCGTCAACACGCCGCTGCTGCGTGAGCTCTTCGCGAAGGATCCCGAGCGAGCCGCGCGGCGCCTCGTGCACGTGCCCATGGGGCGCTTTGCGGAACCCGAGGAGATCGCCAGTGCGGTGCTCTTCCTCGCGAGCGACGACGCGTCGTTCATCACGTCCTCAACGTTCCTCGTCGACGGCGGGATCGGCGCCGCGTACGTGACGCCGCTCTAGGACGCGGCGGTCGCGGTACCGGCCGCGAAGTACTCACTCAGATACTTCTCGCCCTCGTCGGGGAAGATGGTCACGACCGTCGCGCTCGACGGCAGCTCGCTGAGCACCTGGCGAGCGGCGACGAGGTTCGCGCCCGAACTCGGCCCGATCAGCACGCCGTGCTCGCGCGCCAACCGGCGCATCTCGGCGACGGCGTCATCGCTGTCGACGGCGATGATCCGATCGACGAGAGACGAGTTTCGTTGGTAGATCGGCGGCACGAAGCCGTCCGAGATTCCCTCGATGCGGTGCAGCGCGATATCGCCGCAAACGATTGTGCACGATTCGGAGGGTTCGAGCGCCACGATGAGCGCTGACGGGTTGACCGCTCGGAATGCCTGGCCAACCCCGATGAGCGTGCCGCCGGTGCCCACGCCCATGATGAAGGCGTCGGGCGTGCGGCCATCGGGCAGCTGGGCGATGATCTCGGGGCCGAGCCAGGTTCGGTTTTCCTCGATGTTCCACTCGTTGGAGAACTGATGCGGCGCGAAGTAGCCGGGCAGCTTGCCGAGCCGATCGGCCTCCTCGAGGGCATCGTTCACGTGGAAGGTTCCGATAGTGCGCAGCTCGGCGCCGAAGGCCGTCGAGATAGCGGCCCGCTCGGAACTCAACCCTTCGGGCATGACCACGAGCATGCGGTACCCCTTCACCGCGGCGACCATGCTCATGGCGTTGCCGGTGTTGCCACTGGAGGCCTCCACGATCGTGTCGCCGGGGTGCAGGATACCTTCGCGCTCGGCTCGATCGATGATGTAGTGGGCCATCCGGGCCTTGATTGACCCGGAGGGATTGAGGTATTCGAGTTTGATGTAGACGCCGTCGATGACGATCAGTGGCGTCGCGCCAATGGCGTCGAGCACCGTGCCTGCGCGATCTCTAGTCATGTCACTCCTTGCCTTGCCCCAATTATGGCGTCGGGAATGCGCCGACGTGGTCCCGCGAGTCTCGAGGTCCGCGATGGCGGCGAGGGTCGTGCGTGCCGCCCGTTGGCGATGGGGACCGGTACACTCACCGCGTGCTGAGACTGGAACGCCTGCGCAGTGATCACGCCGACGCCGTTCTCGCCTTTGAGACCGCGAACCGGGCCTTTTTCAGCGAGTCGATCTCCGACCGCGGAGACGACTACTTCGAGCGCTTCGCCGCGCACCATCGGGCGAGCCTGGACGAGCAGGAGACGGGTGTCTGCGCCTACTTCGTGCTGGTCGACGACGATGGCGCGGTACTCGGCCGCTTCAACCTCTACGAAATCGGCCATGGCACGGCCGAGGTCGGCTACCGAGTCGCGCAATCGGTCTCGGGGCGAGGGGTGGCCACAGAAGCGCTGGGACGGCTCTGCGAGCTCGCGCGGACGCGCTTGTCGCTTCGCACGCTCAGCGCTCGAACGAGTGGCGAGAACATCGCCTCCCAGCGCGTGCTGGAGAAGTGCGGCTTCCTCGCCGTCGGAGAGGCCGAGGTCGGCGGTCGACCTGGGCGCACCTATCACGTCGTCTTGGAGCCGTCCGGCGACTGACTACGACGGGTCGCGCTTCGAGCGGCGCGACGCACGCGGGTGAGTGGGTCGCTGCGATCGTCACGACTCGGGTGCGACCTGCGCTCACCCACACGACATTTGGTGCGCCGGCCGGGACTTGAACCCGGAACCTGTTGATTAAGAGTCAAATGCTCTGCCAATTGAGCTACCGGCGCGAAACGAGTCTATACCGTCGTGCCGGCGCTCGAGTGGTGCGTTAGTGGTGCTGTACGGCCTTGACCTCGAGGAACTCCTCGAAGCCGTACGATCCCAGTTCACGCCCGATGCCCGATTGCTTGTACCCGCCAAAGGGTGCGACCACGTTGAAGGCGCCGCCGTTGATCTCCACCTGACCGGTGCGAATCTTCCGGGCCACTTCAAAGGCCTTCTCGTGGGTCGACGCCCAGACCCCGCCGGCGAGTCCGTAGGTCGAGTCATTGGCGATCGCGATCGCCTCCTCCTCGGTGTCATAGGGGATGATGGACAGCACCGGTCCGAAGATCTCCTCGCGGGCGATGGTCATGTCGTTGGTCACGTCCGAGAACACCGTGGGCTGGACGTAGTAGCCCTGCTCGAGACCGGGCGGGGGTGTGACGCCCCCGCAAAGCAAGCGGGCGCCCTCGTCGATTCCCTTGGTGATGTAGTCGCGCACTCGCTGTAGTTGCGCCTCGCTCGCGAGGGGGCCGAGCAGGCTCGATCCGGTCACGGGGTCGCCGGGCTGCAGGTTCGCGGCCGCGGCGACGGCAACCTGTTCGACTTCGTCGAGGCGCGAGCGCGGCACCACCATGCGCGTCAGCGCCGAGCAGGTTTGGCCCGAGTTGAGATAGCACTTGAAGACGCCGTCAGCGACGGCTTTGGCAATATCGGCGTCCTCAAGGATGATGTTGGCCGACTTGCCGCCGAGCTCCAGGGAGACGCGCTTGACCATCTCCGCGGCGATCTGCATCACACGCTTGCCGGCCCTCGTGGAGCCGGTGAAGGACACCATGTCGGTCTTCGGGTGCGCGACGATCGCCTCGCCGACTACGGGTCCCAGGCCAGTGACCAGATTGAAGACGCCGTGGGGGAGACCGACTTCGTCGATGATGTCGGCGAGCAGGAACGCGTTGAGCGGTGCCACCTCGCTCGGCTTGAGCACGACCGTGCAGCCGGCGGCCAGCGCGGCGGCCACCTTGTTCGCGATCTGGTGGAGTGGATAGTTCCAGGGGGTGATCGCCGCGACCACGCCCACCGGTTCGCGAATCAGTGTCGAGTTGCCGACCACTTCCTCCCAGGAATACTCGGCGGCCCGTCGGGCGTTGTCGGCGAAGGTCGCGGTCGGCAGGCCGACCTGGATGCCCTTGGAGAGCATCAAGGGCATGCCAACTTCGTGGGCGATGACGAGCGCGATGTCATCGCTGCGCTCGGCCAGCTTCTCCGAGATGCGCAGGAGGTACTCGGAGCGCTCCTTGGCGCTCGTGTTGGACCAGGCGGTGAATGCCGCCGCCGCGGCCTCTACCGCCACGTTGGCCTCGTCGACCGTACCCACCGGCACGGTGCCGTAGGCGTCGCCGGAGGCTGAATCGAAGACGGTGAAGGTCTCCTTGGACGTCGCCCGACGCCAGGAGCCGTCAATGTAGAACGAGTCGCGAGCAATGGTCATGAATCCCCCCTATGGCCCAGAATTCGGGCCTTCAGGGAGAATCTACACGGGCCGGTCGACGCGCCGAACGGCGCGCCGCGCGCGAACGGGCACCCGGCCCCCGTGGGGTGGACCAGACAACTTGGGGTGAGCGACGGGGGTCGAACCCGCGACCTCCAGGACCACAACCTGGCGCTCTAACCAACTGAGCTACGCCCACCAAGTCCAACCAGTATGGCACAGGGCCCGAGTCGGCCTCCGTGCCGCCGGTGGCGTGGGTTCCTTCAGTACGCTTCGAGTACGCCCCTGTAGCTCAACTGGATAGAGCAGACGGTTTCTACCCGTCAGGTTGCGGGTTCGACTCCTGCCGGGGGCACGAGGACCGCTGCGCACTGGTCGGGAAGGCGGGATTTGAACCCGCGGCCTCCTGGTCCCAAACCAGGCGCGCTAACCAAGCTGCGCTACTTCCCGTCGCACCATCGTGGCACATCTGGCGATGCGCGGGTCCCAAGGCACGCGGGCGGGGTGACGGCGAGACGCGGTGCACCGTCGTCGTATGGCGAGGCACTGTCTATGGTTGAGTCGAGAAAGCGAGGTCACCATGGCCTACGAGTGGATTGTCGACGCCCTTGACCAGACGTGGCGGTCGATCGACGACGTCGTTCGCCCGCAACCACCGGCGGCGTACGACGCGATGACGCCGTGCCCGGGCTGGAGCGTGCGCGACGTCTTGAGCCACCTGCTCGGCTTTGAACTGCTGCTCGAGGGCGAGGCGCCGCCCGAGCACGACGACAACTACCCCGACTACGTCAAGAACGAGATCGGGCGCATGAACGAGGCCTTTGTCGAAGCCGGACGTGGCCAGCCGGGGATCGAGGTCCTGGACCGATTCATGGCCGTCGCCGCACGGTCGATCGCTCGGCTGCGGGCGCTGAGCGATGACGACTGGGATCGCGTCGGCTGGAGCCCCGAGGGCGATCGGCCCTACCACCGGTTCCAGGAGACACGCGTCGTCGACAGTTGGATTCACCTCCAAGACATCCGCGACGCCCTGCTTGAGCCCGCGGACGATCACGGGCCGGGTGAAGAGATCGTGGTGAATCGGTTCGAAGCGGCGATCCCGTACGTGATCGGCAAGCGGATGCAGGCGCCCGACGGGTTCACGATGCAGCTCAACCTGAGCGGGCGGGTGGGACGCACGGTCATGGTGGCGATGACCGACGGGCGCTGCAACCCGGTGGCCGAGTTGACCGTGCCCCCGACGACGGTGATCAGCACGCCCGTCGCCCTCTTTTGGCGACTGGCGGCCGGCCGGATCAGCGCTGACGCGTTCTTAGGCGCGTCGGCCACGTACGTCGAAGGCGACCGGGCTGCCGCGCGCCGGTTCGCCGACGGCATGCGCGTGATGATCTAGGCCACGCCTGGCAACCGGTAGGCTGGCATCTCCTATGCGCGCAACCGTTTCCAACCTCGAAAACAACCACGTGAAGCTGGTCGTCGAGCTCGACGACGCCGAGATGACCGGCGCGATCGACAAGGCCGCCCAGACGCTCTCCAAACAGGTGTCGGTCAAGGGATTCCGCAAGGGCAAGGTCCCCAAGAACGTGCTGATCGCCCACATCGGCGGCGCCGACGTGCTGCGCGGCGAGGCGATTCGTGAGTCGATGCCCGATTTCTACGCGCGCGCCATCGCCGACACCGCGGTCGACCCGATCGGCGAGCCCGACATCACGGTCACGAGCGGCGAGCTCGAGGGACTCCTGGTGTTCGAGGCGAACGTCGAAGTGCGCCCGGAGATCACGATTAGCGGCCACCGTGGGCTTCGCGTGACGCTGCCCTCGCCGCAGGTCACCGACGCCGAGGTGGATGCGCAGATCGACCGCTACCGCGAGACCGACGCGACACTCAACGACGTGGACCGTCCGATCGTCACCGGTGACCTGGTCACGATGGACGTGACGGCGACCCAGGTCGGCGAGGAGTCCGAGCCGCTCGAGATGAGCGACTACATGTACACCGTGGGATCGGGCGCGATCACCGAGAGTGTCGACGAACTCATCCTGGGACTTCGCGCCGGCGAGAACCTGACGGTGAACGGCAGTGTGCAAGGTGGCGGGACCGTCACCTACGCCATGAAGCTCAAGCAGGTCAAGGAGCGGGTCTTGCCCGAGTTGACCGACGAGTGGGTGGCCGAGAACACCGAGTGGCCGACGGTCGCCGACATGCGCGACCAGCTCGTCGATCAGATGCGCAAGCGCAAGGTGATGGAGGCCCAATTCGCCCAGCGCGACGCCGTCCTGGTGGCGCTGGGGGACCTCGTGGCCGAGGACGTCGCGCCCGACGTCCTCGTGTCCAGCGAGACGAACGAGCGGCTGCACGACCTCGGCCATCGTCTGGGGGAGCAGAAGCTGAGTCTCGAGATGTTCCTGCAGGTGACTAACCAGACCCCTGACGCCCTGCTCGAGTCGCTGCGGGCCGACGCGGCGCGCGCGGTTCGAATCGACCTGGCGCTTCGCGCGCTCGTACGCGCCGAGAACCTCGAGCCGACCGATGAGGAGGTCGACGAGGAGCTCGTGAAGACCGCCGAGGCGATGTCCGTCGAGCCCGACGTGCTGCGCGCCAATCTGCGTGACACCGGCCGGACCGTAGCCTTCACCGCGGAAGTCGCCAAGATGAAGGCGTCGCGCTGGCTCACCGAGAACGTCACGTACGTGGACCCCGACGGTCTGGTCATCGACCCGGCGCTCTTGAGCGTCGATCAGTCACTCGAAATGGACGCTTAAGGTATAGCCGTGAACGAACACTTCCGAGCTCAGAACTACCTGGTTCCCACCGTCGTCGAGTCGTCGAACCGTGGTGAACGGGCCTATGACCTCTACAGCCGACTGCTGCGCGAACGGATCATCTTCCTCGGCACGCCGATCGACGACACCGTGGCGAACTTGATCTGTGCCCAGATGTTGTTCCTGGAGTCTGAGGACCCCGAGAAGGACATCAACCTCTACATCAACTCACCCGGCGGCGACATCACCGGGCTGCTCGCCATCTACGACACGATGAAGTACATCAAGGCTGACGTGTCGACCTTCTGCTTCGGCCAGGCGGCCTCGGCGGCGGCGGTCCTACTCGGGGCCGGAGCGAAGGGCAAGCGCTACGCACTGCCGCACGCTCGCGTGCTGCTGCACCAGCCCTGGGGTGGCGTTGGCGGCCAGGCGTCGGACATCGAGATTCAGGCGCGCGAGATCCTGCGCATGAAGGACATGCTGAACCTCATGCTGGCCAACGACACCGGTCAGTCGGTCGAGCGGATCACCAAGGACACCGACCGTGACTTCATCATCGGTGCGGATGAGGCCGTGGAATACGGCCTCATTGACGAGGTAATCAGCCCCCGTTCGTAGGTTCCGAGTTTTTGGGACTTCGCATCCTAGGATGGGTGGGTCAGGTCGTGTCGGAGGGTGCTTGTGGCAAAGTTTGGCGAGGGCAGCGACCTCATCAAGTGCAGCTTTTGTGCAAAGGGTCAGAAGCAGGTCAAGAAATTGATTGCGGGCCCGAGCGTCTATATCTGCGACGAGTGCATCGACCTCTGCAACGACATCATCGCCGACGAGTTCGGTGACCGTCCCGAGTTCGTGCTGGACGAACTCCCCACGCCGCGAGAGATCTCGTCATTCCTCGACGAATTCGTCATTGGCCAGGTCGAGGCGAAGAAGATCCTTTCGGTAGCGGTCTACAACCACTACAAGCGCATCCAGTCCGGTCCGCTGCACGACGACGACGTGGAGGTGGCCAAGTCGAACGTGCTGCTGCTCGGGCCGACGGGTTGTGGCAAGACGTTCCTCGCCCAGACGCTGGCGCGCATGCTCAACGTCCCCTTCGCCATCGCCGACGCGACGGCGCTCACCGAGGCCGGCTACGTCGGCGAGGACGTCGAGAACATCCTCTTGAAGTTGCTCTCGGCGGCTGACTTCGACGTGAAGCGCGCCGAGCGCGGGATCATCTACATCGACGAGATCGACAAGATCGCTCGCAAGTCGGAGAATCCGTCCATTACCCGAGACGTCTCGGGCGAGGGCGTCCAGCAGGCGCTCTTGAAGATCCTCGAGGGCACGGTCGCCAGCGTGCCACCCCAGGGCGGTCGCAAGCACCCGCACCAAGAGTTCATCACGATCGACACCTCCAACATCCTGTTCATCTGCGGGGGCGCGTTCGCGGGCCTGGAGTCCATCATCGAACGACGGCTCGGCAAGAAGTCGATCGGCTTCAATTCACCGATCGAATCGAAGCGGGCGGGCGACATCGAGCTCTTCCGTCACGCACTGCCCGAAGACCTGATGAAGTTCGGGCTCATTCCCGAATTCATCGGGCGACTGCCCATCGTCGGCGCGGTCCAGCAACTCGACCGTTCGATGCTGATCGAGGTGCTGACCGAGCCGAAGAACTCGCTCGTCAAGCAGTTCCGCCAGGTGCTCGCGATGGACGGCGTCGAACTCGTGATCGAGACTGACGCGCTCGCGGCCATTGCCGAACTCGCGCTCGAGCGCGGCACCGGCGCGCGGGGACTTCGCTCCATCCTCGAGAGCGTGTTGCTCGAAACGATGTACGACGTGCCCGGACGAACCGACGTTGTGCGCTGCGTCGTGACCGCGGAGTCGGTCCGCGAGCACATCCCGCCCCTTTACGAACTGCGGAAGGCGACGCGTTCTCGTCGCGCGAGTTAGACCGTGCGATTTGAAACATACGCCCAGGCGTTGGGCTGGCTCGAGTCTCACGTCGACTTCGAACGAGTGTCGCCCAACCGCCAGTCGCCGCCGACCCTGCAGCCGATCGTCGAGACGTTGGCCATGCTGGCTGACCCGCACCACGACTTCCCGTCGATCCACATCACCGGAACCAACGGCAAGGGCTCGACCACGACGATGACGAGTGAACTCCTGCGCGCGACGGGACTGCGCGTGGGCACCTTTACCAGCCCCGACCTGCACGCGGTCAACGAACGCATCGCGGTGAACGGCGAGGCCATTGACGACGACGTGTTCCGCGAGCTCTTCGGCCGACTGGCCGACGTGGAGTCGGTGACGGGCATCGCGCTCACCCGTTTCGAGCTGCTCACCGTCGCCGCCTTCTTGCACTTCTCTGACGAGGGGGTGGACGTCGCCGTGGTCGAAGTGGGGCTCGGGGGCACCTGGGATTCGACCAACGTCATCGACGGCGACGTCACGGTGTTGACCAACGTGGACCTCGACCACACCGCCGTCCTCGGACCGACGATCGGTGACATCGCTCGTGACAAGGTCGGCATCTTCCGCACCGACGCCGTCGCCATCGTCGCCACCACCAACGCCATCGTGGTCGAGATCGCCCAGCAACGCGTGGATCTGCTCGGTGCGACGCCGTGGTTCCTCGGCGACAGTTTCGACCTGGAGCGCAACGACCTCGCGGTTGGCGGCCGACTGCTGACCTTGCGAACGCCCTACTCGCGCTACGACGAGATCGTGGTGTCACTTCACGGCATTCATCAGGGAATCAACGCGACCACCGCCATCGTCGCCGCCGAAGCCTTCCTCGGCCGGTCGCTCGGCGACGAGGTCGTGCGCGCGACGCTGAGCAAGGCTCGCGTGCCCGGACGGATGGAAGTCGTGGCGCATCGACCCATGGTGGTGATCGACGGCGCGCACAATCCCGCGGGCATCGCGGCGCTCGTCGCCACGCTCGACGGCGCTTTTCACGTCGAGGGCGAGCGACGGTGCGTGGTCGGCATGCTCACGGGTCGCAACATCGACGACATGGTCGCGCCACTGGTGGCGGCCGGGTTCACCGAGTTCCACTGCTGCGCGCCCCAGTCGCCGCGCGCCGTGGACGCGGGCACCGTGGCGGCGGCGATTCGTCGCCTCGGGGGCGTCGCCGTCGAGCACGGCTCGAGCATCGCGGCCCTGGCGCACGCGCGCGAGCGCTCGACCGACGACGACCTCATCGTCGTGACCGGCAGCCTCTACGTCATCGCCGAAGTTCGCGGTGAGATCCTGCACCTGCCGTCTCGGCATCTGCGCTGAGACTGTTAGATTTGTCCGTTGTGAATCGGACCCTGGTCATCATCAAGCCCGACGGCGTGCAGCGGGGGCTGGTCGGCGAGATCCTCGGGCGACTGGAGCGCAAGGGCCTGCACTTCGTAGCCGCCGAGTTTCGAACGCTCGACGAGGCGACGGCGGCGCGCCACTACGCCGAACACCTGGGGCGGGACTACTACGACAACCTGGTCCGGTTCATCACGAGCGGCCCGGTGATGGTGGTCGTCGTGGAAGGGCCGGCGGACACCTGGAAGGTGGTGCGCACCATGATGGGCACCACCAACCCGCTCGAGTCAGCGCCCGGAACCATACGGGGCGACCTCGCGACGGTGATGGCCCAGAACTTGATCCACGGCTCGGACTCGGCCGAATCGGCCGGGCGCGAGATCGCGATTTTCTTCCCTCACCTGGATTCCTAGACACGGTTGGTCGGTGACCGCGTTCTTGCCCTAGCCTTGCACCGTGAGGAAGCGTCGGCGGCCTCGATAAAGGGTCTTTATGGTTGATAACCGATTTTCGCTCCTGGGCCGCGATATGGCGGTGGACCTGGGTACGGCCAACACCCTCGTCTACGTGCGCGGACGCGGCATTATTCTGAACGAGCCGTCGGTGGTGGCGGTTGACGTGAAGGACGGCAAGCCGCTCGCCGTTGGCGCCGAGGCCAAGCGCATGATCGGGCGAACGCCGAGCAACATCCAGGCGATCCGTCCGCTGAAGGACGGCGTCATCGCCGACTTCGAGATCTGCGAGAAGATGCTGCGGTACTTCATCCACCGCGTCCATCAGCGGCGCTTCGCCAAACCGCGCATGGTGATCTGCGTGCCCTCGGGCATCACCGGTGTCGAGCAGCGCGCCGTGATGGAGGCGGCCGAGTTCGCGGGCGCGCGCAAGGCGTACATCATCGAAGAGCCGATGGCTGCGGCCATCGGTGCCGGCCTGCCGATCCACGAGCCGAGCGGCAACATGGTCGTCGACATTGGCGGAGGCACGACCGAAGTGGCTGTCATCTCGCTCGGCGGTATTGTCACGAGCCAGTCGATCCGCGTCGGCGGCGACGAACTCGACGAAGCGCTCGTCGCCTTCGTGAAGAAGGAGTTCCAGCTTGCGCTCGGTGAGCGGACGGCGGAAGAGATCAAGATCCAGTTGGGCTCGGCGTACCCGTTGGAGCAGGAACTGCGCGCGGAGATCCGCGGGCGCGACCTCGTCACGGGGCTGCCCAAGACGGTGGTGATCTCGACCGAACAGATTCGCCAGGCGATCGAAGAGCCGGTTCAGGCCATCGTGGACGCCGTCAAGGTGACCCTTGACCGCACGCCGCCCGAACTGGCGTCGGACCTGATGGAGCAGGGCATCGTCCTCACCGGTGGCGGGGCCCTCTTGAACGGGATCGCTCAGCGTCTCGAAGTCGAAACGAACATGCCGATCATCGTGGCGAATGATCCGTTGAACTGCGTGGCCCTCGGCAGTGGGATGTGCCTCGAAGAGCTCGAGACGTTCTCTCGCATGTTGAAGTCCAGCCCGTCGCGTTAACGCGTGGTCACCGACCGGTCGAGGAGACGCGCGTGGACCCTGGGGGTCAGCACGCTGAT